>JBFHDX010000092.1:0-15137 GCA_041584475.1 Alphaproteobacteria bacterium
CCGGCGGTTCGCTCGAGGACAGCGAGCGCGGCCTCGTCGCCCAGGGCCGGAAGCTCGGGGCGATCCGCCTGCTGCGCACGGAGCGGTCGCTCACCCCGGAGGTGGCGAAGGACGTGGTGGACAAGCTCTAGACGCCGTCGGCTAGAACGGAATGCGGGTGCCGTCCCAGGCATAAAGGCATCCCGAATCCGCCGCCGTCAGGCCGTCGAGCACCGTCAGCATGTGGCGTGCGGACCGTGCGGGAGAGAACAGCCGTGCCGCGGAAACGCCGCGCTGGAACGGCCTCGACAGGGCCGTATCCACGGTGCCGGGATGGAGCCCGACGCACAGCGCGTGCGGGTGCCGGCGCGCAAGCTCGATCGACAGCGTCCTGATCAGCATGTTCAGCGCCGCCTTCGAGGAGCGATAGGCGTACCAGCCTCCGAGGCCGTTGTCGCCGATGCTGCCGACCCGGGCCGAAATCGCGGCAAAGGCCGCCTTGCGGTCGCGGCCGAGGAGCGGCAGGAAATGCTTGGCGACGAGGGCCGGGCCGATCGCGTTGACCCGGAAGGCGGCTTCCATCCCCTCGGCGCTCAGCGCACGCCACGTCTTCTCGGGCTGCAGGCGATCGCCGTCGTGCAGAATGCCGGTGGCGACGATCACCAGATGAAGCTCGCCGGCCGCCCGTTCGAGGGCCGCCGCGGCCGCGGCGATCGTCTCCTCGCGTTCGAGATCGAGGTGCAGCCAGTCCTCCGGGTTTCGTGCCGTGTGCGGCCGCGACCGCGACAGCCGAAAAATCCGCGACACCGCCGGGCAGCGCTCGAGATCGTCGGCCAGGGCCGCGCCGATGCCGCCCGAGGCGCCGATGATCGCGGCGTTGAGCGCCGTACCGAACGATGCCAGCCGGAGCGGCGCCTGCGTCTCGACGTCGGCCATGATCAGTCCTCGTCGATGATGGCGTGCGCGATCGCCCGACCGCTCTCGAACGCGTATTCGACGCGCGCGCCGAGACACCAGTCGCCGCCGACGAAAAGCGTCCCGTCGGCGGCGCGAAGGCAGGGGCTGCCGAGTGGCACCGTGGTGCGCGAATAACGCCAGCGGTGCGCCGCCGCGTGCCGGATGTCGGGCAGTGCGCGGCCGAGGGCGGCCGGCAGCAGCTCGATCATCGCGGCCGTGGCCCGCTCGCGGTCGAGCTCGAGCCGGGCCCGGCTCCACTCGGGGCTCGCGTGAACGACCCAGCAGTCCGCGTCAGGGCCGCGCAGCAGCTTGGAGGTGTCGCGGCAGACCCAGGCGAGTTCGGCCGACTGCGAAAGCCGGAGATCGAAACCCGGATCGACCGGTGTTCCGAAGCCGATCATCAAGGTCCAGCACGGCGCGATCTCGACGCCGGCCACGGCATCGGCGATCGCCGGCTCCGAGGCGAGGAGCGCGCGCGCCTGCGGTGCCGGCGCCGTGCAGACCACGACATCGAACAGCTGCCCCGAGCCGTCCTGCGACGTCCGGACGCGCCACCCCTTTTGATCGCGGTCGATGGCGGCGACCTCGGTCGCGAACCGGATATCCAGGCCTGCGGCCGCGGGCTTGATCAGCGCGTTCATGCCCGGCGTGCCGACGATCCAATCGTCGCGCTCGGGCATGTCGCCGACGCCGCGCGGTCGCCAGCGGGCAGCCGCGCCCGCCGCGATGGCGCGCTCGACCAGCGTCCGAAAGGCGGGCGTGCGGGCGGTGACGAACTGGGCGCCATGATCGAAGGCCATACCGTCGCCGGCGCGGCGCGTCGCAAGCCGACCGCCGAGCCCCCGGCTCTTCTCGAATATCGTCGGCCGGAAGCCGCGGTCGGCGAGGAGCCGCGCGCAGGCAACACCGGCGACGCCGGCGCCGATGACCGCGATCCTGAGGCTGGCTGCATCCTGATTCGTCACGGCTGTCTCCGGCCGTCGTTCGTCGGACAAATGATCCGCATCTTCCGTTGATACGTAACGTGCATGAGACTGGATCGCATCGCCGACCACCGGGACGCATCGGCGTGATCGTGGGCGGCGCGGGGCTGGTGAACGGAGCTCATCACGGGGAGGTTCTATAGCATGCTTACGCGAATCGGATCGATCGGGCGGCGCGTCCGCCGCGACAATTCCGGGCCCGTGCGGCACGGCGCGGGGGCGGCGGCGACGCTTCTCGCCATCCTTGCCCTGGTTGCGCCGTCGCCTTCCGGCGCGGCCGCGGACGATGAGGTCTGGGAGGCGCTGCGCGCCGGCCACGGCGTCGCCTTGTTGCGCCACGCCATCGCCCCGGGCACCGGGGATCCGGCCAATTTCAGGATCGGCGACTGCAGCACGCAGCGAAACCTGTCCGATGCGGGGCGAGACCAGGCCCGACGCATCGGCGAGCGCTTCCGCGAGAACGGCATCGCGACGGCGCGGGTGTATTCGAGCCAGTGGTGCCGTTGCCTCGAGACCGCCGAGCTGCTCGGGCTCGGCCCGGTCGAGGAACTGCCGGCGCTCAACTCCTTCTTCCGGCGCAGTGGGCTCAGGGGTCCGCAGACCCGAGACATCAAGGAGTGGCTCGCGAAGCGGGATCGCGACCGGCCGCTCGTGCTGGTCACGCATCAGGTCAACATCACGGCGCTGAGCGGCGTCTATCCGGCCTCGGGCGAGCTGGTGGTCATCCGCCGCGCGGCGGACGGAACGATCTCCGTCGTCGGCACGATCGAGACCGACTGAGCGAGTGCGGACCCGTGACGCCGGCGGCGAATCGGGGTACCACGGTCTGCGTTGCAACTCGGGTGCAACGCGACGGAGGCGGAATGCCGAAGGATCAATCGCAGCCGGCCGCGGCCGCCGCCACCGGCGACCTCGCGGCCCGGCTCTACGATTTGGCGACCGGCGACGAGGACGCCCGCCTGTGCCGGGACATCCCCGAGGACCAGTGCCGGGAGCAGCCGCGCGGTTTCCTGCTGCAGGTGCTGGCCCAGGCGCTCAGCAAGACCGGCGACGTGCTGGCCGACAGCAAGATCGTGCTGCCGTGGCTCATCGGCGCGGTCGGCGCGCCGCTCTACCTGATCGGCCTGCTCGTGCCGATCCGCGAATCGCTGGCGCTCATGCCGCAGATCCTCGTCGGCGGCGTGATCCGGCGCTTCCCCGTGCGCAAGGGCTTCTGGGTCGGCAGCAGCCTCGTCGAGGGGATGTGCATCGTCGCGATGGGCGTGGTCGCGGCGGCCGGGCTGCGCGGCGCCGCCGCCGGCTGGGCGATCGTCGGCCTGCTCGTCGTGTTCAGCCTCGCCCGCGGCATCGCCTCGATCGCCGCCAAGGACACGCTCGGCAAGACGGTCTCGAAGGGCCGCCGCGGCCGGGTCAGCGGCTATGCGGCGAGCGCGTCGGGCATCGCCGCCGCCGCCGTCGGCCTCTATCTGGCGCTTAGTCCCGAGCAGGCCCGGCCGGACTGGCTGCTCTACGCGATGATCATCGCCGCCGGCGTCGCCTGGTTCCTGGCCGCCGCGAGCTTCGCCATGATCGTCGAACATCCCGGCGCCACCGAGGGCGGGCGCGGCATCGGCGACCTCGTGCGCGACCAGCTCGCGCTGCTGATGCGGGACCGCGAGCTGCAGAAGTTCCTCGCCGCGCGGGCGCTGATGCTGGCGACGGCGCTCGCCGGCCCCGTCTATGTCGGGCTGGCCCAGCGCGGCACCGGGCAGACGCTCGCGGGGCTCGGCTGGCTGATCATCGCCTCGGGGCTCGCTGGCGCCGTCAGCGCCTCCTTCTGGGGCGCACTGTCCGACCGTTCGAGCCGGCTGACCATGGCGGCGGCAGCGGCGCTGGCCGGCTTGCTCGGCCTCGGCGTGCTGGCGCTGCTCGCGCTGATGCCCGGGCTGGCCGGCAGCATCGCCTTCTACGCCGCGGTCCTCTTCGTTCTCGGCGTCGCCCATGCCGGCGTGCGCATCGGCCGCAAGACGCACGTCGTCGACCTGGCGGGCGGCGACCGCAGGGCCGAGTACGTCGCGCTCAGCAACACCGTGATCGGCGTGCTGCTGCTGCTCGCCGGCGCCCTCGTCGGCGTGCTGCTGGGAATCGGGCTCGAGGCCGCGCTCGCCGTGCTGTCCGTCGGCGCGCTGGGCGGCGCCGCCACGGCATTCACGATGCGGGAGGTGCAGAATTGAGGCGCCAGACGCTGAAATTGAGCAACGCGGCGAAGCCGACCCAGGCGGCGTAGGGGACGAGCAGCCAGGCCGCGACCGCGTCGAGCGGCAGGAACAGGGCGATGGTGGCGACGATCGCGAGCCACAGCGCGACCACCTCGAAGAACGCGAGGTCCGGGCGGCGCAGGCCGAAGAACAGGGTCGACCACAGGCCGTTGAGCACGAGCTGCAGGCCGTAGACCGCAAGCGCGGACGCGGCGCCGTCGAGACCGGCGCGCCGCCAGACGAGCCAGCCGGCTACCGCGATCGCGATATAGAGGACCAGCCAGACCGGGCCGAACAGCCAGTCGGGCGGGCACCAGCGCGGCTTCGCCAGCGCCCGGTACCAGCCGCCGGGCCGGAAGACGAGCCCCGGCACGGCCGCCGCGGCGCTCGCCAGCACGAACGCCGCCAGCGCGAGGATTGCGTTTGCGTCCATGCTGCAGGATATGGCGCCTCGGGGGGACGCGACAACATGCGAGCCGGGGGAGGGCGCAGGACGGGGGCGGATGCGCGGGGCCGGGCCGAAAAAGGCGACCCGCATTGAACAGTTGCGGCGCCGATAGGCGCAGGAAAATCAGGGGGTTCGGGGGGTGGCCGTGACGCGCCGGGTAAGCCCGGCCTGGCTGCGAGCAGAACCGCTCCGCCGTTCTCGCTCAACGGCGTCAAGGAATGGCGCAGAGCCTGTGTCAGGAGAAGTCCGCTGACAGGGTCAGATCAGGCCGACGGCACTTGTTCCGGACGTGACGCTCGAGCGCGGCGGAATCTCAGCGGCGCCAGAGCGTCCATTCTCCGTGATCAGCCGAGGTCGAAGCGATCCGCGTTCATCACCTTCGTCCATGCGGCAACGAAGTCGTTCACGAACTTCTCCTTGTTGTCATCCTGAGCATAGACTTCGGCATAAGCGCGAAGAACCGAATTGGAACCGAATACGAGATCCACACGCGTCGCCGTCCACTTGACCGCGCCGGTCTTGCGATCGGCGATTTCATAAAGGTTCTTGCCCATGGGATTCCACGTGTAGGCCATGTCCGTCAGGTTGACGTAGAAGTCATTCGTCAGCGCACCTTCGCGATCGGTGAACACGCCGTGCTTGGTACCGCCGTGATTGGTGCCGAGCACGCGCAGGCCGCCGACGAGCGCCGTCATCTCATGGGCGCTCAGGCCCATCAGCTGCGTTCGGTCGAGCATCAGTTCTTCAGGGCTGACGGCATAATCCTTCCGGAGCCAGTTTCGATATCCGTCGTGGACGGGTTCCAGTGGTTCGAAGGAGTCGGCGTCGGTCATCTCGTCGGTCGCATCGCCGCGGCCGGGCAAGAAGGGGACGTCGAGCTCGAAGCCCGCCGCCTTCGCGGCCTGTTCGACTCCGAGATTGCCGGCGAGCACGATTACGTCCGCAACGCTCGCACCGGCCGCCGCCGCGATCGGTTCGAGCACGGACAGAACCCTGGCCAGACGCTCGGGCTCGTTGCCTTCCCAGTCCTTCTGGGGTGCAAGGCGGATGCGCGCGCCGTTGGCGCCGCCGCGCTTGTCCGACCCGCGGAAGGTGCGGGCGCTGTCCCACGCGGTCGCGACCATGTCGCTGATGCTGAGGCCGCTGGCGGCGATCTTGGCCTTTACGGCATCGACGTCGTAGCCGTTGCTGCCCGCGGGCACCGGATCCTGCCAGATCAGATCCTCTTCCGGCACGTCGGGGCCGATGTAGCGCGCCTTCGGGCCCATGTCGCGGTGGGTCAGCTTGAACCACGCGCGGGCGAAGGCATCTCGGAAGGCCTCCGGATCCTTCTGGAACCGCAGGGAGATTTCACGGTAGATCGGATCCATCTTCATCGCCATGTCGGCATCGGTCATAATCGGCGTGCATCGGATCAAGGGATCCTCGACGTCGACCGGCTTGTCCTCTTCCGCGATACCGATGGGTTCCCACTGCCAGGCGCCGGCGGGGCTTTTCTTCGACTCCCATTCGTATTTGAACAGGAGATCGAAATAGCCGTTGTCGAACTTGGTCGGGTGGGTCGTCCAGGCGCCTTCGAGACCGCTGGTCACGGCGTCGCGACCGATGCCGCGCTTGGTCTTGTTGATCCAGCCGAGACCCTGATCCTCGACGCCGGCGGCTTCGGGGTCCGGGCCCAGCAGGCTCGCATCGCCGTTGCCGTGAGTTTTGCCGACGGTATGGCCGCCGGCGGTGAGCGCGACGGTCTCTTCGTCGTCCATCGCCATGCGCGCAAACGTCTCGCGGACTTCGGCCGCGGTCTTCAGCGGATCGGGCTGGCCATTCACGCCTTCGGGGTTCACGTAGATCAGGCCCATCTGCACGGCCGCGAGCGGATTTTCCAGCGACTGCGGGTCATCGTCGCTCGCGTAGCGACCACGGCCGAGCCACTCCTTCTCCGAGCCCCAATAGACGTCCTTTTCCGGATGCCAGATGTCTTCGCGGCCGAAGCCGAAGCCGAAGGTCTTCAGCCCCATGGACTCGTATGCGATCGTGCCGGCATACGTAATGAGATCGGCCCAGCTGAGCCTGTTGCCGTATTTCTTCTTGATCGGCCACAGCAGACGGCGTGCCTTGTCCAGGTTCACGTTGTCGGGCCACGAATTCAGGGGTGCGAAACGCTGATTGCCGGTGCCTGCGCCGCCGCGGCCGTCGGCGATACGATAGGATCCCGCGGCGTGCCACGTCATGCGGATCATCAACCCGCCATAGTGCCCCCAGTCCGCCGGCCACCAATCCTGGCTGTCGGTCATGAGGGCATGCAGATCCTTTTTGAGGGCCTCGAAGTCGAGCTTCTTGACTTCTTGAGCATAGTTGAAACCCCGGCCCAAGGGGTTCGTCTTCGTATCGTGCTGATGAAGAATGTCGAGGTTCAGGGCTTTCGGCCACCAGTCCATGACAGACGCGCCGACGTTCGTGATTCCGCCATGCATGACCGGGCACGTGCCCACGGTTGCCGTATCGTTTCCGTCCATGTTGATCTCCCGTTCCTGCTCGATGAATTGAGGTGTCCGGCGGAGAACCGTTGCCAACCCCCTGAGAGCGACGCCGTTTCGTGGCGATTGCTCTGCGACTACCGAATTAGAATAATTCTAATTCGTAATTTATCAATCGAAAAGATGCCGTTTATCGATCGGACATCTGAATCCGCCTCAACAGCAATCCCACGCACTGGCCGCTTGCGTCGCTCAAGCATCGCGACGGCGGCTCATCCGAGCCGTTGTTTTCGATGAATGGTTCATGTCTGCTCGGGCCCGCCGCGGGCCCTCCCGCCGATCCACCTTGCGCCTGCGGGCCTCTCCCCGCAACCGGACGTGTCGTCGGCCCTCCGACCCCTGCCGCCTCATTCCCGCCCCGCCCCTATGCCGGGCCGCCCGGCTCTGCTATCTCTGCGCTGTCGATAACCGGGACAGCAGGGGGCGGAGTCCGTGAGCAAGCCGAAAGTCATCGTCACGCGGCGCTGGCCGCAGGAAGTGGAGGCGCGCCTCCGGGAGCTCTTCGACGTCACGCTCAACGCCGAGGACAGGCCGCTGGACAAGGCCGCCCTGCGCCACGCGTTCAGCGACTACGACGCGGTCTTTCCCACGGTCACCGACCGCATCGATGACGAGGTGATGTCGGCCGAGCCGCGGCGCGCGAAGCTGATCGGCAATTTCGGCGTCGGCTTCAACAACATCGATATCGCCGCGGCGAAGGCGCGCGGGCTCGTCGTCACCAACACGCCCGAGGTGCTGACCGACGCCACCGCCGATCTGGCGATGACGCTGCTCTTGATGACGGCGCGCCGCGCCGGCGAGGGGGAGCGGCACGTGCGCGCCAAGGCGTGGACCGGCTGGCGGCCGACGCACATGATGGGCACCGAGGTCAGCGGCAAGGTGCTGGGGTTGATCGGGCTCGGGCGCATCGGCCAGGCGACGGCGCGGCGGGCGCGGCACGGCTTCGGCATGCGCATCGTCTTCTACGATCCCTACCCGCCGCCGGCAGACGTGCTGCGCGACCTCGCGGCGGAGCGCCGCGAGGACATCGAGGCGGTGCTCGGCGAGGCCGATTTCGTCTCGCTGCACTGCCCGGCGACGCCGGAGAACCGGCACCTGATGAACGCGTCCCGCTTCGCCGCCATGCAGCGCCACGGCATCCTCGTCAACACCGCGCGCGGCGACGTCGTCGACGAGGCGGCGCTGGTGACGGCGCTGCAGGACGGGCAGATCGCCGGCGCCGGGCTCGACGTCTTCGAGAAGGAGCCGGCGGTGACGCCGGCGCTGCTCGGGATGGAGAACGTCGTGCTGCTGCCGCACCTCGGCAGCGCCACCCGCGAGACGCGCGCCGCCATGGGCTTCCGCGTCATCGAGAACGCGCAAGCCTTCTTCGCCGGCCGCGAGCCGCGCGACCGCGTCGCCTGACGCCGGCGCCCGGTCCCGCGCACGGTCCGCCGGGCAGCGGACCCATTTCCCGCGACGGCTCCGCTGCACTACACTGTCCCACTCGCCCTGCGGGACGGGGCGAGCTGCAGGGAGGCTTTCTCATGTCCGTGATCGATGCCGGCGCGCTGCGCGAGACCGCACTGCATGAGTGGCACGCGAGCCACGGGGCGAAGATGGTCGACTTCGGCGGCTGGGACATGCCCGTTCAATACAAGACCGGGGCGATCCAGGAGCACCTGGCGACGCGCCGCCACGCCGGGCTGTTCGACGTCTCGCACATGGGCCGCTTCGAAGTGACCGGCGGCGGCGCCGAGGACTACCTGCTCGGCGTGCTGACCAACGATGCGCGCGCGCTGCGCCCGGGGCAGGCCCAGTACACCTTCATCGCCGACGAGGCGGGCTGCGCCGTCGACGACGCCTATCTCTACCGGCTCGCCGAGGATCGCTTCCTGCTGGTCGTCAACGCGGCGAACCGAGACAAGGACTGGGCATGGCTCTCGGCCCGCAAGGCGGACGGCGCCGGGGCCGAGCTCGCGGACGTGAGCGAGGATCTGCACATGATCTCGCTGCAGGGGCCGCACGCCGCGACCCTTCTCGAGGAGATCGTGCCGCGCGCCGCGCAGCCCGAGAGCAAGCGCAACCGGCTGAGCGTCACGCGCTTCGGCGAGCACAAGCTGATCGTCGCGCGCACCGGCTATACGGGCGAATCGGTGGGCTTCGAACTGTTCGTCGAGGCCGGCGGCACGGTCGCGCTGTGGGCGAAGCTGGTCGCGCTGGGCGCCGTCCCCGCCGGTCTCGCGGCGCGCGACTCGCTGCGCCTCGAGGCGGGCCTGCCGCTCTACGGGCACGAGCTGGGCGACGACGCGGACGGCGTCGGCATCCCGATCTTCGCCAATTCGCTCGCGCTCTTTGCCGTGCGGCCGTCCGACACGCACGACTATGTCGGGCGCGCGGCGCTCGAGCGGCAGCGCGCGGAGTTCGAGCGCATCCGCCGCGGCGAGCTGGACGCGCCGCCGGCAGACCGCGTCCTCAAGCGGCTGGTGCAGCCGATCGCCGTGTTCGGCGAGCGCCGGCCGCTGCGCGCCGGCTCGAAGTTGTACCGCGGCGAGCGCTGCGTCGGCACCGTCACCTCGGGCACGAGCGTGCCCTATGCCCGCTTCTACGGCGCCGGCATCACCGCGACGCCGACCGACGAGCACGACCTGCGGCCGATCGGCCTCGCGCTCGTCGACTCCGACATCCGCTACCGCACCGACCGCCCGGTGGTGCTGCGCGTCGAGGACGAGCGGGGACGCTCGTGCGAGGCCGAGCTGGTCGAGCGCAATCTCTGGCCGCACGCGCCCTACAGCCGCCCCTATACGGGCTTCAGCGGTCCGCGCAAGGTCGGTCGCGTCGAGCCCGGGAAGGCCGCGGACCTCGCCGCCCGCCTCGCCGAGGACGCCGCCGCCAACACGCGCTGGCGGCGCGCGGAGTGCGTCAACCTGATCCCCTCGGAGCAGCCGACCTCCGCCTTCGTCGACCGCCTGTGCAGCGCCGATCCGGCCGGCCGCTACAACGAGCACAGCCGGCTCAAGGGCCTCGGGCCCGAGGCGCCGGAGGTGCGCTACTACAAGGGCACGGCCTTCATCATGGACAAGGAGGACGAGCTGAAGGCGGCGCTGCGGGCGTTCTTCGACTGCGCCCGCGTCGAGGTTCGCGTGACCTCGGGCCAGATGGCCAACGACACGGTCTACGATGCGCTCAAGCAGTTCCGCAACCGCGGCCGCCGCGGCCGGCGGCCCGAGCTGATCCGCCGCGCCCTCGTGCACGACCTGACCAAGGGCGGGCACCTGAGCGCGCAGCCGATGGGCGCGCTGCGCAACTACATCGCGATCGACCCGGTCAGCGGCCTCGCCGCGGTCGAGCATTTCCCGATCCAGGCGGCGAACCCGCACCGCATCGACGTCGCCGCGACGACGGCGCTGATCGAGCGGACCGGGCCCGACCTCATCGTCTTCGGGCGCAGCGTCATCATCCATACCGAGCCGGTGGCCGAGATCGCCGCCTTCGTGCACGACCGCTACGGCAAGGACAATCCCGCGCGGCCGCTGATCATGTATGACGGCGCGCACGTGCTCGGCCTCCTCGGCGAGCACTTCCAGCGGCCGCTGAAGGAGGGCGCCGACATCGTCACCGGCTCGACCCACAAGACGTTCTTCGGGCCGCAGCGCGGCGTGATCCTGAGCGACATCGCACCCGGCTCGGCGTTCGAGGAGCTGTGGCACTTCATCGAGACGCGCGCCTTCCCGGGCCATGTCAGCAACCATCACCTCGGCACGCTGCTCGGGCTCCTCGGCGCGACGTACGAGATGCTGCAGTTCCGCGAGGAGTATCCGCCGCGAGTGATCGCGAACGCCAAGGCGCTGGCGCGCGCGCTCGCCGGGCACGGTCTCGAGATCGAGGGCGACCCGGCCTGCGACTTCACCGAGACCCACCAGGTCCTGCTGCGCACCGCGCGCGCGAAGGGCGAGGCCATCGCCGACCTGCTCGAGGCGAACAACGTCATCACCAACCCGCAGGCGTTCCACGACGATCCCGGCTTCGCCGCGGCGAGCGGCGTGCGCCTCGGCGCGCAGGAGATGACGCGCTACGGCATGGGGCCGGACGATTTCGCGGAACTCGGGGCGCTGCTGGCCGAGATCCTGCGCGACGGCGGGCAACGGCCGCGCGGCCACTGGCGCGACGCGGTGCAGGCCTTCCGCGGCCGGTTCACGGCGATGAGATACTGCTTCGAGTAAGGCAGGTCGGGGACGCGGTACTGATTTCCTTCGCGACGCTGGTACCGTGTCCGCGAATCACCGCGAGCCGGACGGTCGCCCCGATATGGGCGGCTTGCAGCCATCGCCGAAATTCGAGAGCCCGTAGCCCGGGTGGTCGGGCACGAGCGGCGGCCGCGCGACGACCGCCAGCGCGAACGGATAGGACTTCGAATACGGGAAGTCGCATCCCTCTTCGTTCACGCCGACCCTGGCGCTCACCGTCAGGCTTTCGTGGATGGCGTTGTAGGAGACATTCATGTGCACGGCGCCGGTCGCCGTCTCGCGTTCGCCGATCGCCAGCGCCACGAGGATCTGCGTCTCGAAATCGACGCGGGCGAGGATGTCCGCCAGTTCCACCCCTCCGATGGCGTCGGGCAGCCACGAACTCAGCACGCCCGCCTCGTTCTCGAACACCGCCACGCCGGTCGACTCCGGGCCGTCGAACCCGACCCAGAGCTGCTCGAATCCGGCATCGGGGTCCGGCTCGGGGGGCGGGATG
Organism: Alphaproteobacteria bacterium; assembly: GCA_041584475.1. GTDB lineage: Bacteria > Pseudomonadota > Alphaproteobacteria > UBA8366 > JADFVY01 > JBFHDX01. The sequence goes on from JBFHDX010000092.1 coordinate 11,861, forward strand.
TCGGGTGGCTTGAGGTCGACCGTCTGCTTGGGGACCGCCGCGCTGATCTCGCGCATGATCGACATCAACGCGTCCGCGCGATCGGCGTCCGGCGATCCGGCGACGAGGCCGCCCGGGTTCCGTGCCTGCAATTCGCCGAATTCCCTGCGCGCGGCATAGTAGGCGTCGTCCTGGATCAGCTCCGCATAATGGCGGACCTGCGCCAGCCGGGTCGCCTTCATGTACGCCGCCATCTCGTCGTAGAGGCTCGCCGCTGGCCCGGATCGGTAGCGCCAGCCCGGATCGTATCCGTCGAAGAGGGCGGGGCTCCACGCATCCAGCCCGTCGAACAGCTGCTGGCGCAGCAGCGGATCGCGATAGACCTCGTCGTATCCGGTGCCGCCGGCCTGGAAGAAGATCAGCCCGTAGAGCTCGGCCGCCGCGATTTCGTCGGCATCGCCCGCCGGCGTGAGGAGCGACATGTCCGTCATCGAGCGGACCTGGCCGGCGACGAGCAGGAAATTCCCCTCGACATGTCTCGCATCGCGGAAACAGGATGCGGCGGCGGCGATCAGCGTGCGGCCATTCAGCACCGTCGACCGGTCCATGGCCTCCGCGCAGGCGAGCGGCGCACTCTCCTCACCCGCGGGCGTCTCCGCGGCGACCGCGGGCAACCAGAAGCACGGGCCGGCGACGGCAAATGCGGCAAGCGGGCGGCGCAGGCGGATGGTCATGGTGTCGACTCCGTCGGGGCCGTGAGCGCTGCGCACGGCATCCGTGCTCTCGACGTTGCCGCAGACCCTAACACAGCCCGACCGTCGCGTCGCAGTTGTCACGCTGCGCATGGCCCCGTTCGCACCCGGCTCGAGAGCGACCCGGGACACCGTCATGCCACGGCGCTCATCCGGCATCCGGCCGGCGCCGCCGCGGTTGACAGAAGTGCCGCCGACGCGCCATCAAGCCCGCATGATCGTGCGCGACGAGACGCCCGCCGATGCCGCCGCCGTCCGCCGCGTCGTCGGCGCCGCGTTCGGGCAGGAAGAGGAGGCCGACCTCGTCGACGCGCTGCGCGCGTCGGGCGATGCGGTGATCGCGCTCGTCGCCGAGGATGACGGCGAGGTCGTCGGGCACATCATGTTCTCGAAGCTGCAGGCGCCCAAGCGTTGCGTCGCGCTGGCGCCGGTCGCGGTGACGCCGGCGCGCCAGCGCCAGGGCATCGGCTCGCGGCTCGTCCGCGCCGGCCTCGCGCGCGCGAGGCGCGACGGCTGGCGGGCCGCCTTCGTCGTCGGCGAGCCGGACTATTACGGGCGTTTCGGCTTCAGCGCGGCGGCCGCGGACGGTTTCGAGACCCCCTATCCGAAGCCCTATTTCATGGCACTCGCGCTGGCGCCGCACGCGCTCGACGCGCTCGCCGGCCCGGTGGTCTTCGCGCCGCCTTTCCGGGCGCTGGAATAGGCGGCCGACCGTTTCGGGCCGCGATACCGGCGGCTCAGGCGGCGCGCTCCTGGCGGCAGAAACACGAGGCGTGAACGGGGATGTCGGCCCGGGCGACCGCGATGTCGAGGCGCCTCTTGACGTGCGCCGCCTCGACGGTTTCGCCGCGGCGAGTCAGGCATTCGTGCAGACCGTGCAGGCTCCAGACATTGTCCGGATGCTGGCAGGCACGGCGCAGCGTGCCGTCGAGACCGAGGTCGGCGCGATAGACCGCCTCCGCCTCGTCGAGCCGACCCTGCTCGATGAGCAACGCCCCGAGCGCGTGTCGGCTGGGCTGCATCCAGCCCCACGGCTCGTCGTAGGGCAGGTTGTCGTCGAGATCGACGGCCCGCCGCAGATGGTCGAAGGCGATGTCGTGGTTGCCGCGCCGATACTCGATCTCGCCGTCCATCATGGCCTCCGCGACCGCGAGAATGTCGAGGCAGGTGTTGTTGAACAGCATCCTGCTCTCGGGAACCCGCTCGCGAGCGGCGAGGAAGGCGTCGCGCTCCGTCTGCGCGGCCTCGACGTCGTTCGTCGATGCGTGGGCCACGGCTCGCGCATAACGCATCATCGCCGTGGTGACGCATAAGAGTTCCCGGTCCTCGGGGAACGGTTGCGCGAGGATCTCGTGCCACTTGCCGAAGCGAATGAGCACGTGCTGCTTGATCGGCACGAATCCCTCGAGCCAGTCGGCCATCGGCGGGGATCCCGTCTTGAGAAGCTCGGCCGGTAGCGTCCCGATCATCTCCTCCGCCGCCTCTATGGCCGGCGCGTACTGGCCGAGGAACATCGCGCCGTAAGCCTTGAAGTGGTAGTTGTGGCAGCGGTACGCCGAGTAGAAGTTCATCGGCCCGGCTCGCTCGAGGAACTTGCGGTCGGCAACGATCGCAGCGGTATTGCGCGCGACGACGTTCTGGTAGTGACCGCACAGGACGTCGATATGGGTGGGCATGTGAACGAGGTGGCCGGCGTCCGGGACGAGGTCGACGAGCGTGTCGCCGGCCTTCAGCGCCCGCTCCGGATGGGGCGACATCTCCATGAGGTGGACGTACATGTGGAGCAGGCCCGGATGGCGACCGGCGCCCTTCGCGTCCAGCTCACGGAACGCGGTCTCCAGAACCGTCATCGCTTCGCGCGTGCTGGCGCCCGTGGCGGGTTCGCCGCTAACCAGATCCCAGAGCTGCCAGGGCGTCCGGTTCATCAGCGCCTCGGCGAACAGGGCGCAGACGTCGACGTCGTTGCCGTGCGCCGCGTGGACGTCGCGCATGGCGTCGGCGTAGGCGTCGTTCCACGGGCCGAGATCCTCCTCGGCGGGGCTCGCCGGATAGCGCGAGGCGAGTGCGGCGATCAGCGCCCGCTCGACATCCGTGGCCCCCGCGGCGGCCTCTCTGGCGGCGGCCGACGCGGCATGTGCGCGCTCGAGCGAAGCGCGTTTGTCCTCATCGTCGAAGGCTTCCCAAGGTTTGTTGTAGTTCGGGCCGATCGCGTAAGCGATGCCCCAGTGGGCCATGCCGCATCGCGGGTCGTGCCCCAGCGCACGTTCGAAACAGGCGATGGCCTCTTCGTGATTGAAGCCGTAACACCATGCCATTCCGTGATCGAACCAGAGCTGCGCTTCGGGCTCGGCCGTGGTGATCGGCCAGCCGTACGACCCCAGATCATAGTATTCCATTTCGGCCTCCAACCGTCTCCCGCCACGCCAACATAGCACGGCAAGCCGGAACGGCTTGCAGGCGCCTCCGGTCGGGCGGGTCGGAGCGCCCCCGGGGAGTCGTTGCGCTCACGGTCGCTCCCCGATCCTCCGATCCCCTCGCCGGTACGC
>JBFHDX010000093.1:0-14842 GCA_041584475.1 Alphaproteobacteria bacterium
CGCGGCTTGCCGGTCTACCACACCGGCCGCGGCGGCCAGTTCACCTATCACGGGCCGGGCCAGCGCGTCGCTTACGTGATGCTCGACCTGACGCGGCGCGGCCAGGACGTGCGGCGCTTCGTGCACGACCTCGAGAGCTGGGTCGTCCGGGCGCTGGCGCAGTTCAACGTGCGCGGCGAGCGTCGCGACGGCCGTATCGGCATCTGGGTGTACCGCGGCGCCGGCCGCGAAGACAAGATCGCCGCGATCGGCGTGCGCGTGCGCCGCTGGGTCACCTATCATGGCATCGCCATCAACGTCGAGCCGGAGCTCGCCCATTTCAGCGGCATCGTGCCGTGCGGCATCGCCGACCCGCGGTTCGGTGTCACCTCGCTCGTCGACCTCGGGCTGCCGGTGACCATGGCCGATCTGGACAGCGCGCTGATGGCGACGTTCGCCACGGTTTTCGGCGAGAACTGAACGCACCCGCGCACCGCCGAAAAGCGGACACATTGAACAGATGCGGCGCCGCAACGGCGTTGCAAACCGGCGCTTTCGGCCACCCGTCAGCGTCTCGCAATCGACTTCCGCAAAAGATGGAATTCACGAACGTGAATGCTCTCATAGGTCGCATCAATGGGCGATCTCGAGCCCCCATGCACGGCCGGGTTGCAGGCGCCCGCCGCGCCGGTGCCGACCGGCGTCAGGCGTGCTGACACGGGCATCATCGCCGTGCCGGCGTGCCCCGGCTGTTTGCGCTCTGCTCACGCTCGCGTGATATGACCGATTCTTGCGGTTAGGATACAACCGTGGGTGAGCATAAGAACGGTGACCAGGCATGGGGAAGGTGCGGGATTCGGTCGAGCGGCTGACGGCGATTGCGCCCGACGATGCGAGCAGCTGGCCCGACGACCTGTCCGAACCGGCACGGGTGCTCCTCGACTACTGGCGGGCGAAGTGCCGCGACGGCGCGTTTCCGGACCGGTCGGAGATCGAGCCGCGGCACATCGTTAACATACTTCCGTATGTATTCATCGTCGAACGGCTGGACGTCGAGCCGAGCGACTACTGCTTTCGCCTGGTCGGCACCGGCATCGCCGACATCAAGGGCGACTTGACCGGCCGGCGCCTGAGCGAGCTGTTTCCCGATCGGGACCGCCACGCCAAGGTGTGGCGGCAGTACGACGACGCGTGTTGCGGTGCGATCTTCGTCCGCAGCGAGGGCCTCGGCTGGCGCGGCAAGGAGTTCGTGCGGTACAAAGTCGTCCTGCTGCCGCTGCGCGGCCCTCATGGGGCCGTTCGCTTCCTGATCGGTACCGCACACGGCTTGCCCCTCCCGGACGGTTCGCCGGCCTCGCGCAGCGCTCCCGAGCGATTTCCCATCCCGGATTATCCGGCCGTCTCGCTCGGCACCGACGGAATCGTAACCGTCGACTACACCTCCGCTGCCATCGCAGCCTCGCCCGAAGCAGTGAAATACGTGCGCCAGAGGATCTTTGAGCTGGCCGGCGGGAGGGCCATGCCGGTACTGGTCTTTGTCGAGGCGCTCTTGGGCATCGGCGGCAAATTGCAGGCGACCCTGTCGGAGCCCGAGCACATCGCGGCGGTGCGCGCCTCCGCGGTGGTCGCGAAGACCCCGGCGGGCCGCAAGATGGCGGAAGCCCTGCTCGACAGCTATCGCTCGCCCTATCCGATGCAGACTTTCGAATCGGTCGCGGAGGCGCGATCCTGGCTGCGCGACTTCAGCTAGGCCGGGACCGGGCACGGATGCCGTCAGCAGCCGCGAAAACGCCCGTTGCCGCGGCCCAGAGGCCCATTTCGCGGGCGATTAACTGTACTTTAAACCTTGGGGCGTAACATGGGAGCCTGGGGACACGCCCGGCGGGAACCGTGTCCCCGTGGCCGGGCCGAACGCCGCTTTGGCGTAAGGTTCGCGGCCGGCAAATCGATCGAGACGGATCGACGCCGAGGACGGGGTTGCAGAGGCGCGAAGACTTGCGCGCGCCCCGCCGACGGACGCCGGCAGCCCTCATGCACGGACGTCCCGAGTGCGGCGCCGCAGGCTCGCGGAGCGGGTTCCGAGAACTGAGAGGGAGCCATGGTGAAGCATTTCGTGATGACACTCGCAGTGTTGGCGGCGACCGGCGCCTACGCGTCGAGCGCCGCGCTGGCGTTGGAGCGCGGACGTCTCGATTGCCCGGACCGCGCGGTCATGCTCGAGGATCTGGCGAAGGCGGGCGAGCAGCGCGTCGCCGTCGGCGTGAAGGCCGAAGGGATCGTCATGGAGATCTTCGTCGCGCGCAACGGCAACTGGACCGAGATCTGGACCTGGCCGCGCGGCCAGTCCTGCGTCATCGCCTTCGGCAACGACATGGCGGTGACACCGCCGAGCGAGGACACCTAGGCGAGGTACCGGCCGGCGCGGCCGGCGCGACGTCCCGGGCCCACGCGGCCCGGCGGGACCGCGCACCCTACGGTGCAACGGCCCCGCCGTCTCACGACATCCGACCGGATCGGGATCGCTGGCGCGACCCTACTGGGCGAGCCCCGGCCCCTGCGGCTTGATCGCGATCGCCCGCGTCAGGCCGCCGCTGATATCGACGATCTTGGCGCTCAGGCTGATGAAATACGCGCCCCGGGCAGGCAGTTCGCCGACATTCCGGACGAACTCGGTCCAGCTGCCGCCGTACTTGAGAAACGAGACGTGCGTCATCTGCGCCATCGGCCGGCCTTCCCATTCGTAGCCGATCGGGCCCATGCTGGGGCTGTCGATGGCCATATGACGGACGCCCTTCTCGGCGAGATAGATCACCGCCTCGGGCGTCGGTGCCGGCCAGCCCGGCACGTTGCCGTTGACCAGCGGGTCCCAGGCGAGCCGGTTGCCCTCGGGGAACGGCTTGTAATAGGCATCGTCGTAACCGGTGTAGAGGATGACGACGTCGCCGGCATTGATGGCCCCGTTCTTCTCCTCGTCCGCCTTGATCATGTCGAGGGTGATGAGCGGGCTCTTGCCCGGTTCCGCGGCGTCACGGATGCTGCGCAGGTCGATCACCGCCGCCGGACCCATCTGGTTGGTGACCGGATATTTGTCACCGGTCATCCAGCCCATCTTGCTCTCGAACGGCATGCCGCTGCCCGGCGGCGGGATGAAATGGGCCGGATAGTCGATCTGGGTGCCGGTATGGTCGTCGATCACGTACTGCTGGCTGAAGTAGGGAAAGACGCTCTGCACCAGGTTTTCCTTGATCGTGTCGCCCGCACCGCCGGCGGCGGACCGCGGGTTCTCCGAATAGGGACCGGGCAGCTTCTTGTACCAGTTCATGATCTGACGCCGGAACGGCGGATGGAACGGCCAGTGGGCCGGATAGTTCTCGCTGACGGTGACCGTCAGGTCGACGACCTCGCCGCCGGCGACGATCTTCGCGATCTCGTCGGCGGGCGCGGCCCTGACGCCGGAGGATGCCGCCGCGAGCGCGACCGCTCCCGCCGCGAGCGCGGCCAGCAGTCCCGATTTGCCGTATGATGTGCTGTTCGACATTGTGCAACTCCCTGAAATGACAGATATTTATTCTTGTTGGCGCGTTGCGCGCAGCGCTGCACCGCGGGCCGGCCCCGCCGCCCACGATTGGCCGACGGGGCGCGCATCCGACGATGCTCACCTGGGTTTGCCGGTTTGCGGAGTCTTGTTACCCGTCCGTACGCGAGAGATCCCGGCGCAATCGTTGCCGGGAGGATGTTCCGAGCGTTCGGCCGCAAGTCCTTCCGATACTGCCCAGTTATCCGGCCGATCGGCCGTTGTTTCCCGGCACGTTAGCACGCCCGCAGGGCGCGCGATAGCGCGATTGCGCGGCGCGACGGCCTATTCGAGGCCGCGGCGGCCGAAGCCGCGCGCCGGCCGGACGGCGGGCGCCGCGGGCTCGGGCTCGCGCCGCGCCTGCAGCGCCGGGTGCTCGAGTACCGCCGCCGGCCGCTCCGGCACGTCCGATTCGTCGTGCGTCTCGAGGATCAGCTGGTAGGCCGGCACGCCCGGCGCGTGGCCCTCGGCGACGTGGCGCACCCGCAGCCGTTCCGCCTTGCCGACGCCCAGCGTGTCGCCGTCCTCGAGCACCGGGCCCTGGGTCAGCAGATACTGGATCGTGCCGAGCACGCGCTGGCCGATCTCAGCCGGCGCCAGCGTCGTCGGCGGGAAATCGATCTCGCGGCCGAGCAGCGACGACAACCCCGTCGTCACCACCGCGCGCGTCGGCTCGCCGCGTGCCGTGGGATCGCCGTTGAGCCACCAGAACTGCACCCATTCGGCGACCGGCGGCCGTCCCGCCAGCATGTCGCTGGCGTCGCGGCGGAACCGCGCCGCCGGGGTCACCGTCTCGCCGGCCGCCCAGTACACGCCGATCGACGGCAGCACCGAGGACAGCGCCGCGGTCACCAGGGTTACGGCCTGGGCATGGCTGACCGCCGCCTTCCAGTCGCCCGAGGCGGCGAAGGTGGCGACGATGGCGTGCGCCCGATGCGCGGACAGCCGCGCCGCCGCGTCGGGCCAGTTGCGGCTGCCGCCGATCGCACGGTCGAGCGTGCCCGGCGGGATCGGCCGGTGGATCACCAGCACCGTGACGACGATGTCACCGATTTCGAGCAGGAAGGCGCAGGAGGCGTCGCCGCGGTTCGCGGGGCCCTCGACCGGCGTCAGCGGCGCCTTGAGCTTCGGGAACTGGCGCCGCATCTCGGCGATGACGTTCTCGGCCGTCGTGGTGCCCGCCCGCTCCAGCGCCAGCATGGCGATGAACCGCGTGTCCATCGAGTGTCCCTCCCCGGCCGGCCGCGGCGGCGCCGCTCCGGCCAATCGAAACCCGGACGTCCATTCTGCGCCGCCATGCTGAACAATCGGTTAAGGAGGCCGCGCCGAGTGCGGCCGGAGTCCCGCAATAATACGCAAGTATTGCGCATTGCCGCTGCTGCGCGAGGCGTCCCCGAATTACCCCCGCAGCTTCTTCTCGTGGAAGACGTAGCCGAGCAGGTTCATCAGCAGCTGCGCCGCAAGCATCGCCGTGATCCCGCCGGAATCGTAGTCGGGCGCGACCTCGACCAGGTCGACGCCGACGACCTCGCCCTGCTGCGTCAGCCCCTGCAGGATCTCCAGCACCTCGTAGTAGAGGAATCCACCGTGGCTCGGCGTGCCGGTGCCGGGGGCGATCGACGGGTCGAAGCCGTCGATGTCGATCGTCAGGTAGTAGCGCGTCTCCTGCGGGATGCGGCGCAGCACGCCGTCGGCGCCGAGCCGCCGGACGTCGCGCACCGACAGGATGTCCGAGCCGGCCTCGCGCGCCGCGGCGTAGTCCGAGCGGTTCGACGACGAGACGTTGCGGATGCCGAGCTGCGTCAGCCCGGTGACGTGCGCCATCTCGGAGGCCCGGCGCAGCGGGTTGCCGTGGCCGTAGCGCACGCCGTGGCGCTCGTCGACGAAGTCGAGATGGGCGTCGACATGCACGATGTGCACCGGGTCCTCGTCGGCGAAGGCCCGGATGCAGGGGATGTGCACCGAATGGTCGCCGCCGAGCACGACGGGCAGCGCGCCGGCGTCGAGGATCCGGCGCACGCCGATCTCGATATTGTCGTGGCTCTTCAGCGTGTCGGTATGCACGATGTCGGCGTCGCCGATGTCGACGATCGAGACCTCGTCCGTCGGCAGATAGACGGTGTCGTCCTCGAAATCGTAGGCGCCGTCGTGGCCGAACGAGAACAGCGTCGAGGCCTCGCGGATCGCGCGCGGGCCGAAGCGCGCGCCGGCGCGGTACTGCGTGCCCATGTCGAACGGCGCGCCGAGCACGGCGATGTCGGCGTCGATCCGCTTCCAGTCGGTGACCGGCGGCGCCTTGGCGAAGGTGCAATGCCCGACGAAGGGCAGGTCGAGGCGCCCGCTCTCGTATCCGTGCCCGGCCATGTTGCGGCCTCCCTGCTGTTCGTTTTCCCCAAGCTTAGGGGATAACGCGGGCGGTGGGAACGGCGGCGGCTCGAGCGTCGCCGGGAGCGGCGGCTGTCATGTGTCACTCCCTCCTCGACCCCTCATCTTCAAGGGAGCTGGGCTCCTTGTTGCCGCCTCAACGGGAGAAGCCCCTCTCTCGCTTGCGGGGGAGGGGCTGGGGAGGGGGCGAGGCTTCGGACGGGCTTTTCCAGCTATCGCAAACAGTCGTAGTACTCGCCGAGGCGGCGCATGCGGTAGATCGCGGTGCTCGCCCGGCGGCTGATGTAGTTGGTCGGGTAGCGCGCCGACCAGCGCCGCGGGTTCGGCAGGATCGCCGCCAGCAGCGCCGCCTGACGCCGCGTCAGCCGGCGCGCCGGCTTGCCGAAATAGTGCTGCGCTGCGGCCTCGACGCCGTAGACGCCGGGGCCCCATTCGGCGACGTTGAGGTAGACCTCCATGATCCGGCGCTTGTCCCAGGTCTTCTCCATCATCCAGGTGAACGGCACCTCCAGCCCCTTGCGCACGAAGGTGCGGTCGGGCCACAGGAAGACGTTCTTGGCGGTCTGCTGGCTGATCGTGCTGCCGCCGCGCGTGACCCCGTTGCCGCGCACACGGTCGGCGGCGGCGTCGAAGATCGCCGCCCAGTCGAAGCCGTCGTGCCGGCAGAACGTATTGTCCTCGAGCGCGATCACCGCGCGCGGCACATTGCGCGAGATCCGCTCGAGCGGCACCCATTCCTTCTTTATGCCCTCGCCCTCGAACAGGCGGACCAGCATCAGCAGCGTTCCCGGCGGCGCGTAGTCGCGGTACAGCAGCACGAGCGCCGGCGGCGCGACGATGAGGAAGACGACGAGCAGCAGCGCGAAGCGCACCAGCCGGCGCAGCCACGAGCTGCGCTCGGCGAAGGGATCGCGTCGAAACCAGCCGCCTCTCATCTTCGAAGACTTCAACCGCCTGGTGCTGCGCCTCGCCACCGTCGCTTCCACGGAATTGAACCCGCACCGCCCCGCAGCGGCGCCGAGTCGCGCGAAGGGCGGACCAGCCGCTAAAGTGCGGGATATTGGTGAAGGACGCGTAAACGAAACCGCGGGCGGGCCGCGGCTAGAACAGCATCCGATTAGTTTGCTCCAGCCCGCTCCCCCACCCGGCCACCCACAGCGCACGATACCGTTGGGTGGCCGGGTGGGGGAGCGGGCCGGTGCCGATTCCACGTAAGTGCATGATGTATTAAACCGTCTTGCGCTGCTCGAAGCCGGGTTCGTCGGGCGGCTCGTCGTCGAACCGCCTCATGTTGCGGACGCGGGCACCCGCCGGGCCCTCGGCGCACGCCTCGACCATGTGTTCGACGGCCTCGGCGGCGCCGTGGAACAGCGCTTCGACGGTGCCCTCGCGGCGGTTGCGCACCCAGCCGTCGAGGCCACGGGAATTGGCCCACTGGGCGATCCACCAGCGGAAGCCGACGCCCTGCACGCGGCCCTCGATCACGACGCGCACCGTGATCGTATCAGGCATCGGCCGCCTCGAACTCGAGGATGCGTTCGTCGACGGCGAGGCTCGCCCCGGCGTTGGCGTGGATCGCGGCGATGCGGCCGTCCCGCTCGGCGCGCAGGATGTTCTCCATCTTCATCGCCTCGACGACGGCGAGCTCCTGTCCGGCCTTTACCTCGTCGCCAGGCGCCACCGAGAGGCGCACCAGCAGCCCCGGCATCGGCGACAGCAGGAACGCCGACATGTCCGGCGGCGCCTTCTCCGGCATGCGCCCGCGCAACTCCGCGCCGCGCCGCGTCATCACCGTGATGTCGGCGCGGCTGCCGGCGTGGTTGAGCCGCCAGGCGAGGCCCGAGCGCTCGATCTGGATGCAGACCGGCCGGGCGTTCACCTCGCCGCGGAACAGCGGTTCGCCGGGCCACCAGTCGCTGTGCACGGCGTAGGTGTGCTCACCGTCGATGACGACGTCGGCGCCGTGCGCCGCCGCCTGCACGGCGAGTTCGCAGCGCGTGCCGCCGTGCGCCGCGACGAAGGCGTCGCCGACGACGCGCTCGTGCCCGGGCATCTGGCCCGAGATCTTCGCCGCGCGGTCCTCGGCGATCCGGTTCGCCGCCGCCGCCACGGCGACGAGCAGGCGCGGATCGTCGTGGATGGCGTCCTCGGCGCTGAAGCCCTGCGGATACTCCTCGTCGATGAAGCCGGTGGTCAGCCGGCCCTCGTTGAAGCGCGGATGCGCCATCAGCGCCGCGAGGAACGGGATGTTGTGCGCGATGCCGCGGATGTAGAACGCGTCGAGCGCCTCGCGCATGCGGCCGATCGCCTCGTCGCGGGTGCGGCCGCCGGTGATCAGCTTGGCGACCATCGGGTCGTAATACATGCTGATCTCGCCGCCCTCGTAGACGCCGGTGTCGACGCGCACGTGCTCGCCCTCCTCGGGCGGGCGGTAGAAGACGAGCCGGCCGGTCGACGGCAGGAAGTTGCGGAACGGGTCCTCGGCGTAGATGCGCGTCTCGATCGCCCAGCCGTCGAGCTTTACGTCCTTCTGGGCGAAGCCCAGCTTCTCGCCGGCGGCGACGCGGATCATCTGCTCGACGAGGTCGAGGCCGGTGACGTATTCGGTGACCGGATGCTCGACCTGCAGGCGCGTGTTCATCTCGAGGAAGTAGAAGTTGCGGTCCCGGTCGACGATGAACTCGACCGTGCCCGCCGAGCGGTAGTTCACCGCCCGGGCGAGCGCCACCGCCTGCTCGCCCATCGCCTTGCGCGTCTTGGCGTCGATGAAGGGCGACGGCGCCTCCTCGATGACCTTCTGGTGGCGGCGCTGGATCGAGCATTCGCGCTCGCCCAGATAGACCGCGTTGCCGTGACCGTCGGCGATGATCTGGATCTCGATGTGGCGCGGCTCCTCGATGAATTTCTCGATGAAGACGCGGTCGTCGGCGAAGCTCGACTTGGCCTCGCTGGCGGCGGAGCGGAAGCCGTCGCGCACCTCGGCGTCGGAGCGGGCGATGCGCATGCCCTTGCCGCCGCCACCGGCGGAGGCCTTGATCATCACCGGATAGCCGATCTTGCGCGCGATCTTCAGCGCCTCCTTATCGTCGGCGATCACGCCCATATGGCCGGGGATGGTGTTGACGCCGGCGCCGTGCGCCAGCTTCTTGGACTCGATCTTGTCGCCCATGGCGGCGATGGCCTCGATACCCGGACCGATGAAGGCGACCTTCGCCTTCTCGAGCGCCCGGGCGAAGGCGGCGTTCTCGGACAGGAAGCCATAGCCGGGATGCACGGCCTCGGCGCCGGTGGCGCTAATCGCCTCCATGATGCGATCGATCGCGAGGTAGCTCTCGGCTGAAGGGGGCGGGCCGATGCACACCGCCTGGTCGGCCATCTCGACGTGCAGCGCGCCGGCGTCGGCCTCGGAATGGACGGCGACGGTCTCGATGCCCATGCGCCGCGCGGTGCGGATCACGCGGCAGGCGATTTCGCCCCGGTTGGCGATCAGGATCCTGGAAAACACGGCCCCCGTCCCGAGCTTGTTGTTCCGGCTGCGCGGCGCGTCGCCCCGGCGCGGGAAATCATCTTTCCGGGACGCCGAAGCGCGGCGACAGCCTCTGTTATACCCGGTCCGCCGGCGCGCGCAATACAGCCGACGCCGGGCGCGGACCGTGCGGTGCGCCTATTCGAGGACGATGGTCGAGCGGTTGATAGGGACCGGCAACGAGGTTCCGCCAGAAGAACCGTGATTTCCGCGCACAAAACGCCCGACGAGAGTGCAGGAAAACACGGACGAGCGCATTCGTCGCCGCAGCGGGCGCTGCGGCGCGATCGTCTCGCTTCCCGTCGCCGCATGCGCCCTCGGCGTCGCCAGCGCACCGCCGATCAGGGGCCTTGATCGGCCGCCCCGGGTACCGGTCGGCAAGGGATCCGCGCGCAGCCGGCAGCGCATGTGACGATATTGTTGCGGCGGCAACCCGTGCTATGGTCGGCGCGTCTCCGCGCCCGAGAGGCGCGGGATCAAGAACCTGCCGTCCGCCTGATCGGGCCGGACGGCGCTTATGGGAGGAAACAGGCATGATCGACCCACGGAAATATGTCGGCGCCGCGGCGCTGGCGGCGATTACCATGACCGGCGCGATCGGTGCGGCCACTGCCGACACCGTAACGCTGAAGGCGTCGCATCAGTGGCCCGGCGGGCGGGGCGACGTCCGCGACGAGATGGTTCAGATCATCGCGCGCGAGGCGGCCGCGGCCAATGTCGGCCTCGAGATCACCGTCTATCCGGGGGCATCGCTGTTCAAACCGCGTGAGCAATGGGGTGCGATGACCAAGGGTCAGCTCGATCTGTCGGCCTTCCCGCTCGACTACGCGTCCGGCCGCCATCCGCAGTTCAGCGCCACCCTGATGCCGGGCCTCGTCAAGAATCACGACCATGCGCGTCGTCTGAACGGCTCACCCTTCATGCAGGACATCAAGAAGATCATCGACGATGCCGGCGTCGTCGTGCTGTCCGACGCCTGGCTCGCCGGCGGGTTCGCGTCCAAGAAGAACTGCATTCTCGAGCCCGACGATATCAAGGGTCAGGTGACCCGCGCGGCCGGCCCGGCGTTCGAGCAGATGCTCGCGGGCGCGGGCGCCTCGATCAGCTCGATGCCGAGCTCGGAAATCTATACGGCGATGCAGACCGGGGTGCTCGACGCCACCAACACGAGCTCCGGGAGCTTCGTCTCCTATCGGCTTTACGAGCAGGTGAGCTGCCTGACCGCTCCGGGCGACAACGCGCTGTGGTTCATGTACGAACCGATCCTGATGTCGAAGCGGAGCTGGGAGAAGCTCAATCCGGACCAGCAGGCCGCGCTCGCGGCAGCGGGCAAGAAGGCCGAGGACTACTTCTTCGAGGAAGCCAAGAAGCTCGATGACGAGCTCGTCGAGACCTTCAAGAAGGCGGGTGTCAAGGTCGTCACCATGAACGCCGAGCAGGCGGCGAAATGGCGCGCGATTGCCGACAAGACCTCGTACAAGAAGTTCGCCGAGGAGGTGCCCGGCGGCAAGGAGCTGATCGACAAGGCGCTCGCCGTCGAGTAGCGCAGCGACACGACCGGCCGCCGGCCCGCCGCCGGCGGCCGCTCCCTGTTGGCACTGCCGATCGCATGGATACCTTCATAAATGGCGTCAGGCGACTGTCGCAGGCCTGCGGCATCGTCGCCGCGCTGCTGCTCGCGGCGGCCGTCGTCGTCGTCTGCGAAATGGTGGTGATACGGTATTTCCTGCGGGCCTCGACCATCTGGCAGACCGAGTTCGTGACCTATTCGCTGATCGCTGCCACGTTCATCGGCAGCCCCTATGTCGCCCTGATCCGCGGCCATGTGAACGTCGAGCTGCTGCCCGTCTATCTCGGCGGGGGGATGCGGCTCGCGTTGGCCCTGTTCGCGGCGATCTCCGCGCTGCTGCTGGCGATCGTGCTGGGGTGGACCGGCTATGAGCTGCTCGTCGAGGCCTGGGTCGGCCGCTGGCGCACCGAGACGGTTTGGGCGCTGCCGCTCTGGATACCCTATCTGCCGCTGCCCGTAGGCATGGCCCTGATGGCGCTGCAGTACGTCGCCGATATCATCTGCCTCGCCACGGGACGCGCGCAACCGTTCGGACTTTCGGAGGAAGCGGGTCGATGAGCGCGCTCGCGATCGGCGGTGTCGTCGCCATCGTCACGATCGCATTTCTGGCGACGGGCGTTCCGGTCGCCTTCGGCCTCGCCCTGGTGTCGATCGGCTTCCTGCTCTATTTCGAGGGCACCGGCAGCCTGTCGATCCTGGCCGAGACCTTCTTCGGCAGCCTGAACGACTTCACCCTCGTGTCGATCCCGATGTTCATCCTCATGGGCGCCGCGGTCGCAAGCTCGCCCGCCGGCAAGGATCTCTATGCGGCGCTCGATCGCTGGCTGCACCGGGTGCCGGGCGGCCTGATCATCTCGAACCTCGGCGCCTGCGCGGTGTTCGCCGCGCTCAGCGGCTCGTCGCCGGCGACCTGCGCGGCGATCGGCAAGATGGGGATCCCGGAAATGCGCCAGCGCGGTTATCCCGCGAGCCTGGCGACCGGGGCGATCGCCGCCGGCGGGACGCTGGGCATCCTGATTCCGCCGAGCATCACGATGATCGTCTACGGGGTCGCGACCGAGACCTCGATCGGGCGGCTGTTCATCGCCGGACTGATGCCCGGGCTGATGCTGACCGCGTTGTTCATGGCATGGTCGCTGTATATCGCGTGGCGCAGGGGCTACAGCCTGCGCGACATGGCCGCCAGCTACACGCTGCGCGACAAGCTCGAGATCCTGCCCAAGGTCCTGCCGTTCCTGAGCATCATCGCCGGCATCCTCTACGTGCTCTACGGCGGCCTCGCGACCCCGTCCGAGGCCGCCGGCGTCGGCGCGCTGTTCTGCATCGTGCTGGTCGCGGTCATCTACCGCATCCGCGACCTGCCGACGATGGCGCGAATCCTGAGGGACAGCATGCGCGAGAGCGTGATGATCCTGATGATCATCGCCGCCTCGGCGCTGTTCAGCTACATGCTCTCCAGCCTGTTCGTGACCCAGTCGGTGGCGGAATGGATTGCCGGGCTCGACGTCAATCGCTGGATCGTCATGGCGATGATCAACCTATTCCTGCTGGTCGCCGGGTTCTTCCTGCCGCCGGTGGCGGTGATCCTGATGACCGCGCCGATCCTGCTGCCGATCGTCGAGCATGCCGGCTTCGACGCCTACTGGTTCGCGGTGGTGTTCACGATAAACATGGAGATCGGCCTCATCACCCCGCCGGTGGGGCTCAACCTCTATGTCATAAACGGCATCTCGCCCGACGTGAGCCTGCCGACTATCCTGCGCGGCGCGCTGCCCTTCATGCTGTGCATGGTGCTGGGCATCGTGCTGTTGTGCGTGTTTCCCGGTATCGCCACCTGGCTGCCCGACCTGCTGATGGGACCGGGCATATGAGCCCCGTGCGAACGCACCGGGGTCAGCGCCGAAGCCCGTCGAACAGGCCCATCGCGTAGGCCGCGTGCAGCGCCAGCGGCGCCCCCCAGCCGACCAGCGGCAGCAGGAACCACGGATACTCCGAGGTCAGCAGGTTGGCGACGACGAACAGCATCATCGCCAGCACGTAGGCGATCAGGTGATAGAGGAAGCCGTCGAGCCGGCGGCGGGCGCGCCGCGCCGCCTCGTCGTCGCCGGTCACGCCCGCCTCAGAGCGGGATGTTGCCGTGCTTCTTCCACGGATTCTCGAGCTGCTTTTCCTTGAGCATGGCGAGCGAACGGCACAGCCGCTTGCGGCTGTTGTGCGGCATGATGACGTCGTCGATGAAGCCGAGCGAGCCGGCGACGAAGGGGTTGGCGAACTTCGTGCGGTACTCCTCGGTCCGCGCCTCGATCTTCGCCGCGTCGCCGATGTCGGCGCGGAAGATGATCTCGACCGCGCCCTTCGGCCCCATCACGGCGATCTCGGCGGTCGGCCAGGCGAAGTTGACGTCGCCGCGCAGGTGCTTCGAGGCCATGACGTCGTAGGCACCGCCGTAGGCCTTGCGGGTGATCAGCGTCACCTTGGGCACCGTCGCCTCGGCGTAGGCGTAGAGGAGCTTGGCGCCGTGCAGGATGATGCCGCCATATTCCTGCTTGGTGCCGGGCAGGAAGCCGGGCACGTCGACGAAGGTCATGATCGGCACGTTGAAACAGTCGCAGAAGCGCACGAAGCGGGCCGCCTTGCGCGCCGAATCGATGTCGAGACAGCCGGCGAGCACCATCGGCTGGTTGGCGACGATGCCGACGGTCGAGCCCTCCATGCGCGCGAAGCCGGTGATGATGTTGCGGGCGAAGTCGGGGGCGACCTCGAAGAAGTCGCTCTCGTCGACGACCTTCCCGATCAGCTCCTTCATGTCGTAGGGCTGGTTCGGGTTCGCCGGCACCAGCGTGTCGAGCGACATCTCGGCCCGATCGGCGGGGTCGCGCGTCGGGCGCACCGGCGGATCCTCGCGGTTGCTCGCCGGCAGGAAATCGATGAAGCGGCGCAGCTGGGTGAGCGCCTCGACGTCGTTCTCGAAGGCCTGGTCGGCGACGCCCGAGACCGTCGAGTGCGTCACCGCGCCGCCGAGCTGCTCCTGCGTGACGTTCTCGTGGGTGACCGTCTTCACCACCTCGGGACCGGTCACGAACATGTAGGACGAGTCCTTGACCATGAAGATGAAGTCGGTCATCGCCGGCGAGTAGACCGCGCCGCCGGCGCACGGCCCCATGATCAGCGAGATCTGCGGCACCACGCCCGAGGCCATGACGTTGCGCTGGAACACGTCGGCATAGCCGGCGAGCGAGGCGACGCCTTCCTGGATGCGGGCGCCGCCGGAATCGTTGAGGCCGATGACCGGTGCCCCGACATTCATCGCCTGGTCCATGATCTTGCAGATCTTGCGCGCGTGCGCCGCCGACAGCGAGCCGCCGAAGACCGTGAAGTCCTGGCTGAAGACGAACACGAGGCGGCCGTTCACGGTGCCGTAGCCGGTCACCACGCCGTCGCCGGGGATGCGGTGCTCGGCCATGCCGAAGTCGCGGCAGTCGTGCTCGACGAACATGTCCCATTCCTCGAACGAACCCTCGTCGAGCAGGAGGTCGATGCGCTCGCGCGCCGTCAGCTTGCCCTTGGCGTGCTGGGCGTCGATCCGCTTCTCGCCGCCGCCCATGCGCGCGGCCTCGCGGCGCCGCTCGAGTTCCCGGATGATGTCCTGCATGGCCTGCCCCGCTGTCTGTCGCGCGTCCCCGCTGCCGTAACCGAATAGCATCTGGCGCCTCGGGGGGCCAGTGGCCGCATGTTGCGAAGACGCTTTACAGCGACCCCGCTCGGCCTTATATTTAACCACCTGGTTAACTATCAATCCGAACAGCTC
>JBFHDX010000094.1:0-14777 GCA_041584475.1 Alphaproteobacteria bacterium
CGACCGAAGGGCGCACCGGTGCGCGGCGTCGGGGCCGACGCCTCCGGCCCGCTCAGCTTCATGGATGTGTGGGATGCCATGTGCCGCACGATCATGAGCGCTGGATATCGCCGCGGCGCCATGATGGGCACGCTGAGCTGCAGCCACCCGGACATCCGGGCGTTCGTGCGGGCCAAGCACGAGCCGGGCCGGCTCCGCATGTTCAACCTGTCGGTCCTGGTCACCGACGATTTCATGCGCGCGGTGCGCGAGGACAGTCCCTGGCCGCTGGTGTTCGACGGCGTGACCTTCTCGACCGTGCGCGCGCGCGACCTGTGGGACGAGATCATGCGGGCGACCTACGCCTACGCGGAGCCCGGGGTGATCTTCATCGATCGCATAAACAAGTTGAACAATCTCTACTACGTCGAGGAAATACATGCCACAAATCCGTGTGGCGAACAGCCCTTACCGGCCTATGGCGCGTGCCTTCTCGGATCGGTCAACCTGGCGCGGCTCGTGCGCGACCCGTTTACGAGCAAGGCGCGGCTCGACGTCGAGGAGCTCGAGCGGCTCGTTCCCACCGCCGTTCGCATGCTCGACAACGCGATCGACGTCTCGCGCTTCCCGCTCGAGCGCCAGCGCGAGGAGGCGATCGCCAAGCGGCGCATCGGCCTCGGCGTCACCGGGCTCGCCGACGCGCTGATCATGTGCCGCGCGGCGTACGGAGGCGCCGAGGCGGTAGCGCTGACCGAGCGCTGGCTGGCGTCGTTCCGCAACGCCGCCTACCGCGCCTCCATCGCGCTTGCCCGCGAGAAGGGCGCGTTTCCGCTCTACGACCGCAAGAAATACACGGCCGGCGAGACGATCCGCGGGCTGCCGAAGGATATCCGCGACGCCATCGCGAAGCACGGAATCCGCAACGCCCTCGTCACCTCGATCGCGCCGACCGGAACGATCTCGCTGCTGGCGGACAACGTCTCCTCCGGTATCGAGCCGGTGTTCAGCTACCGGTTCACGCGCAGCATGCTGATGCCCGACGGCAGCCGTCGCGACGAGGAGGTCGTCGATTACGCCTGGCACATGTTCCGCGCGCTCGAGGGTGAAGAGGCGCCGCTTCCGGACTATTTCACCGACGCCCAGCAGCTGGCCCCGGAGGCCCACGTCGTCATGCAGGCCGCGGTGCAGAAATTCATCGACAGCTCGATCTCGAAGACCATCAACCTGGCCGAGGACATCCCGTTCGAAGCGTTCAAGGACGTCTACATGCAGGCCTACGAGCTCGGCTGCAAGGGCTGCACGACCTATCGTCCGAACGTGGTGACCGGCGCCGTGCTGAGTGCCGACCGCAAGGAACCGGCGGCCGCCGTGCCGGCCGAGACGAAGCCGCCCGTTGCGGCCGCACCGCCGGTCGCGGCCGCACCGACCGTCGAGGAGACGGCGGCGCCGGGCGCCGGCGTCGTCTACATGACGCAGCCGCTGGAACGGCCCGAGGCGCTGGTCGGTAAGACCTACAAGCTGCGCTGGCCGGACAGCGACCACGCCTTCTACATCACGCTCAACGATATCGTTCAGGACGGCCGGCGACGGCCCTTCGAGGTCTTCATCAACTCGGCGAACCTCGAGCACTATGCCTGGACCGTGGCGCTGACGCGCATGATCAGCGCCGTGTTCCGCCGCGGCGGCGACGTCACCTTCGTGGTGCGCGAACTGAAGAGCATTTTCGATCCGCGCGGCGGCTACTGGATGGAGGGGCGCTACGTTCCGTCGCTGCTGGCGGCGATCGGCGAGATCGTCGAGCGCCACATGATCGACATCGGCTTCATTCCGCAGCGCGCCGAGGATGAGGAACCCGCGCTCGCACGGGTCGCCGGCGACAGGACGCCGCTGCGGTTCTGCCCGAAGTGCAGCCAGCCGGGCCTGCTGCGCCAGGAAGGCTGCGACGTCTGCCCGTCCTGCGGCTACTCGAAATGCAGCTGACCCGTTGATGGCCGCGCGCCGGAAATGCCCGCGCTGCGGCGTCGCCATCAAGGGCTACGTCGACGAATGCCCGGCCTGCGGGCTCGACCGGCCGGTCCCGCTGCCCTGGTACATCTACCCGATCATGCTGGTCATCTTCATCGCCGCCGTCTGGTTGTTCGTCGATCTGGAGGCGATCGCGCGGGCGATCCTGGGCGTGCGCGAAGGTCTGCGCGCGATGTGAATATCGGCGGCTGCTCCGGCGGGCCGTACGCCGCATGCCCTTCAACGGCCACGCAGGCCGTGGCAGGATGAGCCGGCAGCAAGCTTCGCGAGGATCGGTCCCTGAGAGCACCGGACGAGCCGTTTCAGCTGATCGAGACCATGCGATGGGATCGCGAGGAGGGATTCTACCTGCGTGACCGCCATCTCGACCGCCTGCAGGCGTCGGCGGAGCAATTCGGCTTTCCCTGTGTCCGCTCGGAGATCGGGGCCGCGCTCGACCGTGTCGCCGCCACGCTCGACGGGCTCTGCCGGGTCCGGCTGCTGCTCGCCGCCGATGGCGTCCTGAGCTTCGAGACCGCTTCGCTCGACCCCGCAGGTATTGGCCGCAGCGACATCCGGTTCACGCTGTCGCCGCGTGCCGTCGACAGCAGCGATCCGTTCCGGCGCCACAAGACGACCCGGCGCGGGATTCTCGACAGCGAGCGCCGGCGGCTGGCCGCCGAGACCGGCTGCGACGAGGTCATATTCGCCAATGAGCGCGGCGAGCTGACCGAGGGCAGCTACACGACGCTCTTCCTGCAGCGCGGCGGAATATTGCTGACGCCGCCGCTCGCCTGCGGCCTGCTCGACGGTACGCTGCGCCGCGAGCTGCTCGCGGCGGGCGATCCCGAAGTGCGCGAGGAGGTTCTCCATCCCCGCGATCTGGAGACGGCGGACATCGTCTGGCTCGGCAATTCCGTGCGTGGCCTGCAGCGCGGGCAGCCGGCCGGCGACGACGCTATCCGGCCGGCCGGTCCCGCTCGACGAGCGCGAGCAGACGATGGAGAGGACCGTCGGTGATGCCGAGCTCGTCGAGGTGGCGCACCGTATTGACCAGATAGTCGCGATTGGCCCCGCCCTGGCCGTTGCCCTGGCGGATCAGGCGCACGATCTCGGCGTCCGGCAGGCCGCCGGCATATTGCCGGTGCGCCCGGTCGACGACGAAGCAGTGGCAGGTCAGGACGCGGTCGCCGGCACGGGCCGTGAGAACGCGCGGCCGGTAGACGCCGGTCACCATTTCACGATCCCACAGATAGTCGAGGACCGCCCGCGCCTCGCCCCGCACGACACGGAACGCCATGCCGCGGCACGAGCCGCCGCGGTCGAGTCCGAGCACGAGGCCCGGCCGCTCCGGCGTGCCGCGGTAGCGGTGCGAGTAGACGCAGAACGCCCGGTGCCAGCCGTGCAGGATCGCCTCGCGCACCTCGACATGCCCGAAACCCGGGTTCCACATGAGCGAGCCGTAGCCGAAAATCCAGACCTCCGAGTCGGCGCGCACCGTGTCGAGGAAGGCGCGCTTGCGGTGCATCAGCTCCCGCGCTTCGGAATCCCCCGGCATCGCCGATCAGCCCGACTCGCCCTGCTCGCCTTCGTCCCCATCTTCGGCTTCGGTGGCGATGAACCGGCCTGCCTGGCCCATCTCGACGACGCCGCGACGGATCTCGCGCGTGCGCTGGAACCACTGTTCGAGGATCTCGGCCTCGCCCCAGCGGATCGCGCGCTGCAGTCCCGTCAGATCCTCGACGAAGCGGCCCAGCATCTCGAGAACCGCGTCGCGGTTGTTGAGGAAGACGTCGCGCCACATGATCGGGTCGGAGCCGGCGATCCGCGTGAAATCGCGAAAGCCGCCGGCCGAGTATTTGATGACTTCGGACGTCTCCACGACGTCCCCGTTGTCCACCGCCTCCCGGCGCAGCTGCGACTCCAGGTCGGCCGCCGTGCCGACGATCGTGTAGGCGATCAGGTGCGGCAAGTGGGAGGTGACGGCGAGCACGCGGTCATGGTGGTGCGCGTCCATGATCTCGACCATGCTGCCGGCGCGGCGCCACAGTTCGGCGACCTTGTCGACGGCCTCGCGGTCGGTTCCGGGCGGCGGCGTGAGGATGCAGAAACGGTGCTCGAAGAGTTCGGCGAACCCCGACTCCGGCCCGGAATGCTCGGTCCCGGCGACCGGGTGGCCGGGGACGAAGTGCACGCCCTCGGGCAGCAGCGGCCCGACGTCGCGGATGACCGCGGTCTTGACCGATCCGACATCGGTCACGATCGCCCCGTGCTTGAGCCGCCCGGCGAAGCTCGCCGCGAGATCGCCGAAGGTGCTGATCGGGGAGCAGAGCACGACGAGGTCCGCGCCGTCGACGATTTCTGCCGGATCGGCGTTGACGCTGTCGACGAAGCCGAGCCGCATCGCGGTGTCCAGCGTCTGCTGCGTGCGCGCGCAGCCGGCGATGTGGCCGGCCAGCCCCTCGCGCTTCATCACCCAGCCCAGCGACGAGCCCTCGAGGCCGAGGCCGATCAGGGCGACGCGGTCGAACAGAACGGCGCTCATGTCGCCTCCATGTGTTCCGCCAGGGCCGCGACCAGGGCGCGGTTCTCGTCCTCCAGGCCGACCGTGACGCGGATCGATTCGGGCAGGCCGTAAGCGCCCATCCGCCGCGTGATCACGCCGCGGGAGAGCAGCCATTGGTACGCCGCTTCGCTGCGCCCGGAATCGGCGAAACGGACCAGGACGAAGTTTCCGACCGAGGGCGGCACCTCGAGGCCGAGACCGCCGATCTGCTGCGTCAGCCAGTCGAGCCAGCGCGCATTGTGCTCGCGGCTCGCGTCGCCGTGCTCCATGTCGGCGAGCGCCGCGATCCCGGCGGCCTGGGCCGAGGCGGTGGTGTTGAACGGGCCCCTGATCCGGTTCAGCACGTCGATCACGGGCGGCGCGCCGTAGGCCCAGCCCAGCCGCTGCGACGCGAGGCCGAATATCTTCGAGAACGTCCGCAGCATGACGACGTCGTCGCGGCCATCGGCCAGCTCGGCACCGGTGTCGTAGTCGGCGCGCTCGACATATTCGGCGTAGGCCGCGTCGATCACCAGCAGCACGCCGTCGCGCAGCCCCTCGCGCAGCCGCCGCAGCGCCTTGCGGGGCAGGTAGCTGCCCGTCGGGTTGTTCGGGTTGGCGAGGAACAGCAGCCGCGTGTGCTCGTTGACCCGGTCGAGCAGCGCGTCGACGTCGGCGGTGAGGTTGCGCTCGGGCGCCGACACCGGAACGGCCCCGGCGGCGCGCGCCGAAATCGCGTACATCAGGAAGCCGTGCTCGCTGTGCAGCACCTCGTCGCCGGGGCCCGCATAGGCCCGGATCAGCAACGATATCAGCTCGTCCGAGCCGGCGCCGCAGACGATACGCGCGGGATCGAGACCGAAGCGCCGGCCGATGGCCTCGCGCAGCGACACCGCGCCGCCGTCGGGATAGCGATGCAACGCATCGGCGACGGAGCGGTAGGCGGCGACCGCCTGCCGGCTCGGCCCGAGCGGATTCTCGTTGGCCGAGAGCACGATCGCCCGCTCGGTGCCCGGCACGGTATGGCCGCCGCCGACATAGGCGGCGATATCCATGATCCCCGGACGCGGCTGTGGTATCGCCATGGCGCGGTTCCTCCTAGGGATCTCCGCCGGCCCGTCCGGCCGCCGGCAACGGCGCGGGATAGGCGCCCACGATCATGACCGTCTCGACCGGGTCGCGCGCCGCCAGCAGCTGGACGCCGACATCGCGGTCGTCGAGGAAACCCGCCGCCTCGACGAGGTGCAGGTTCAACGCCTTGCCGTGCGCGGCGATCGTCTGCGCCGAAAGCTTCGCCTTCGCCAGCATGTCGTCCATGGCGGCACGGCCCACCGCGTCCGCGGTCTCGACGACGAGCAGCGTGCGGTCGTCCCCGGTCGGCTCCGGGGCGATGCGCGCGATGACGAGCGCCTGCGGCGATTCCCCCCTGGCGTTGCCGAGATCCGCGAACGGCAGCCGCATGACGATGCGCGGCGCATCCGGGGCGAACAGCCGTCCCCACCAGGGCGGGTCGTCGTGCTCGGTCGGAAACGGCAGCACGCCGTGCGTCGCCCTGCCCTCGGAGACCTGCGCGAGCACGTCGCGCCGGGTCGCATAGGGCGTCAGGTCGGTATGGCTGCCGAAATGATCGCGCGCCATGTCCCAATAGCCCTTGTCGCTGCCGTCGGAATAGACGGCGATCGCGTACGGACCCTGCATCGCCGTCACCGACGCGATGATCTCGCGCCAGATCCGCACCAGCGCGCCGCGCGGAAACGGGCCGTGGTGACGCGCCGCCAGGCGTCGCAGGATCTCCGCCTCGCGCCCCGGCCGCATGGCCGACACGCCGCTGCGGCTCTTGGTATCGGCGATCCGCCGGACGACCTCGGTGCGGCGCATGATCAGGTCGTGCAGCGCGGTGTCGATATCATCGATCTCGCGTCGCAGCTCGTCGAGTTCCGCCTCCGTCTTGCGCATCGTCGGTCCGGCGTCCAGCCCTCTCGCTTGTGCGGGCGCCGACGATCCTGCACCGCGGGAACCCGGGCACTCCCGCCGACGGTGCGCCGCCTGCGCCACCTCAGAGACCCCGTGACGCGGGCGCTCACCGCCGTCGCCATCGGGATACCGAAAAGACAGGCTTCTTAGCAGCTTGGCGGGCCCCTGTCAGCAATCCGCGGGGGCGCCGGCCGCGGCCAATGCCGCGGCAAGAAAACGTTGACGCGCTGCGACTTCAATTTTAGCTATTCCGCCATGTCCGCGCCCGCCTCTGCAAAGCAACGCTGGGAGCTGCCCGGCCAGCGCATCGAGCTGGGCGCCGATGAGAAGCTGCGCCTCGATTGCGGCGTCGAGCTCGGCCCGTTTCCCCTCGCCTATCAGACCTACGGCAAGCTGAACGCCGACAGGTCCAACGCGATCCTCGTTTGCCACGCCCTGACCGGCGACCAGTTCGTCGCGGAAACCCATCCGATCACCGGCAAGCCGGGCTGGTGGGACCTGATGGTCGGGCCGGGCAAGCCGCTCGACACCGATCGCTACTTTGTCATCTGCGCCAACGTGCTGGGCGGCTGCCTCGGCACGGTCGGGCCGAGGGAGCCGGATCCGGTCAGCGGCGAGCCATACAGCCTCGCCTTCCCGGTCATCACCGTCGGCGACATGGTGCGGGCGCAGCGCATGCTGATCGACCATCTCGGCATCGAGCAGCTGTTCGCGGTGACCGGCGGCTCGATGGGCGCCATGCAGGCGCTCGACTGGGCGGCCCGCTATCCGGAGCGGGTGTTCGCGGCGGTGCCGATCGCCGGCGCGGCGCGCCATTCAGCGCAGAACATCGCCTTCCACGAGGTCGGCCGGCAGGCGATCATGGCCGATCCCGACTGGCACGGCGGCGACTATCTGCGGCACGGAACCAAGCCGCACCGCGGGCTGGCGGTCGCGCGCATGGCCGCGCACATCACCTATCTCTCGGAGGCTGCGCTGCACCGCAAGTTCGGACGCAACCTGCAGGACCGCGAGACGCTGACCTTCGGCTTCGACGCCGATTTCCAGGTCGAGAGCTATCTGCGTCACCAGGGAATCACGTTCGTCGAGCGCTTCGACGCCAATTCCTACCTCTACATCACGCGGGCGATGGACTATTTCGACCTGGCGGCGGAGTTCGGCTCGCTGCCGGCGGCGTTCAAGCGGACGCCGGTGCGTTTCTGCCTGATCTCCTTCTCGAGCGACTGGCTGTTTCCGACCGCCGAAAGCCGGGCGATCGTGCATGCGCTGAACGCCGTGGCCGCCAACGTCAGCTTCGTCGAGATCGAATCCGACAAGGGCCACGACGCCTTCCTGCTCGACGAGCCGGAGCTGCGCGACGTGCTGGCGGGATTCCTCAACGGTTGCGCCGAGCACCGCGGCCTGGCGACGCCATGAACGGGCCGGCGCCCTCGATCCGCGTCGACCTGCAGCTGATTGCGGAGATGGTGGAACCGGGCAGCCGCGTGCTCGATGTCGGCTGCGAAAATGGCGCGCTGCTGCAGCATCTCTGGAAGAGCAAGGGCGTCGACGGGCGTGGACTCGAGCTCAGCCAGGCCGGCGTGAATGCGTGCGTGCGCAACGGCCTCTCGGTGATCCAGGGCGACGCCGACACCGATCTCAAGGACTACCCGTCGGATGCGTTCGACTACGTGATCCTCAGCCAGACGCTGCAGGCGACGCACAACCCGCGCGCCGTGCTCGACCACATGGCACGCATCGGCAAGCGGTCGATCGTCTCGTTTCCGAATTTCGGCTTCTGGCGCGTGCGCACGAGCCTGTTCTTCGGCGGCCGCATGCCGATCACCGAGAACCTGCCGCACCAGTGGTACGACACGCCGAACATCCATTTCTGCACGATCCGCGATTTCGTCGGCCTGGCGCGCGAGATGAACCTGACGGTGGAAAAGGGCCTCGCGCTCGACGGCGAAGGACGGCCGATGCGGCTGTCGCCGACGGGCACGCTCGCGAACTTCTTCGCCGAGCAGGCGCTGTTCCTGCTGCACCGGGACTGATCATTCCCCCGCGCGCTCGTCGGCGAGCAGCTCGAGCGCTTCCATGTCGGCGTCCGAGAAGCCGAAATGGTGGCCGATTTCGTGGATCAGCACGTGGCGGACCAGGTGCCCGAGCTCCTCGCCGGTCTCGCACCAGTAATCGAGCAGCGGCCGGCGGTAGAGGAAGATCATGTCGACGTCCTGGCGCGTGCCGGCAGCCTCGCGGTGGTCGAGCGAGACGCCGCGATACAGTCCGAGCAGATCGAACTCGCTCTCGAGCTCCATATCGCGGCACGTCTCCTCGTCGGGAAACTCGTCGATGCGGATCACGACGTCACCCACGTAGTGCCGTAGCTCGTCGGGAATCGTCGCCAGCGCCTGGCGGGCCAGCGTCTCGATCTCGTCGATCGTCGGTGCGTAATGGGACGACATGGCCGCCAACCATAACCGGCGCCGGCCGTTCGCACTAGGCTACGGAGCGATTCCACGAGGGGCGGTGCCGGCCGGCGGCGCAATGTGCGCCGCGTCAGCGCGCCTGCATCCGCAGCGCCGCGTCGAGGCGGACGATCTCGCCGTTCATCACCGGGTTGCCGATCATGTGCAGCACCAGCGCCGCGAACTCGTCGGGCTTGCCGAACCGGCGCGGGAACGGCAGGGTCGCGGCGAGGCTCTCCTGCACCTCCTGCGGCAGCGACAGCAGCATCGGCGTCTTGAAGAGCCCGGGGGCGATGGCGAGCACGCGGATGCCGAGCGCGGCGAACTCGCGCGCCGCCGGCAGCGTCAGCGCCGCGACCCCGCCCTTCGAGGCGGCGTAGGCCGACTGCCCGACCTGGCCCTCGAAGGCGGCGATCGAGGCGGTATTGACGATGATGCCCCGTTCGCCGTCGGCGTTCGGGGTTCGCTCCGCCATCTCGGAGGCGGCCAGCCGCATGACGTTGAACGTGCCGATCAGGTTGACCTGCACCACGCGCTCGAACTCCTCGAGCGGCATCGGCCCGTCGCGCCCGACGATCCGGCTGGCGGGCGCGATGCCGGCGCAGTTGACGGCGATGCCGCACGGCCCGTGCAGGCCGCGCGCCTCGTTGAGCGCCGTCGCCACGGCCTCGGCGTCGGCCACGTCGCAGCCGATGCCGAGCCCGTCGATGCCGTTGGCGACCGTCACGGCGGCATCGCCGTCGCGATCGATCACCGAGACCTTCGCACCGGCCGCGGCCAGCGCCCGTGCCGTAGCGGCACCGAGGCCGGAGGCCCCGCCCGTGACGATCGCACCGACCCCCTTGATGTCCATCGCTGCCACTCCCGTGCGGTACGCAGCCGGTATAGCAGAGCCGCGGCAACGTCACCATATGGGGCTTGATGACCGAGAAACTGCCCGTCCTGCTGCCCGACCCGCAGCGCTTCGAGCGCAACGAGGCGCGCGTGCGCCGAGGATTCTGGCCGAAGATCCGCCGCCTCGCCGGCCGCATCCCGTTCACCGACGAGGCGGTCGCCGTCTGGTACTGCATCGAGGATCCGGCCACCCCGCGCCACGTGAAGGCGGTCCTGCTCGCCGCGCTCGCCTATTTCGTCGTGCCGACCGATGCGCTGCCCGACTTCCTGCCGGCGCTCGGCCTCGTCGACGATGCCTCGGTGTTCTGGGCCGTCTGGCAGATGCTCAGCCGCTACGTCACCGACGATCACCGGGCGCGCGCCACGCAGGCACTCGACGCCTTGCGCCGCGACGAATAAGGTGCCCGTTGGGCCGGACCGGCACGGCGCCGACCCGCGCACAGTCATGAACGACCGAGGCCGACCATGACGCAACCGATGTGGCAGCCCTCGCCGGAGCGCATCTCGGACGCCAACGTGACGAAGCTGATGCGCCTCGTGTCGGAACGGCACGGCGTCGCGCTGGCCGATTTCGAGGCGCTGCATCGCTTCTCGGTCGAACGCAAGGCCGAGTTCTGGACCGCGCTCTGGGACT
The DNA here is from genome assembly GCA_041584475.1 of Alphaproteobacteria bacterium. Taxonomy (GTDB): domain Bacteria; phylum Pseudomonadota; class Alphaproteobacteria; order UBA8366; family JADFVY01; genus JBFHDX01. Next base: position 10,478 of record JBFHDX010000094.1, read on the forward strand.
TCTGCGGCGTCGTCGCCGAGACGCGCGGCGAAACCGCGCTCGTCGACCCCGAGCGCATGCCCGGCGCCCGCTTCTTCGCCGATGCGCGGCTGAATTTCGCCGAGAACCTGCTGCGCCGGCGCGACGACGGGCCGGCGATCATCTTCCGCGCCGAAGACCGCGTCGAGCGCACGATGAGCTGGCGCGAGCTCTACGATGCGGTGTCACGTCTCGCCCAGGCGCTGGCCGCCGCCGGCGTCGGACCGGGGGACCGCTGCGCCGGCTTCGTGCCGAACATGCCCGAGACGATCGTCGCGACGCTGGCGACCGCCTCGCTCGGCGCGGTCTGGACGTCGTGCTCGCCCGATTTCGGCGTGCAGGGCGTGCTCGACCGCTTCGGCCAGGTCGAGCCGAAGGTGCTGTTCACTGCGGACGGCTATTTCTACAACGGCAAGAGCCACGATTCGCTCGGCCGCGTGGCGAGCGTGCTCGAAAGCCTGCCGTCGGTGCGCCGGGTGGTCGTGTTTCCGCTCGCTTCGGCAGAGCCGGACGTCGCGTCCGTGCGCGACGCCGTGCGGCTCGCGGAGTTCGTCGCACCGTACGAGGCCGCCGACATCGCCTTCCGGCCGATGCCGTTCAACGCGCCGCTCTACATCCTCTACTCCTCGGGCACGACCGGCGTGCCGAAATGCATCGTGCACGGCGCCGGCGGGACGCTGCTGCAGCACCTCAAGGAACACCGGCTGCACTGCGACGTGAAGGCCGGCGACCGGGTCTTCTACTTCACCACTTGCGGCTGGATGATGTGGAACTGGCTGGTCACCGCGCTGGCCTCGGAGGCGACGCTGCTGCTCTATGACGGCTCGCCCTTCCATCCCGACGGCAACGTCCTGTTCGACTATGCCGATGCCCATGGCATGACGCTGTTCGGCACCTCGGCGAAATACATCGACGCGCTGGCCAAGGCCGGCCTCAGGCCGCACGCAACGCACGATCTCTCGACCGTCCGCACGATGACGTCGACCGGCTCGCCGCTGGTGCCCGAGGGGTTCGACTACGTCTACGAGCACGTCAAGGCGGACCTGCAGCTCGCCTCGATCTCCGGCGGCACCGACATCGTGTCGTGCTTCGTCCTCGGCAACCCGGTCGGCGCGGTCTGGCGCGGCGAGATCCAGGCCCCGGGTCTCGGCATGGCGGTCGACGTCTTCGACGACGCCGGCAAGCCGGTGACCGGCGAAAAGGGCGAGCTCGTCTGCACCGGCCCGTTCCCCTCGATGCCGCTCGGCTTCTGGGGCGACGAGAGCGGCGAGCGTTATCACGACGCCTATTTCGCGCGTTTTCCCGGCGTCTGGTGTCACGGCGATTTCGTCGAGCGCACCGCGCATGGCGGCTTCATTATCTACGGCCGCTCCGACGCGACGCTCAACCCCGGCGGCGTCCGCATCGGCACCGCCGAAATCTACCGCCAGGTCGAGCGCATCGACGAGGTCATCGAGGCGATCTGCATCGGCCAGGACTGGCAGGGCGACGTGCGCGTCGTGCTGTTCGTGCGGCTGCGCGAGGGGCGGACGCTCGACGACACCCTGCGCGACCGGATCCGCAAGCAGATCCGCGCCAACTGCACGCCGCGGCACGTGCCGGCGCGGATCGTCCAGGTCGCCGACATCCCGCGCACCAAGTCGGGCAAGATCACCGAGCTGGCGGTACGCGACGTGGTGCACGGGCGCACCGTCAAGAACAGGGAGGCGCTGGCCAATCCGGAGGCGCTCGAGCTCTATCTGGACCTTGAGGAGCTGAGCGCATGACGCCGTCGGCGACGGCGCCGGGGCGCGCGTGAAGGCATGGAAAAGAAGACGCAGCTCAACATCTGGTACATCATCTTCGCGCTGCTCGCCGTCCTCATGCTGCAGAGCCTGTGGGCCGGCGAGCAGACGGTCGACCGCATCCCCTACAGCGAGTTCCGCCAGTACCTGCAGGACGGGCAGTTCGCCGAGGTGACGGTCACGGAGACGACGGTCCGCGGCCGCCTCAAACAGCCGCTGGACGGCCGGCAGGTGCTCGTCGCGGTCCGCGTCGAGCCGGCGCTGGCCGAGGACCTCGACAGGTTCGGCGTCGAATATACCGGCGCGGTCGAGACGACCTTCGTGCGCGACCTGCTGTCGTGGATCGTGCCGGTGCTGCTGTTCTTCGCGCTGTGGATGTTCGTGCTGCGCCGCCTCTTCGAGCGCGGCGGCGGTCTCGGCGGCGGCGGCTTCATGTCCGTCGGCCGCAGCAAGGCCAAGGTCTACATGGAGACCGACACCAAGGTCACGTTCGACGACGTCGCCGGCGTCGACGAGGCCAAGCTGGAACTGCAGGAGATCGTCGCCTTCCTCAAGAACCCGCAGACCTACGGGCGGCTCGGCGGCCGCGTGCCCAAGGGCGTCCTGCTCGTCGGTCCGCCCGGCACCGGCAAGACGCTGATGGCCCGCGCCGTCGCCGGCGAGGCCGGCGTGCCGTTCTTCTCGATCAACGGATCGGAGTTCGTCGAGATGTTCGTCGGCGTCGGCGCCGCCCGGGTGCGCGACCTGTTCGAGCAGGCGCGGCAGAAGGCGCCGGCCATCATCTTCATCGACGAGCTCGACGCGCTCGGCCGGGCGCGCGGCCTGTCGCCGATCGGCGGCGGCGGCCACGACGAGAAGGAGCAGACGCTGAACCAGCTGCTCGCCGAGCTCGACGGCTTCGATCCCTCGACCGGTTTGATCCTGCTTGCCGCGACCAACCGGCCGGAGATCCTCGATCCGGCGCTGTTGCGGGCGGGCCGCTTCGACCGCCAGGTGCTGGTCGACCGGCCCGACCGGGTCGGCCGCGTGCAGATCCTCGAGATCCACCTGCGCAAGATCAAGCTGGCCGCCGACATCGACCCGGAGGTCATCGCCTCGCTGACCCCGGGCTTCAGCGGCGCCGACCTCGCCAACCTGGCGAACGAGGCGGCGTTGCTGGCGACGCGCCGCGGCGGCACCGATGTGACGATGGCCGACTTCACGGCGGCGATCGAGCGCATCGTCGCCGGGCTGGAGAAGAAGAACCGCCTGCTCAACCCGCTCGAACGCAAGGTGGTGGCGCACCACGAGATGGGGCACGCGCTGGTCTCGCTGTCGCTCGGCGGCATCGAGCGCGTCCACAAGGTGTCGATCATCCCGCGCGGCATCGGCTCGCTCGGCTACACGATCCAGCGGCCGACCGAGGAACGCTACCTGATGACGCGCGAGGAGCTGGAAAACAAGATGGCGGTCCTGCTCGGCGGCCGCGCCGCCGAATCGCTGGTCTTCGGCCACCTCTCGACCGGCGCCGCGGACGACCTGGCCAAGGCCACCGACATCGCCCGCAGCATGGTGACCCGCTACGGCATGGTCGCGAGCCTCGGGCACGTCACCTACGATACGGAACCGCGCTCGTTCCTCGAGGTGCAGCAGCGGCCGAGCATGCTGGAGCGCCAGTACAGCGAGGAGACGGCGCGCGAGATCGACTGCGCGGTGCGCGAGATCCTCGATGCGGCCTACGAGAAGGCGACCTCGGTCCTGCAGCGCCGGCGCAAGGACCTGGAGACGGGCGCGGCGGCGCTGCTCGAGAAGGAAACGCTGACCGAGGAGGAGCTCGCGGCGGTGGTCGGCCCGCACGACACCGCCGAGGCCGCGGCGTCCTGACCGGCCGCGCCGTTTGCGGCCGCCGCCCCGGCTCCCTACATCTAGCCTGCGCGGCCCATATCCGGGCTTGCCTTTGCGGTCGCCTTTAAGTACTGTCCGCGCCGCCGCCGGACGCGGCGGCCATTCCTTCATCGATGCGCCCGTAGCTCAACTGGATAGAGCGTCTGACTACGGATCAGGAGGTTGGGAGTTCGAATCTTCCCGGGCGCGCCAACTCTTCCGGCATTGCCGTTCCGCCCCTTTGCCGCTCCGCGGCACGCCGGAGCCGGGGCCCGCCTTTCCTGTTGCACCGTGCCACGCCCCGCGCCAAGCTTGAGGCGAGGCCGAACGCGGCGCGCTCGAGCGGCGGAGTCTGCGGCGACGGCCGCAACACCGTGCCGGCGACCGGTTGCGCCGTCCGATCGTCCGGCACCGATGCCACGGACGAGGAGCAGCGAGATGAGCAAGACCGCGATCGGCGGCAGGAGCGCGCAGGGCCTGCCGTTCTCGAAAGCCTACCGCGCAGGCGATTTCGTGTTCGTGTCCGGCCAGGTCGGCTTCGACGAGGCCGGCAGGCTCGTCGAGGGCGGCATCGAGGACCAGACCCGCCAGGTGATGCGCAATATCGAGACGGTCCTCGGCGAGGCCGGCTGCAC
>JBFHDX010000095.1:0-14560 GCA_041584475.1 Alphaproteobacteria bacterium
GCAGGTAAAAAGGCGAAGGCGCCACCCGAGGAAGATGCCCCTGCAGGCGAACAGGCGAAGGCGCCGCCCGAGGAAGATGTCCCCTCAGGCAAAAAGGCGAAGGCGCCACCCGAGGCCGGCAAGGCAAAGGATTAGTTCATGCTGGACGACAAGGACCGAGTCTTCACCAATCTCTACGGCCTGCATGACTGGGGGCTCGACGGGGCGCGTCCGCGCGGCGACTGGGATGGGACCAAGGACCTGCTGGCGAAGGGACGCGACTGGATCATCGACGAGGTGAAGGCGTCAGGCCTTCGCGGCCGCGGCGGCGCTGGTTTCCCGACCGGGCTCAAATGGTCGTTCATGCCGAAACAGTCCGACGGGCGTCCGCACTATCTCGTCGTAAACGCCGACGAGGGCGAACCCGGCACCTGCAAGGACCGGGACATCATGCGGCATGACCCGCACAAGCTCATCGAGGGTTGCCTTCTGTCCGGCTTCGCGATGGGTGCTGAAACCGCATACATCTATATTCGCGGGGAATTCTACCGCGAGGCGGAGCGGCTGGAAGCGGCGATCGCACAGGCGCGCGAAGCGGGACTTGTCGGCAAGAATGCGTGCGGGTCCGGATGGGATTTCGACATCCAGCTGCATCTCGGCGCCGGGGCATACATCTGCGGCGAAGAAACGGCCTTGATCGAGAGCCTCGAGGGCAAGAAGGGCCAACCTCGCCTGAAGCCGCCTTTCCCGGCCGCGGCCGGCCTCTATGGCTGTCCGACCACGGTCAACAACGTCGAGAGCATTGCCGTGGTCCCGGCGATCTTGCGGCGCGGCGCCTCTTGGTTCGCGGGAATTGGCCGCGAGAACAACACCGGGACCAAGGTGTTCTGCATTTCCGGCCATGTCGAGAAGCCGTGCAACGTCGAGGAGGCGATGTCGATTCCGCTGAAGGAGCTCATCGAGAAACACGCTGGTGGGGTGCGCGGCGGATGGAACAACCTGCTTGCGGTGATTCCGGGCGGTTCGTCGGTGCCGCTTATCCCCAAGTCGGTATGCGAAGACGTCCTGATGGACTTCGACTCGCTGAAGGACGCCCAGAGCGGTCTCGGCACGGCCGCCGTGATCGTGATGGACAAGTCCACCGACATCGTAAAGGCGATCGCGCGACTCGCCCAGTTCTACAAGCACGAGAGCTGCGGCCAGTGCACGCCGTGCCGGGAAGGTACCGGCTGGATGTGGCGCGTCCTGGAGCGCATGGTGCGGGGCGAGGCCGCGGTGGCGGAAATCGATCTGCTGTACGAAGTCACCAAGCAGGTCGAGGGGCACACGATCTGTGCGCTCGGCGATGCGGCTGCATGGCCGATTCAGGGGCTGATCCGACACTTCCGCGACGAGATCGAACGGCGGATCGTCGGCCACAGCATCGCCGGCGAGGCCGCGGCGGCGGAGTAGGAGCAAGCGATGCCAAAACTCACCATCGACGGCAAGGAATTCGAGGTCGCACCCGGGACGACGGTGCTACAGGCCTGCGAGGACGCCGGCATCGAGATTCCCCGGTTCTGCTACCACGAACGGCTGTCCATTGCCGGCAACTGCCGCATGTGCCTCGTGGAAATGGAGCGGTCGCCCAAACCGATCGCTTCCTGCGCAATGCCCGCGGCCGACGGTATGGTGATCCACACCGATACGGAATCTGTCCGCAAGGCGCGGCAAGGCGTCATGGAGTTCCTACTCATCAACCATCCGCTGGACTGCCCGATTTGCGACCAGGGTGGCGAGTGCGACCTGCAAGACCAGGCGATGGCGTACGGCTCGGATAACAGCCGCTATCACGAGAACAAGCGGGCGGTGAATGACAAGCATATGGGTCCGCTGATCAAGACGATCATGACCCGATGCATCCACTGCACGCGCTGCGTAAGGTTCGCGACCGAGGTCGCGGGCGTGTCGGAAATGGGGTTGCTGGGACGGGGCGAATCGGCGGAAATCACGACTTACCTCGAAAAGGCACTCGCCTCGGAACTTTCGGGAAACGTCATCGACCTGTGCCCGGTGGGAGCCCTGACTTCCAAGCCTTATGCATTTCATGCCCGGCCTTGGGAGTTGCGCAAGACCGAGTCGATCGATGTCATGGATGCCGTCGGCTCGAATATCCGCGTCGATGCGCGCGGCAACGAGGTCATGCGCGTCCTGCCGCGCCTGAACGAGGACGTCAACGAAGAATGGATATCGGACAAGACGCGCTACGCTTGCGACGGCCTGCGCCGCCAGCGTCTCGATAGACCCTACGTTCGCGGAGCCGACGGGAAGCTCAAGCCCAGCACGTGGGACGAGGCTTTCGCAGCGATCGCGGCGCGTCTCGACGGTGTGCCGGGCGACAGCGTCGCGGCGATCGCCGGCGACCAGTGCGACGCCGAGTCGATGTACGCCCTGAAGCTTTTCATGGAGGGGCTGGGATCGCCCAACGTCGAATGTCGGCAGGACGGCGCCGCCCTGGATGCGGCGGGTCCCCGGGCCGGCTACCTCTTCAACACGGGTTTCACCGGTATCGACGAGGCCGACGCGCTGCTCATCGTCGGCTCCAATCCGCGTGTCGAGGCGCCCGTGGTCAATGCCCGCATCCGCCGGCGCTGGCTTGGCGGCGACTTTCCGATCGCCGTGATCGGTCCGCAGGCGGATCTGACCTACGCATACGACTATCTCGGCGCCGGTCCGCAGACGCTCGACCAGATTGCCGCGGGCAAGCATCCGTTCGCCGAGACGCTGAGAATGGCGGAACGGCCGATGATCGTCGTCGGCATGGGAGCGCTTGCGCGCCCGGACGGGGTGGCGGTGTTGGCCGCGACCCGGCGAATGGCGGCGGAAGTCGGTGCCGTCGGGGGCGACTGGAACGGCTACAACGTCCTGCACGCTGCCGCGGCGCGTGTCGGGGGGCTCGATCTCGGTTTCGTGCCGTCTGGGCAGTATCAGGACGTCAATGCGATCCTTGACGGCGCGGAAGCAGGCAATATCGGTTTCGTCTATCTGCTGGCGGCCGACGAGCTCGACATGAGTCGCCTTGGCAACGCCTTCGTCGTTTATCAGGGTCATCACGGTGATGCCGGCGCCCATCGTGCCGACGTGATCCTGCCCGGGGCCGCCTACACGGAAAAGAGAGGCATCTGGGTCAACAGCGAAGGTCGCGTGCAGCGCGGCCAGAGGGCTACGTTCCCGCCCGGCGAAGCCAAGGAGGACTGGGCGATCATTCGCGCCTTGTCCGGCGTCGCCGGCAAGAAACTCCCGTTCGATTCGCTCGATGCGCTGCGATTGCAGCTCTATGACGCGTTTCCCGTATTCGCCACGCAGGACGAGCGCGTGCCGGCGCCGTGGGGCGATTTCGGTGGCGGGAAGACGGTGACGCGGGCAACGGGCGATGACCCGTTCGTGTCACCGATCGACAATTTCTACATGACGTGCCCGATCAGCCGGGCCTCGCAGACCATGGCCGAATGCGCCGCGACGTTCATCGTCGGCACGAGGGAGGCGACGGGCACCGATGGTTGATCTCTGGTGGGGGACGCTGTGGCCCCTGATCGAGCCGGCCTGGCCGGTACTTTGGATCCTGCTCATGATCTTCGCGATCGTGCTGCCGCTGCTGTTGGCCGTGGCCTATCTCACGCTCGCCGAACGCAAGGTCATCGGCTGGATGCAGTACCGGCGCGGTCCGAACGTCGTCGGACCGCTTGGTTTGCTGCAGCCGATCGCGGACGGCCTGAAGCTCTTTCTCAAGGAAACGATCATCCCATCCGGCGCGAATCCGGTGATTTTCCTGGTGGCGCCGATGTTGACCTTCATTCTGGCGCTGATCGCATGGGCGGTCATACCGTTCGACGAGGGTTGGGTGCTCGCCGACATCAACGTAGGAATCCTCTACCTGTTCGCCATTTCTTCGCTCGGGGTCTACGGCGTCGTCATGGCCGGCTGGGCGTCGAACTCGAAATACGCGTTCCTCGGGGCGTTGCGCTCGGCCGCGCAGATGGTGTCCTACGAAGTATCGATGGGCTTCGTGATCATCACGGTGCTGCTGATGGTCGGTTCCCTGAACCTGTCGGATATCGTGCGCGCGCAGGCGGGCGGATTCTGGCATTGGCACGCCTTCGATGTCGGACATTTCCTGATTCTCCTGCCGATGGCCGTCGTGTTCTTCATATCGACGTTGGCGGAGACCAATCGGCCGCCATTCGACCTTCCAGAGGCGGAAGCGGAGCTCGTGGCCGGCTATTTCGTCGAGTATTCCGCGTTCCCGTTCGCGCTGTTCTTCTTGGGCGAATACGCGAACATGATCCTGATGAGCGGCATGACGACGGTGCTGTTCCTCGGCGGCTGGCACGCGCCGGTGGATATGGCACCATTTACCTGGCTGCCCGGAGTCGTCTGGTTCGCAATCAAGATCGCGCTGGTGCTGTTCTGCTTCCTGTGGGTCCGGGCCACGTTCCCGCGCTACCGCTACGACCAGCTGATGCGGCTCGGCTGGAAGGTTTTCCTTCCGCTGTCGTTGATCTGGGTCGTCCTCGTCGGTGGCGTGGTGCAAGTGTTCCAGTTGGTCCCGCAGGGCTGAGGGCAATGAGAGGACCCGATCGATGAGCAACATTTCCCGCGCCGTCTGGAGCTTTGCGCTGTCGGAGCTGCGCCAGGGCCTGGGACTTACGTTCCGGACCATGTTCCGGCCCAAGGTGACCATCAACTATCCCTACGAGAAGGGACCGTTGAGCCCGCGCTTTCGCGGCGAACACGCGCTGCGGCGCTATCCGAACGGCGAAGAGCGCTGTATTGCGTGCAAGCTCTGTGAGGCGGTCTGTCCCGCGCAGGCCATCACTATCGAGGCGGAGGAGCGCGCGGACGGCAGCCGTCGCACCACTCGTTACGATATCGATATGACCAAATGCATCTACTGCGGCTACTGCCAGGAAGCCTGCCCGGTCGATGCGATCGTCGAAGGGCCGAACTTCGAGTTCGCCACGGAGACCCGCGAAGAGCTTTACTACAACAAGGAAAAACTGTTGCAAAACGGCGACCGATGGGAAGCGGAGATCGCCGCGAATATCGAGATGGATGCACCGTACCGATGAGCCGCATGCACGGTATTCCGGGTTGCGTTCGGGATTGCACGGCCAGAGGGATCGGCGTGCCTTAAGCGCCGGCCGATGAGGGACAGGAATGATCGTTCAGGCACTTGTATTCTACCTATTCGCTACCGTCACGGTGGCGTCGGGCGTGATGGTTATCGCCGCGCGCAATCCCGTGCATTCGGTTCTGTTCCTCATCCTGGCCTTCTTCAATTCCGCGGGCCTGTTCATCCTCATGGGCGCCGAATTCCTCGCGATGATCCTGGTCGTCGTCTATGTCGGCGCCGTCGCCGTGCTTTTCCTGTTCGTTGTCATGATGCTCGACATCGATTTCGTCCGGCTTCGCGAGGGTTTCCTTCAGTACATGCCGATCGGCGCGCTCGTCGGACTAGTCTTGCTCGCCGAACTGGCGGTCGTCATCGGCGGCTATTTCATGGAGCCGGGGGCGGTGGGTATTCACGGATCCGTCACGCTGACAGCGCCGGCGGTCGGTGAGGTCGATAACACACGGGCACTCGGCAGGCTGATCTACACCGACTATTTCTACCTGTTCCAGGCCGCCGGCCTGGTGCTGCTTGTCGCCATGATCGGTGCCATCGTGCTGACGCTTCGGCGTCGCGAGGGGGTCAAGCGCCAACGTGTCGGCGACCAGCTCGCGCGAAGCCGCGAAAAGACCGTGGAAGTGGTCAAGGTGCCGACGGGGAGTGGCGTCTAATGCTTGCCATCGGACTGGGACACTACCTGACGGTCGCGGCGGTCCTGTTTACGCTCGGGCTGTTCGGGATTTTCCTCAATCGCAAGAACGTCATCATCATCCTGATGTCGATCGAGCTCATGCTGCTTTCCGTCAACGTCAACCTCGTCGCCTTCTCGACGCACATGCAGAATCTCGTCGGCCAGGTGTTCGCCATGTTCGTGCTGACGGTGGCCGCCGCGGAAGCTGCGGTCGGTCTGGCGATCCTCGTCGTCTACCACCGCAATCGCGGTTCCATCGAAGTCGACGACATAAACATGATGAAAGGCTGATCGCAGATGGAAGCGGCTGTCGTTTTTCTGCCCCTTCTGGGCGCGGCCATTGCCGGATTGCTGGGCCGGTACATCGGCGACAAGGGGGCGTATTGGCTCACCTGCACGCTGCTCGTTGCGTCGGCGCTGATTTCGTGGGGTCTGTTCTACGATATCGCGCTGATGGGCAACATACGCGTCGTCGATATCGGCTCGTGGATGCGCGTCGGCGATTTCGACGTGGCCTGGGCATTGCGGATGGATCAGCTGACCGCCGTCATGCTGATGGTGGTCACCACCGTGTCCGCGGTCGTGCACGTCTACTCGATCGGCTACATGCACCACGATCCGTCGATTCCGCGTTTCTTCTCCTATCTCAGCCTGTTCACCTTCTTCATGCTGATCCTGGTGACGTCGGACAACCTGATTCAGCTGTTCCTCGGCTGGGAGGGCGTCGGCCTGTGCTCCTATCTGCTGATCGGGTTCTGGTACGACCGACCGTCGGCCAATGCCGCGGCGATCAAGGCTTTTATCGTCAATCGTATCGGCGATTTCGGATTTGCGCTGGGGATCTTCGCCACCTTCGTGCTGTTCGACTCGATCCGGTTCGAAGAGATTTTCGCTGCCGTCCCCGGCCAGGCGGCCGCAACCTTTGACTTCCTCGGCGCCGAATTCCCGGCGATCACGCTCATTTGCCTGCTGCTTTTCGTCGGCGCCATGGGCAAATCGGCGCAGCTCTTCCTTCATACCTGGCTGCCCGACGCGATGGAGGGACCGACACCGGTCTCGGCACTCATCCACGCCGCGACGATGGTCACGGCCGGCGTGTTCATGGTCTGCAGGCTCTCTCCGATATTCGAGTATTCCGAAACGGCGCTCGCGGTCGTCACCATCGTCGGGGCGGCGACCGCGTTCTTCGCCGCGACCGTGGGGCTGACGCAGAACGACATCAAGCGGGTCATCGCCTACTCGACCTGCTCGCAACTCGGTTACATGTTCTTCGCGGCCGGCGTGTCCGCCTATTCGGCCGCGATGTTCCACCTGACCACGCACGCCTTCTTCAAGGCCCTGCTGTTCCTGGGTGCCGGGGCCGTGATTCACGCCATGTCTGACGAGCAAGACATGCGAAAGATGGGCGGAATCCGAACGCTGATCCCCGTGACCTATCTCTTCATGTGGGCGGGCACTTTCGCCTTGATGGGGGTCGGGCTGCCGATCCCGGGCCTGTCGATCGGGTTCGCCGGCTTCTATTCCAAGGACATCGTCCTCGAGGCCGCCTACGGCGCGCACAGCGCCGTCGGCCAGTTCGCGTTCTGGGCGGGCATCCTCGCGGCATTCATGACCGCGTTCTATTCCTGCCGGCTCATGTTCATGACCTTCCATGGCAACCCCCGCTGCGACGAGACGACGCTGGCGCATGTGCACGAGTCGCCGAAGGTCATGATGCTGCCGCTCGTCGTCCTGGTCCTCGGGTCACTGTTCGCGGGCGCCATCGGCTACAACGTGTTCGTCGGCGCGGGCATGGCGGATTTCTGGGGAGAGTCGCTGCTGGTGCTCGAGGGGCACGATTCGATCGAGGCTGCCCACCACGTGCCGGCATGGGTCAAGGGGATGCCGGTCGCCATGGCGGCTGGCGGATTCGCGCTTGCCTGGCTGATGTATATCGGGCGCCCGGGCATGGCGGACCGCTGGGCGCGCGCCTTCAGGCCGCTTTACCTGCTGTCCTATAACAAGTGGTACTTCGACGAACTTTACGACCGGCTGTTCGTGCGCCCCGCATTCATCATCGGCCGCGGCCTCTGGCAGTCTGGGGACGGCGCGATCATCGACGGTGTCGGGCCGGACGGCATCGCCGCGGCGACGCAAAACCTGTCTCGCCGCGCGAGCGCGCTGCAGAGCGGTTACGTGTACCACTACGCCTTTGCCATGCTGATCGGTGTGGTGCTTTTCATCACCGGCTACATCTACGTGCAGGCGGGGTAGGGTACGATGACCGGATTCCCCTGGCTGACGGTAACCACGTTCACCCCGCTCGTGGGGGTAGTCCTTATCCTGCTGTTGGTTCGCGACGACGATCCCAAGGTGGTTGCCCGCAACGCCCGCAATGGCGGCCTCGTCGCGTCGCTCGCCACGTTCGTCGTGTCGCTGTTCCTGTGGGGCAAGTTCGACGGCTCGACGGCCGAGTTCCAGTTCGTCGAACGCTACACCTGGTTCGGCGATATCGGATTCACCTATCACATGGGCGTCGACGGGATTTCGCTTTTCTTCGTGTTGCTCTCGACGTTCCTGACGCCCCTCTGCATCCTGTCGAGCTGGCGCGCCATCGAGTCGCGCATCAAGGAGTACATGATCGCCTTCCTGGTGCTCGAGACGCTGATGGTGGGCATGTTCTGCGCGCTCGATCTCGTGCTGTTCTATGTGTTTTTCGAGGGCGTCCTGATACCGATGTTCATCATCATCGGTGTCTGGGGCGGCCCGCGGCGCGTCTATGCCGCATTCAAATTCTTCCTGTATACGCTCCTCGGCTCGGTGCTGATGCTGCTGGCGATGATCGCCATGTATTACCAGGCGGGCACGACCGATATCCCGACCCTGATGGCGTTCGACTTCGCGCACGACCTGCAGATCTGGCTGTGGCTGGCGTTCTTTGCTTCGTTTGCCGTGAAGGTGCCGATGTGGCCCGTCCATACATGGCTGCCCGATGCCCATGTCGAGGCGCCGACGGCCGGTTCGGTGATTCTTGCCGGCGTGTTGCTGAAGATGGGCGGGTACGGTTTTCTGCGCTTTTCGGTGCCGATGATGCCCGACGCCTCGCTGTTCTTCACACCGCTCGTCTATGCGCTCAGCGTCGTCGCCGTGATCTATACGTCGCTGGTGGCGCTGGCGCAGACCGACATGAAGAAACTGATCGCCTACTCGTCGGTAGCGCACATGGCGTTCGTGACCGTCGGGATATTCGCCATGAACGAGCAGGCGGTCTCGGGGGCGATCTTTCAAATGTTGAGCCACGGCGTCGTCTCGGGGGCGCTGTTCCTTTGTGTCGGCGTCGTGTATGACCGCATGCACAGCCGTGACATCGATACCTATGGCGGGCTGGTGCACCGAATGCCGAAATACGCCGCCGTCTTCATGCTGTTTACGCTGGCGTCGGTCGGCTTGCCCGGAACCAGCGGGTTCATCGGAGAGATTCTGGTTTTGGTGGGTGCGTTCCGCGTCAATACCTGGGTCGCGGCGTTGATCGCGACCGGCATGGTGCTTGGTGCGGCCTACATGCTCTACCTTTATCGACGGGTGATCTTCGGTGCGCTGGTCAAGGAGGAGTTGAAGCGGATTCTCGATCTCGACCGGCGCGAAGTGCTCGTGTTTGCACCGCTGGTTATCGCGGTACTGTGGATGGGCATTTGGCCGATGACGTTCCTCGATCCGATCGAGGCGTCGGTCGTCAATCTGATCGAGAACTATCAGGCCGCCTTGGCCGCGACGGGCGGCGCGGCAGACGTGCCGGTGCTGGCTGCACGCTAGGACGGGGAGCCACGGGCGATGAGCGAACTTCCAGTCATGATGCCGGCCCTGCCGGAGATATTCCTGGCCGTTGCCGGCATGGTGCTGCTGATGATCGGCGTGTTCGCACCGCCGGCGCGCGCCAACGCCATTACGAACAATCTGGCGCTGGGCGCGCTTGCCGTGACGCTCGCTCTCATAGCGGCCGGTCCCGAGCAGGCCTCCGCCTTCGGCGGCATGTTCGTGACGAATGGATTCACGGTCTTCATGAAATCGCTCGTCATCGTCGGTTCTGCCCTCGCCATCATCATGAGTCGCGAGTTCATGGCGCGCGAGGAGATCGCACGGTTCGAGTTTCCAGTTCTGATTTCGTTCGCCACCGTCGGCATGATGATGATGGTGTCGGCCGACGATCTGATCGCGCTCTATCTGGGGCTCGAGTTGCAGAGCCTGTGCCTTTACATTGTTGCCGCCTTCCACCGGGATTCCCTGCGATCGACCGAAGCGGGTCTGAAGTATTTCGTCCTTGGCGCATTGTCATCGGGCATGCTTCTTTACGGCGTCTCGATCGTCTACGGCTTCTCCGGCGTGACCGGTTTCGGCGCCCTCGCGGAGGCCTTTGCCCGAGGCGGCGAAACGCCTGCCGGCCTGATCATCGGGCTTGTCTTCGTAATCGCGGGGCTGGCGTTCAAGGTGTCGGCCGTGCCGTTTCACATGTGGACGCCAGACGTCTATGAGGGTGCGCCGACGCCGGTCACGGCGTTCTTCTCGGTTGCTCCGAAGATAGCGGCGTTCGCCATGCTGCTTCGGGTGATGCTCGAGCCGTTCGGGCCGCTGATCGAGGAATGGCGGCAGATTATCGTCGTTGTGTCGATCGCCTCGATGGCCCTGGGCGCACTGGCGGCGATCGCGCAGCGCAATATCAAGCGGCTGATGGCGTACAGTTCGATCGGACACATCGGCTATGCGCTGATCGGTCTGGCTGCGGGCAGCGAGGCCGGAGTCCGTGGGGTTCTGATCTACCTCGCGATCTATCTCGTGATGAACGTCGGCACGTTTGCCTGCATACTTTCCATGCGCCGGCACGGCGACATGGTCGAGGGTATCGATGATCTCGCGGGGCTCTCGACAACGAACCCAAGAATGGCTCTCGCGCTCACGATCTGCCTGTTTTCGCTTGCCGGAATCCCGCCGCTCGCCGGGTTCTTCGGCAAACTTTACGTCTTCATGGCAGCGATCGAAGCGCAACTCTTCACGCTTGCCGTGCTCGGCGTCGTCACGAGCGTCGTCGGGGCGTACTATTACGTGCGCATCGTCAAGGTCATGTACTTCGATGCGGCTGTCGAGCCGTTCGATCGTCCGGCGGGACCGTCACTGGGTATCATCGCCGGCGTTGCCGCCGTGCTTATCGTGGCCTTCATCGTGATTCCGGGCCCGCTGGTGGATACCGCCGCGGCAGCGGCGGCGACCCTCTTTGGCGGCTGAGGAGCAGATACCCGACCGGCCGCCGCTTCCGGTGGGCTACCGGCTGCTCGCATTCGACTCCCTCGCGTCGACCAATGATGAGGCCTGCCGCCTGGCGCAGGAAGGGGCTGTCGAAGGCACGGTGGTCTGGACGCAGCGACAGACCGCAGGTCGCGGGCGCCGGGGGCGCCGCTGGCTGTCGCCGCCGGGCAATCTCTATTGCAGTCTGATACTGCGCCCGTGCGCCGCACCCGGCGTCGCCGCGCAACTGGGTTTCGTCGCGGCCCTGGCACTCGGAGACGCCATCTCAGAAGTTGCGCCACCCGGCGTCGAACCGCGATTCAAATGGCCGAATGATCTGCTCGTCGCCGACCGCAAGGTCGCCGGTCTGCTTTTGGAATCGGCGGGCGGCCATGGTGGAACGCTCGACTGGCTGGTCGTCGGCTGCGGTCTGAATGTCACTCGACATCCCGATTTGACTGACGGCTTCCCAGCGATCAGCCTGAGGGCGGTCGGTGGCTCGCCGACCGACCCCTATGACATGCTTCGGCGGTTTCTCACGCAATTCCAACCTCGATACGCGCACTGGCGCAAGCAGGGCTTTGCGGCGCTGCGTGAAGCCTGGCTGCAGCGGGCGGTGCGGCTGGGTGCCGAGATTGACGTGCGGCTGGCGGATCGTCGGCTTCACGGCAAATTTGTCGACCTCGATGACACCGGCGCACTGGTACTGGCGTTGAACGATGGCTCACGCGAGGTTGTCTCGGCCGGCGACGTCTATTTTTAGAGGAAAGGGGCCGAGCGATGCTGCTTGCAATCGATTCTGGCAACACCAACGTCGTTTTTTCGATCTATGACGGCGACACGGGCAAGGGCGTGTGGCGCTGCTCCAACAACCCGCGGCGCACGGCGGACGAGTATATGGTCTGGCTGATGCAGCTCATGGAGCTCGAGGACCTGACGCCGGCGGTCGTCGATAGTGCGATCATCGCCAGTGTCGTCCCCGAGGCCCTGTTCCATCTGGTAAGCCTGTGCCGACGCTATTTCCACTGCGAGCCTATCGTGGTCGGGGAAGAGGGCGTCGACCTTGGAATCGAGATTCTCATCGATCGGCCGGAACAGGTCGGTGCCGATCGGCTTGTCAACGCCGTCGCCGCCCATGACCGATACCGCGAGCCGCTCATCGTCGTCGATTTCGGCACCGCGACGACGTTCGATGTCGTGGACGGCGATGGAAATTACCGTGGCGGTGTCATCGCCCCGGGCATCAATCTGTCCCTCGAGGCTCTGTACATGGCCGCCTCGAAATTGCCGCGCGTCGAGATCCGGCCGACGAAGACGGTGATCGGCAAAGCCACGGTCCCGGCGATGCAATCGGGAATATTCTGGGGCTATGTCGGCCTGATCGAAGGGCTGGTCGAGCGTATTCGCAAGGAATGGGGCAGCGATTCGATGCCGGTCATCTCGACGGGCGGCCTCGCGCCGATGTTCGCGGAGGCCACCGTGCAGATCGATCACATCGATCGAGATCTGACAATTCACGGCCTCGTCCTGATCCACCGACGCAACACCGCTGCATGACCAAGCCCTTCAATATCGATCGGCTCGGGGCGAAGGATCTCGTCTTCGTCCCCCTCGGCGGCGCCGGCGAGATCGGCATGAATCTCAATTTGTACGGCCATGCGGGCCGGTGGCTGATGGTAGATCTCGGCATCACCTTCGGCGACGATACGACGCCCGGTGTCGAGATCATCATGCCCGATCCGGCATTCATCGTTGAGCGCAGGGATCAGCTGTCCGGGCTCGTGCTGACGCACGCGCACGAGGATCACCTCGGCGCCGTGCACTGGCTGTGGCCGCAGTTGCGCTGCCCCGTCTATGCGACTCCGTTTACCGCTGCCGTCTTGCGACGCAAGCTTGCGGAGGCGGGGATCGAGCGTGACGTAAAAATAACCGAGGTGCCGATGTCCGGAAGATTCGAGGTCGGACCGTTCGGCATCGAACTCATTACGCTGACTCACTCGATCCCCGAGCCAAACGCCGTTGTGATCCGGACTGCCGCGGGCACCGTGCTCCATACCGGCGACTGGAAGCTCGATCCAGACCCGCTTGTTGGCCCGACCGCCGACGAGGCGTCGCTGATTCGCGTCGGCGAAGAGGGGGTACTCGCCATGGTGTGCGACTCAACCAACGTCCTCGTCCCGGGAACGTCCGGCTCGGAAGCTGACGTCCGCCAGACGTTGATAGAGCTCGTTGGGCGACTCGAACATCGTGTGGCCGTCGCCGCGTTCGCGTCCAACGTCGCGCGTGTGGAGACGATCTGCCGCGCCGCCGACGCGAACGGACGGCGCGTCGCGCTGATTGGCCGGTCGCTCAAGCGGATCGTCGAAGCGGCACGCGAGACAGGGTATCTCAGCCGCCTGCCGCCCTTCGTGGCGGACAGCGAGGTCGGGTATCTGCCGCGCGACGAAATCCTGCTGATCTGCACCGGTAGCCAGGGTGAACCACGCTCGGCGCTTGCACGAATTGCCGATGACGACCATCCGGAGGTCACGCTCGAAGCGGGCGATACCGTCGTCTTCTCGAGCCGCGAAATTCCCGGCAACGAGCGCTCGATCGGGCGCCTTCAGAACAAGCTCGCATCGATGGGGATCGATATCATCACCGCGCGTGATGAGTTGATCCACGTCTCCGGCCATCCGGCGCGCGACGAGCTCGTTCAAATGTATCAGTGGGTACGTCCGCGAATCGCCGTGCCGGTGCACGGCGAGCCGCGTCACTTGATCGCCCACGCGGAGCTGGCGCGCGAATGCCAGGTGCCCGAACCGGTCGGTGCCCGCAACGGATACGCCGTGCGACTGGCGCCCGGCCGCGCCACCGTTGTCGACGAGGTGTCGCACGGCCGCGTCGCGCTCGACGGCAATCGTCTGGTGCCGATGGAAAGCGCCGCGATACGGGACCGGCGTCGTCTCGCCTACAACGGGTCCGCCGTTGCCACCGTGATCGTCGACCAGGCGGGACGCCTCCAAGGCAAACCGATGGTTGCCGTGCACGGCGTGTTCGACCGGGATGTCGAACCCGAGATCGCGCACGAGGTCGAGGACGCGGTGGCGGCCGCGGTGGAGGATCTGCCGAAACCTCGGCGCAAGGATGACGGCGAGACCCGGGAGGCGGTCCGGCTTGCGGTCCGACGGTCGATACGGGCACTGTGCGGCAAACGTCCGCAGATCGATGTGCACCTTGTCCGGGTCTAGACGTCGATCGGAGTGCGCAACGGCCACCGCAACAGGTGCCGATGCGCCGGACGAAGCGATGCGCAACTTTACCCCGGGCGGCTATTCGACCGTGGCCTTGCAATGGAACGTCACGAGCCTCTATTGATGTGGCGACCAGGAACAGCGGTAGGACCCAAATGATCGGACGCCTGAACCACATCGCCATTGCCGTGCCGGATCTGGCGGCTGCTTCGGCGATCTATCGCGATACGCTGGGCGCTGCGGTTTCCCAGC
>JBFHDX010000096.1:0-14526 GCA_041584475.1 Alphaproteobacteria bacterium
CCTTCCAGAGCGCCGGCCAGCGCTGTTCCGCCCTGCGCATCCTGTGCGTTCAGGAGGAGGTCGCCGACGATCTTCTGAAGATGCTGGCGGGCGCGATGCGTGAGCTTCGCGTCGGCGACCCCTGGCAGCTGTCGACCGATGTCGGCCCGGTCATCGACGGCGAGGCCAGGGATGCCATCCTGGCTCATTGCGCGGCGCTCGAATCGGCGGGCCGGCTGATCGCGCGCAGCGAGCTGCCGGACGAGGCCGCCGCCGGCACGTTCGTGGCTCCGATGGCATTCCGCCTCGACCGCGTCGAAGACCTTATGCGCGAGGTCTTCGGCCCGGTGCTGCACGTCGTCACCTTCGAGGCGAGGCAGATCGACGCGCTCGTCGACCGCATCAACGCGTCGGGCTACGGCCTGACCCTGGGCTTGCATACGCGCATCGATCAGCGCGTCCAGGAGGTCTGCGGCCGGGCGCACGTCGGCAACATCTATGTCAACCGCAACCAGATCGGCGCCGTGGTCGGCGTCCAGCCGTTCGGCGGCGAGGGCCTGTCGGGCACGGGCCCCAAAGCCGGCGGGCCGCACTACCTGACCCGTTTCACGCGGCCGGCCGAACCGCGCAGAGAGCGGCGCAGCGCCGGAACCGCCACCGCCGCGCCGGCCGACCCGGGCGCGATCGCCGCCGCCGTGTCGGCGGCCGCCAGCGCGCTCGGCAAATGGGCGAGGCTGGGCGGGCACGCCGCGATCGTGCGTCGCCTCGCCGAGGCGGTCGACGGCCCGCTCTCGGACGCGCTCGCCGCCGGCGCCGCGGTGATCGAGGATCTCGACTTCGGGCCGGTGTCGCTGCCCGGGCCGACGGGCGAGAGCAACCGGCTGTCGCTGCATCCCCGCGGCGTGTTCCTGTGCCTCGCCGGCGAGGCCGGAGGCTCGCCGCACGCCGCACGACTGGCGGGGATGGCCCTGGCCGCGGGAAACGGTGTCGTGCTGTGCGGTGCCGACTGGGGCGCTGCGCTGGTCGCGGCACTAAAGAAGGCCGGCGCGCCCGCCGGCATCGCGTCGGTCGTCGACGGCGTGCCGCCGGCGGCGATGCTGACCGACATCGCCACGATCGCCGGAGTCGCCAGCGATGCGCCCCTGCAGGAACGGGTGGCGATGCGGCGGGCGCTGGCGGCGCGCGACGGGCCGATTCTTCAGCTGGTCAGCGGCGGTGACAATGCGGCGCTCTTCGTCGTCGAACGGTCCCTCAGCATCGATACGACAGCGTCGGGCGGCAACGCGACCCTGCTCGCCACGGCGGGCGGCTAGGGAGGGGGTCAGGTCCCGTCCGCGGCTACCGGACGGGCGGCATCGCATGGACAACGCATCGGATCGGAATCAGCCAATGGACGAGAGATCACGAAGCGGCTCGGGCGTGCTCGTCGCGCTGGCGCTGCTCGCGGCGGCCGGCGGGGCGGTGGCGCAGGCCTCGAGCCTCGAGAACAGCCGCTGGACCGGCGGCATCACCAACACCTCCACCGACACGACGTGCCGCAGCTTCGGGGCCCACCGGATCGGGGACGGTAGCGGCTGGCAGCTCGAGGCCGAGATTCGCGACGAACGACTCAAGGGCCTGCTGACCGCCAAGCCGGGCAACAGGAACAGGCACAAATATCAGGTTTCCGCCTATGTCGGCCCGGGCAGGCGCCTCGAGCGGGGGACGATGATCTTCGGTCAGTACATCGCCAAGTTCGACGGCGACGTGCGGGGCGACCGATTCGAGGCGCTGTGGTTCCTCTCCGCCGGCGGCGAGGTCGACTGCCAAGGCACGATCTTCATGACGCGCGTGAAGTAGAGCGACCCTCGTCCGGCCATCGCAGCGCGTCGCCTCGACCGGCGCCTAGAATCGCCGGCGCAACCCCAGCGCGATGAAATTGGAGCCGGCGGTCTCGCCGTTGAACAGGCCGTAGGCGCCCGACCGGTGATGGAGCCGCAGGGCGAGATGCGTGGCCGGCGAATCGGGCAGCGCAACGTCGATCTCGAACGCCAGATAGTTCATAAGCTTGGATTCGACCCCTTGGAGCGCCGCCTCCATGGCGGGTACGCGGCTCGCCCACGAGACGCCTTCGCCGACCGCGAAGCTGGTCGGTACCCGCTCGCTCCAGGGAAAGCCGTCCCAGCGGACGAGTAGGGCCAGTGTGCCCTCGACGTGGGTCTGCCAGCCGAAATGCTTGGCGACCATCCCCTCCACTTCCCAGGTGAAGTGCCGGCCGGTTCGGGCGAAACGACGCGAGAGACCGAGCGCGGCGAACCATGTATTCTCGAAATCCGAGTCGATCCCCGGGATGTCCTCGATGTGACCGTTGGTGCCCCACCCACCCCAGAACGTCGCCGCCGAGGGTTGCGATTCCGCCTCGGTCTCCTCATCGGTCTCGGCCGCGACCGCGAGGGGCCACAGTGCCACCGAGCCGATCAGCAGCAGCAACACGGCCGCTCGCACCACCCCGGAGCGACCCGACACGGCGTGCCGGAACGTTAGATGCTCCCCGAGATACAGGCGATCCCCCCGTTCGTTCTCGACATGATGCCCGACCCCCTCCTGTCGACCGCGATGGATAGAGGACCGCTGCGCATCCGCAGCCGCGACGCCTCCTCCCAGAACGATGCCGCACCGGTTCGCATATCGATGAGGAAATAGCCGCCGAGGTCGAGCCGACCCGGGTCGGGGCCGACCGCGAACCTCACGTCGGCCCAGTATTCGACGACGAGATGGCGCGCACCCTCGTGCTCGGTAAGGCCGATGGCCCGGGCGAAGATGTCGGCATTCAGCTCGGACTTGGCCGGGAAGTTCGAGGCAAAGTCGGCCGCCATGTCACGCGTATCGAGCTTGCGGACTTCGCCCTGCCGGTAGAGACCGGGAAGCTCCGGCATCATCGCCAGTCGATTTCGCCACTGATCCATGAATTCGTTAATGCCCGCCCGCTGCTCCGACGTCAGGCCGAGCCAGCCGGGCGAGGTTCTGTCGACGTCGAGCGTCAGAATCCCTCCTGCATGATCGGTCTGCATCTCGAAGCGGATCTCGCGGACATCGACATGGAGATCCACCCGGTCGGGCCGGTCCGGCTCCGGCACCATTCGGTACCGCTCGATGCAGACGGAGGTTCGATAACCGCCGAAGTTCGGTGCGTTCGTGAGACGCGCCTCGAGCGATTCGCGCATCCGAACGCTGCCGCGGGCCCGGCTGTCGCCGCCGCCAAGCGCCAGCGTGGCGGTCATCGACGACACCGATTGCTCGCTGATTTCGTAGTCGCTGTCGGGGTCGTAGGGCAGCTCGACGAGCCCCATGAAATCGGCGACCTCGCCACCATAGCGCGGTGCCTCGAAGGCCGTGCACCCGCCCAGCAGCAGCAAACCCGCAAGAAGCGGAGCGATCACGCGACGCTCGCCGACCCCACCGACGCCGAACCTCATGCCCCAACCCCCTGTTCTTTGCGCGGGCGGTTCCGGCACCGGCCGCCGCCCGTCAAGCTACTATAAGGCATACGCGGGCGGTGTCGGGCAACCGATTGTCGGATCGCGGAGATTTCTTGCGGTCAGCGGCGGCCGTCCAGCGCATTCAGGAATACCGTCTTCATGTCGGCGGCGGACATCGGCTGCGGATTGCCGCCGGTCGAGGGGTCGGCGAGCGCCAGCGCGCCGACGTCGTCGGCGCGGTCGTCGGGCACGCCGATGTCGCGCAGCGTGTTCGGAATGCCGAGCTCCTCGCGGAACGCCAGAACCCAATCGAAGACCGCGTCGTAGCCGCCGCCTGCGAGCCCGAGCACGCGGCTCACCAGGTCCATGCGCGCCCCGATCGACGCACGGTTGTGCTGCATTACGTAGGGCAGCAGGACGGCGTTGGTCAGGCCGTGGTGGGTGTCGTAAAGCGCGCCCACGGCATGCGCGATCGAGTGCACGGCGCCGAGCCCCTTCTGGAAGGCCGCGGCGCCCATCGACGCGGCCACCAGCATGTGGCCGCGCGCCTCGATGTCGGCGCCGTCGCGATACGCCCTCGGCAGCCAGTCCCTGATCAGCCGCATGCCCTCGAGCGCGATGCCCTCGGCCATCGGATGATAGAACGGCGCGCAGTAGGCCTCGAAGCAGTGGACGAAGGCGTCGATGCCGGTCGCCGCGGTGATGTGCGGGGGCAGGCCGACGGTCAGCTCGGGATCGGAGATCACCACCGCCGGGAGCATCCTGGGGTGGAAGATGATCTTCTTCTCGTGCGTCTGCTCGTTTGTGATCACGCTCGCGCGCCCGACTTCGGAGCCCGTTCCGGCGGTCGTCGGCACGGCGACGATCGGGGCGATGCCGCCTTCCTTCACGCGCTTCCAATTGTCGCCGACATCCTCGAAATCCCAGATCGGCCGATCCTGCCCGACCATCAGCGCGACCGCCTTCGCCGCGTCGATGCCGCTGCCGCCGCCGAAGGCGATGACCCCGTCGTGACCGCCCTCGCGAAAGGCGTGCACGCCGTCCGCGACGTTGCGGCCAATCGGGTTGCCCTTGACGTCGCTGAACAAGCCGGTCGGCAGTCCGGCCCCCTCGTTGGCGGCGAGCGCATCGGCAACCATCGGCAGCGCCGCGACGCCCGGATCGGTGATCAGCAGCGGCCGCGCCATGCCCTGCGAACGGCATGCATCCGCCAGCTTGGCGATGCGGCCGGGG
Source organism: Alphaproteobacteria bacterium (assembly GCA_041584475.1). Classification (GTDB taxonomy): domain Bacteria; phylum Pseudomonadota; class Alphaproteobacteria; order UBA8366; family JADFVY01; genus JBFHDX01. The sequence goes on from JBFHDX010000096.1 coordinate 4,671, forward strand.
CCAACGATCATCTTGGTCGGGTAGTTCCAGTTGCCGGAGATCTTCGCCGGATCGACGCTCATGGCAGGCTCCCTGTTGCCGGCTGACGGCCGTCAGCGGCCAGTTATCGGCGATCGCCGACCGCCCCGGACTTACGGCCGGCGGCCGAGATTCAACGGCTGGCCGCGCACCTCACACCGCCAACCGCAGATGGTAGCTCTTGGGCCGCGTCAACTGCTCGTAGCCGACCACCGAAAGCGTGCAGCCGCGCCCCGAATTCTTGACCCCGGTCCAGGCCAGCGCCGGATCGAGATAGTCGCAGCGGTTCATGAACCAGGTGCCGGTCTCGACGCGGTCCCCGACCGCGAGCGCGGCGTCCGCGTCGCGGGTCCAGATGCATGCGGTCAGGCCGTACTCGCTGTCGTTCATCAGCTCGACCGCCTGCTCGTCGGAGGCGACCTTCATGATGCCGATCACCGGGCCGAAGCTCTCCTCGCTCATCACCCGCATCGAGTGGTCGACGTCGACGAGGACCTGCGGCGCCATGTAGGGCGTGCCGGCCCGGTCGGCCGGGAACTCGGCCGGGTCGACGAGGGATTTCGCGCCCGCGGCCACCGCCTCGGCGACCTGGCCGCGGACGAAGTCGGCGGCCGCAGCGCGCACCATCGGGCCGAGATTGGTCTCGGCTTCGAGCGGGTTGCCGAGCCGGTATTTCCGGGTCAGCGCGACGAAACCGTCGACGAACGCGTCGTAGATCTCGGCGTGCGCGTAGATGCGCTCGATGCCGCAGCACGACTGGCCGGAGTTGAAGAAGGCGCCGTCGACCAAATTCTCGACGGCGAAGTCGAGATCGGCGTCGGCCCGGACGTAGGCCGGGTCCTTGCCGCCGAGTTCGAGCCCGGCGCCGATGAAACGGTCGGCGATCGCGTGCTGGATCGCGTGGCCGCCCGGCACCGAGCCGGTGAACGCGACGAAGTCGACGCGCGGATCGCGGATCAGCCGCTCGGTGCCGGCATGGCTCATGTGCAGGAACTGGAACACCCCGTCCGGCAGGCCGCCCTCGCGCAGCGCCTCGGCATAGCGCTCGGCGCACAGCGGCGTCTGGTGCGAGTGCTTGAGGATCACCGCGTTGCCCGCCATCAGCGCCGGCACCACCGAATTGACCGAGGTGAGGTAGGGATAGTTCCACGGCGCGACGACGGCGACCACGCCCAGCGGTTCGCGCCGGACGAAGCGGCGGAAGCCCTGCTTCGGACCCGCCGCGACGTCGGCGAGCGCGCGCGGGGCGGCATCGATCATGTAACGTGCACGCTCCTCGAAACCGCGCACCTCGCCCGGCGTCTGCGCGACCGGGCGGCCCATCTGCCAGCTGAGCTCGGCGGCAATCTCGTCGGCCCTGGCGACGAAGGCGTCGACGGCGCGGCCGAGGATCGCCTGGCGCTGCGCCAGCGGCGTGTTGCGCCAGTCGCGCTGCGCCGCTTCGGCGCGGGCGAGCGCCGCCTCGATCTCGGATTCGCCGGCGAGCGGCCGCTCAACATAGACGCTGCCGTCGACCGGCGTCACGCACTGCAGTTTCTCGGCCATCGTCCCTGTCCCGAGCTGTTGTCCCGCCCGTCATACTGCCAAGCGAGGCAGGCCGGCAAGGGGCAGATCGTCGCGCGGCGTCGCCCGGCGCCGCAGGGCCGAAACGGAGCCGGTCACTGAACAGTTGCGGCGCCGTCTACGCCAGTGTCGGTGCGCGTTTCGGCACCGCTAAAGGGGTCGATCATTGAACAGTTGCGGCGCCATCTACGCCAGTGTCGGCGCGGCTTTCGACGCGACGGACAAGACTCGGCGGATGGCCGAATCCAGTGCCCGTCATCCGGGCCAGGAATAAATTAGATAATACTAATATAATACCCCGCTACCGACCGGGTGGCCACTCTTGGGGGATTCCCGCCGCGGCCGTCCTCAGCCCCCGAAGCGCGGCTCCGGCAGGCCCCGCACGCCGAGCCCGTCGACGACGTAGATCGAGCCGGCCGCAGGGTCGGCCGCATCGCGCGGGTTGTCGGGATCCTTCATCGAAGTGACGTACAGCCGGTCGAGGTTCTCGCCGCCGAAGGCGCAGCTGGTGGTGCGGCGCGCGGGGATCTCGACGGTGCGGTCGACGGTGCCGTCGGGCGCGAAGCGGACGATGCAGCCGGCGCCCCAGCGCGCGTTCCAGAGATAGCCGTCGGCGTCGACGGTGCAGCCGTCCGGCGCCCCCGGCGCCGTGCCGGGGGCCACGAGCACGCGCCGCTTCGACGGCTCACCGGTCTCGATGTCCCAGTCGCAGGCGAAGATCGTGTCGCGCGCGCTGTCGGCATAGTAGAAGGTCGCGTCGTCCGGGCTCCAGCACGGCGCGTTGAAGATGGTGATGCCGGATGCGAGCCGCGTACAGGAGAGATCGGGATCGAGCCGGTAGCAGGCGCCGATGCCCTCGGACTCCTCGTAGTCCATGCTGCCGGCGACGAAACGGCCGCGGCGGTCGGTCTTGCCGTCGTTGAAGCGGGTGCGCGCGGTGCCGGCCTCAGGGTCGTGGATCGCGACGAGCCCGCCGCCATCGAAATCGAAGAAGTGGAACCCGGTGCGCAGCGCGACGACGGCGCCGCCGTGCTCGCGCAGCGCCAGCGCCCCGACGTGTTCGGGCATCCGCCAGGTCCGGTGGTTGCCGCCATCGGCGTCCGTGCGGTGGATGGCACGCGCCAGGATGTCCACCCAGTACAGATGGCGTCCACGCGGATCCCACAACGGCCCTTCGCCGAGCGTGTTGCGAAAATCGACCAGCGGGCGAATTTCCATGCACAGCCCTCCCCCGCGGTTTCCGGGATCCGGTCGCGCTGCGCCGGCCCCGGGTCGAACGACAATCATGGCGTCGTCGCCGCCGCGCCGCAACCCGCAAGCCGCAAGCCGGTGCGGCACCGCTCCGAGGCCGGCAACGCCGCGGCAGCCATGGCGTCAGACGTCGAGACGGTAGAAGCGGACTGCCGTGCCGCCGAAGATCCGGGCGCACGCGTCCTCACCGAGATGCGCCGTCAGCGCCTCGGCGGCGGCGCGCCAGTCGTCGTAGCTGGCCCGGAGCCGGCAGACCGGCCAGTCGGAGCCCCACATCACGCGCTCGGCGCCGAACGCGGACAGCACGTGATCGGCGTAGGGTTTCAGGTCGTCGAGCGTCCAGCCCTCGGCGGCTTCGGTGACCAGACCCGAGAGCTTGCAGCAGGCCCGCGTCTGTTCGGCGAGCCGCGACATGCCGTCGGCCCAGCGACCGAACACCTCCGGTCCCCTCGCGTGGTCGCGGATGCGCGGCTTCATGCAGTGGTCGATCACCACGCGCATGTCGGGATAGCGCTCGAGCAGCGCCAGGAAATTGTCGAGGTGCGGCGGGAAGCCGAGCGCATCGAAGCTGAGGTCGAGGTCGATCAGCGCCCGGTAGGCCCATTGCACGTCGTCGCGCAGCATCCAGTCGACGTCCGGGATGTCCTGGATCATCGGCCGCACGCCGACGAGTTTCGGGTGGCGGGCGAGACGCTTCAGGTGATGCAGGTGGCCGGGATTCTCGAAATCGACCCAGCCGACGACGGCGGCGACCGACTCGGTGGCGTCCGCCAGCCCGAGCAGGTACTCGGTCTCCTCGACCGTGGCCGCCGCCTGCACCAGCACGGTCCGCGCAATCCCGTGCTTCGCGAGGCTGGGCGCCAGATCGGCGGGCATATAGCGGCGCGTCAGCACCGGGTCGTCCGGCGGCATCCAGTCGTAGTCGCCCCGGCTGACCTCCCAGTAGTGCTGGTGCGCATCGATTCCCGGTGTCATGCCGCCGTTACCCGACCGGCGCGTCCGCGCGCATCAGCCCCTGCTCCTTCAGGTCGGCCCACAGCGCCGGCGGGACCGACGCCTGCGCGGCCTCGAGGTTGCTCTCCATCTGCGCCGTGCTCTGGCCGCCCGGGATGACCGAGACGATGGCCGGGTGCAGCAGCGGAAACTGAAAGGCGGCGTGGATCATCGGGACGCCGTGCGAGCGGCAGACCGCCTCGATCCTGGCGACCCGCTCGAGGATCTCGGGCGGCGCCGGGTCGTAGTTGTAGAAGGCACCGGGCTTGGGTCCGCTCGCGAGCACCCCCGAATTGTACGGACCGCCGATGACGATGCCGATGCCGCGCGACTGGCAGAGCGGCAGGAAGCTCTCGAGCGCCTCCTGCTCGAGCAGCGTGTAGCGGCCGGCGAGCAGGAAGAGATCGAAATCGCCGCGCTCCGCCAGCGTCTGGCAGACCTCCCATTCGTTGATGCCGCCGCCGATCGCGGTGACGACGCCCTGGTCGCGCAGGGCGATCATGGCGTCATAGCCGGAACCCATGAATTCCTCGATGCGCGCGTCGGACGCCTCCTTCGAGCCGTGCGTGAAGATGCACAGATCGTGCACGTAGAGGATATCGATGCGGTCGACGCCCAGCCGCGCGAGCGAGAACTCGAGCGAGCGCATGACCCCGTCGTAGCTATAGTCATAGATTTCGCGGCGGTTCGGCACCTCGAACCACTTGCCGATGCCGGTGCGCTCATCAGGAGCGCAGACCTGCATCAGCCGGCCCGCCTTCGTCGAAAGCACGTAGTCGTCGCGGTTCTTGCCGCGCAGGAACCGGTTCAGGCGGGTCTCGGCCAGGCCCAGCCCGTAGAGCGGCGCCGTGTCGTAGTAGCGCACGCCGCCCGCCCACGCGCGCTCGAGGATCGCGTGCGCCTCGTCGTCGCCGATCGCGCGGTAGAGGTTGCCGAGCGGCGCCGTCCCGAAGCCCAGCTCCGTGAAGGTCAGGCCGCCGTTCGGCAGGCGCTGCCATTTGCGGGTCTTGAGTGCCATCCGATCCCCCCCGTGGCTGCCGCAGCCCGATCATAGGACAGTTTCCTTTTGCCTGCACGGGGAGCGGCTCCTAAAGTCGTCGAAAATCCTCGGAGGCATCGCGGTCCGGCGGCATGACGACGAATTTCAGGCGACTCTTCGGTGCCGGCAGGCCGGTGATCGGCATGGTCCATTTCGCGGCGCTGCCCGGTGCGCCCCTGTACGACCGCGAGGCCGGCCCCGCCGGCATCGTCGAGGCCGCGGCGGCGGACCTCGAGGCGCTGCAGCGGGCGGGATTCGACGCCGTGCTATTCGGCAACGAGAACGACCGGCCGTACGAGCTGGATGTCGACGCCGCCTCGACCGCCACCATGGCCTATGCGATCGGGCAGCTGAAGGCGCGCATCACCGTGCCCTTCGGCGTCAACGTGCTGTGGGATGCGATGAGCTCGGTCGCACTTGCGGCGGCGACCGGCGCGCATTTCGTGCGCGAGATCTTCACCGGCGCCTACGCCTCGGACATGGGGTTGTGGACGCCGGATGCGGGGCGGGCGATGCGCTACCGCGACCGGCTCGGACGCGGCGACCTCGCCATGCTGTACAACGTGTCGGCCGAGTTCGCCCATTCGCTCGACGGGCGCTCGCTGCCCGACCGGGCACGCAGCGCCGTGTTCTCGAGCATCCCCGATGCGGTGCTGGTATCCGGCCAGATCACCGGCGAGGCGGCGGCGCTGTCCGATCTGGAGGCGGTGAAGGCGGTGCTTCCCGACACGCCCGTGCTCGCCAATACGGGCGTCAGGCACGACACGGTGGCCGACGTGCTGAAGGTCGCCGACGGCTGCATCGTCGGCTCGTCGCTCAAGGTCGACGGCAACACCTGGAATCCGGTGGACCCGGAGCGCGCGGCGGAGTTCATGCGTTTGGCGCGCGCCGCGCGCGGGGACCGAAGCCGATGAAGGACCGACTGCGCGACACGCTCTCGACGCTGATGACGATCCCCGGCCTCAGCGGTCACGAGGATCGGGTGCGGCGTCATATCCGCGCCCGGCTGGAGGAGCTCGGCATCGATTCGCGCAGCGACCGCCTGGGCAACCTGATCGCGACGATCGAGGGCGACCCCGGCGCGCCGACGGTCATGCTGTTCACGCACATGGACCAGCTCGGCTTCGTCGTCCGCAAGATCGAGCCGAGCGGCCTCGTGCGGGTCGAGCGCGTCGGCGGCGTGCCCGAACGGGCGCTTGCGTCGCAGGCCGTACTGCTGTGCGTCGGCGAGGGACGCGATGTCCCGGGCGTGATCGCCAACAAGAGCCATCACGCGACGACGGCGGACGAGAAATACACGGTCGTCCCCTATGCCGACCTGTATATCGACACCGGGCTCGCATCGGCGGCGGAGGTGTCGGCCGCCGGGATCGCGGTCGGCACGCCGGTGGTCTACCTGCCGCGCGCGCTCGACCTGGCCGCGGACCGGATCGCCGGTACCTCGGTCGACGACCGCGCCGGCTGCGCCGTGCTGCTCGAGCTGGCGCGGCAGCTGAAGGAGGCCGGCCGGCGCCCGACCGTGCACATCGTCTTCACCGTGCAGGAGGAGTTCAACCTGCGCGGCGCGCTGCCGGCGGCGCAGACGCTGAAGCCTGATATCGCCATCCAGGTCGATCTCGTGCTGGCGACGGACACGCCCGACATGCGTGCCCGCGGCGACGTCGAACTCGGCGGCGGCCCGGCGATCAGCTTGTTCTCGTTTCACGGGCGCGGCACGCTGAACGGCGTGATCCCGCACCCGGCGATGGTGCGCCTGTTCGAGGAGGCGGCGCGGGCGGAAGACCTGGCCTTGCAGCGCAGTGCCCATATCGGCGCGCTGACCGACCTGTCCTACGTGCAGCTGGCCGGCGAGGGCGCGGCGTCGATCGATGTCGGCTTCCCGATCCGCTACTCGCATTCGAGCCTCGAGGTCTGCGACCTCAATGACCTGGAGGGGCTGACGCGCCTCATCGCCGCGGCGGTGGCGCGGATCGACGGCACGTTCAGCCTCGATCGCGACGACGGCGCCGCATGAGCTTCACGCTGGGCATCGATATCGGGACCTTCGAGTCCAAGGGCGTGCTGGTCGACGCGCAGGGCGCGATCGTCGCCAGCGCCGCGCGGCCGCACAAGATGATCGTGCCCCGGCCGGGCTGGGCCGAGCACCGCGCCGACGAGGACTGGTGGGACGACCTCACCTATATCACCCGCCGCATCCTGGACGAGAGCGGCGTCGCGCCGGCCGATATCCGCGCGCTAGCCTGCAGCGCGATCGGGCCGTGCATGCTGCCGGTCGGCGCCGATGGCAGGCCGTTAATGAACGCCGTGCTCTACGGCGTCGACGGCCGCGCCGCGCGGGAGGTGGACGAGCTGACCGCGCGCATCGGCGAGGACGTGCTGCTCGATCGCTGCGGCAACGCGCTGACCTCGCAGTCGATCGGACCGAAGATCCTGTGGCTCAAGCGCAACCGTCCGGAGCTCTACGCGGCGACCGCGAAGGTTCTCACCTCGACCTCCTACCTCGTCTACCGGCTGACCGGCGCCTACGTGATCGACCATTACACCGCAGCCAATTTCAGTCCGCTCTACCGCGTCGACACGCTCGCCTGGAGCGACGAGCTGGCGGACGACATCATCGCGCTGGACAAGCTGCCGCGACTCGCCTGGAGCACCGAGATCGCGGGTCACATCACGCCCGAGGCGGCGGCCGCGACCGGGCTCGCGGCCGGCACGCCGGTCACCGCCGGCACCGTCGACGCGGCGGCCGAGGCGCTGAGCGTCGGCGTCACCAGACCAGGCGACATGATGATGATGTACGGCTCGACGATCTTCATCATCACGCTGACCGACGCCCGCGTGCGCGATGCGCGGCTCTGGTACGCGCCCTGGCTGTTCGAGGGACAGCACGCCGCGATGGCGGGGCTGGCGACGAGCGGCACGCTCACCCACTGGTTCCGCGACCAGCTGGCGCGCGACCTCGATGCGGATGAGGCCTTCCCGCGGCTCGCCGAGGAGGCGGCCTCGTCGCCGCCGGGGGCCAAGGGACTGCTGTTCCTGCCCTACTTCTCGGGTGAGCGCACGCCGATCCACGACCCGCTGGCGAAGGGCTGCCTGTTCGGGCTCGACCTGACGCACGACCGCGGCGATATCTATCGCGCTGTCCTCGAAGGCATCGCCTGCGGCACCAACCACGTGATCGAGACCTACCGTGAAGTCGGCCAGGCGCCGTTGCGGCTGCTCGCCGTCGGCGGCGGCACGAAGAACCGGATCTGGTGCCAGGCGACCTCCGACGTCTCGGGCATCGACCAGATCCTGTGCGAGAAATCGATCGGCGCCTCGTACGGCGACGCGTTCCTCGCCGCGCTCGCGACCGGCGCCGCCACGATTGGCGATATCGCGGTGTGGAACCCGGTCGCGTCGACCGTCGTCGCCGCCCCGTCTCCGGTCCACGAGCGGCAGTACCGGCTGTTCCGCCGGCTCTACGAGCAGACCAAGGACATCGCCGCGGAACTCGGCGCGCCGACATAAGCGGCGTTCAGGGGCGCCGTCGCTATTTCACCGCGCCGGCGGCCATTCCCTTGATGATGAAGCGCTCGAGCACGATGCCGATGATCACCAGCGGCATGATCGCGGCGCCGGACAGCGCCGCCATCGACCACCAGTTGATGCCCTGGCTACCGGTCTGGCTGGCGACCATGACCGGGAGCGTCTTGGCGTCGGTGCTGGTAAGCAACGCCGCGAAGAAGTACTCGTTCCAGCACAGCACGAGGGAGAGGATGAACGCGGCCACCATGCCGGGGAGCGCGATCGGCAGGACGATCTGGAAGAACGCGCCCCAGGCGGAGAGACCGTCGACCAGGGCGGCCTCCTCCAGCTCGACGGGGATGGCGCTGAACTGGTCGCGCATGATCCAGACGACGATGGGCAGCACCATCAGCGCGTAGAGCAGGATGATGCCGATGCGGCTGTCGAGCATCGCCAGCTCCTTGTAGAGCACGAGGAAGGGCAGCGCGAGCACGACGGGCGGCAGGATCAGCTGGCTGAGGAAGAAGAACGAGATGTCGCTGTTCTTCATGAAGCCGAAGCGATAGGAGAACCGGCTCAGCCCGTAGGCGGCCAGCGAGCCGAGGACGACCGCGAGCAGCGAGGCGCTGACCGAGGTGATCGCGCTGTTCATGAAGCGCTTGAGGAATTCCTCGCGCACGGTCGAGGTCTCGAAGATCGTCTCGGGCGAGAGACCGAGCGAGCGCCAGCCGAGCCACTTCGGCGTGAAGTCGATCCACGGGATGAGATGGCCCTGCATGACGTCGGGCGCGATCTTGAACGACGTCGTGATCGTCCAGTAGATCGGGAACAGGCAGATGACCGACCACAAGACGAGCGTGCCGTAGATCAGCACCCGGCCGCCAAGCCAACGGGCGCGCTGGGCGAGGTCCGCCTCGCCGTACCCATAGTGCTCGACCGGTTGCTCGCTCATCCCGCCCTCGCCCCTAGTTCGTCGGCCGCATCCAGCGCTTCACCACGTTGAGCAGCGTCGTGACGAAGATGATGATGAGGATCAGATAGACGACCGCGAGCAGCGTGCCGTAGCCGACGTTCGAGCGGTCGCGGTACTCGCGGAAGATGAAGGAGGTGACCGAATCGGTGGCGCCGCCCGGGCCGCCGGCAGTCACGTTGATGATGATGTCGGCGAGCTTCAGCTTGAAGATGATGCGGATCACGATCGCCGTGATGCTGACCGGCAGCATCAGCGGGAAGGTCACCTGCCAGAAGCTCTGCCACGGCTTGCAGCCGTCGACCTTGGCCGCCTCGAGGACCTCCCTGGGCAGCGCCTGGAGCCCGGCGAGCAGCATGATCATCATGAACGGAATGAAGGTCCAGGCGTCCATGACCATGATCGTCAGGCGGGCGATCTCGGGCGTGCCGAAGAAGGACGGGGCGTCCCAGCCGAGCAGTCGCGCGAGGTTCGCCAGCGGGCCGAAGCGGATCTCCATCATCGACTTGCCGATCATC
>JBFHDX010000097.1:0-14248 GCA_041584475.1 Alphaproteobacteria bacterium
CCCTGTCGGGAAAGTCGGCGCACGGTCGGTCCTTGGCGGCCACGGTGCGCAGCCTGAGCGCCCCGATATCGCTGCGGCCGGGCAGCGCCATGCGGTCGAGCACCTCCGACCAGGCGTAGATCGTGTCGCCGGCGAATGTCGGGTTGACGTGGCTGCCGCCGTTGATCGCGCCGACGAGGCAGGCGTTGGCGAGGCCGTTGAAGCTGAGCGCCCGGGCCAGGCTGATGACGTGGCCACCGTAGACCAGCCGGCGACCGAAACGGCCCTTGCCGGCGGCATACTGGTCGAAATGCACCCGCGCCGTGTTGTGCCACAGCCGCGTCGCCATCATGTGCTCGGCCTCCTCGATCGTGATGCCGTCGACATGGTCGATCCGCTCGCCCGGCTGGTAATCGCCCCAGCGCTGCCCGGAGCCCGCCAGCGCGTCATCCCAGGCCGTGCCATCGAGACCCTCGGGCACGTCGAGGTCGGACACGCTGTCGGCAAGATCTGGGACGACGGTCTCCGGTGCCGGCGCATCCGGGTCACGCTTGTTGACCATGACCCAGCGCACGTAGGAGAGCACGGTCTCGCCGCGCTGGTTGCGCCCGGTGGAGCGGACCCAGACGACGCCCGACCTGCGGTTCGAGTTCTCCTTCAGGCCGATCACCTCCGACGTCGCCGACAGCGTGTCGCCGGGCACGACGCGCGTCCCGAACCGGCACTCGGCATATCCCAGATTGGCGACCGCATTCAGCGAGATGTCGGCCACCGTCTTGCCGAACACGACGTGGAACACGATCAGATCGTCCACCGGCGCGCGCCCGAGCCCGACCGAACGCGCGAACTCGCTCGATGATTGCAGCGCGAAGCGGGAACCGTAGAGCGCGGTATAGAGCGCGACGTCGCCCTCGCTCACCGTGCGCGGCGGGGCGTGCGAAAGGGTGCGGCCCAGTCGGAAGTCCTCGAAGAAATTGCCGGGGTTGGTCTTTGCCATGTCCGGAGCGACCTTTCTGACGGGGCTGCGCGCACCGGCCGACCGACGGGAGCGGCCTGATTTTGCGGGAAATCGGCGTCTTGTGCCAAGCCCGCCGAAGCATGCGGCCGACGCCTGCCTGCGATCAAGATTGCGGCGCCGGCTGCAACTCCGCGATCGCCGCGGCAAGCGCGACGACGCGCCGCGCCTCCGCGACGTGCAGGTGCTCGACGAGACGGCCGTCGACGACGACGACGCCGCGGCCGTCCTCCTTCGCGGCCTCGTATTCCTTGATGATCTTGCGGCTCCACGCGAGCGCATCGTCCGACGGCGCGAAGATCTCGTTCGCCGTCTCGATCGTCTTCGGATGGATCAGCGTCTTGCCGTCGAAGCCGAGTTCGAGCCCCTGGCGGCACGCCGCGGCGAAGCCCTCCTCGTCATCGAGGTCGAGATGGACGCCGTCGAGGATGGCAAGGCCGAAGGCGCGCGCCGCGAGGATGCACAGCGACAGGCTGGTCAGGAAGGGCAGGCGCGCGGGCGTATGCAGGCAGTGCAGGTCCTTGGCCAGATCGGAGGTGCCCATGACGAAGCCGCCGAGGCGCGGTACCGCGGCCGCGATCGCCTCGGCGTGCAGCACCCCCAGCGGCGTCTCGATCATGCACCAGATCGCCGTCTCAGGCGGCGCGCCCGCACCGTTCATCGTCGCCTCGACGCGACGGACCGCATCGGCGCTCTCGACCTTCGGCACGAGGATCGCGTCGGCGCCGGAGCTCGCCATGGCGCTCACGTCGGCATGACCCCACGGCGTGTCGAGCCCGTTGACGCGCACCAGGATCTCGCGCTTGCCATAGGCTTCGCGATCCTCCAAAGCGGCGAGGATCTGGTTGCGCGCGCTCTCCTTCGCGTCCGGCGCCACCGCGTCCTCGAGGTCGAAGATCAGCGCGTCGGCCGGCAGGCTGCGCCCCTTGGCGAGCGCGCGCGGATTTGAACCGGGCATGTACAGCATGCTGCGACGCGGGCGGATGGTGGCGGCCATGCAGGGGCCTCTCTGCGGTGGACGGGTCGTCGGGCGCGGCGGACTATAGCGGAGCACCGGCGTCGCCGCCAAGCCGGTATTGCGGCGCAGCATCGGCCGCCGGCGCGGGTCGTCGCGGGCGAGTTCCGGCGTGTCAGGCCTGCTCCGGCTCTATCTCCAGCGCATAGCCGGCGCCGCGTACGGTCCGGATCGGGTCGGTACCCGCGGCGGCGCGCAGCGCCTTGCGCAGTCGCCCGATATGGACGTCGACGGTGCGCTCCTCGACGTGGATGTCGCGGCCCCACACGGCATCGAGGATCTGCTGGCGCGAGAAGACGCGGCCCGGATTTTCCATGAAATGGCGCAACAGCCGGAATTCAGTAGGGCCCAGCTCGACGCCGGCCTCGCCGACGCGCACCCGGTAGGCGGCGAGATCCATGACGACGTCGCCGCAGCGCAGCTCGTCGGCGGCGAGCGATGGCCGCGAGCGGCGCAGCAGGGCGCGGATGCGGGCGACGAGCTCGGCCGGGGAGAACGGTTTGGTCACGTAGTCGTCGGCACCGACGTCGAGGCCGCGCACGCGGTCCGCCTCCTCGCCGCGGGCGGTCAGCATGATCACCGGCAGGTCGCGCGTCTCGGGCATGCGGCGGATGCGGCGGCAGATCTCGATGCCGCTGACGTGCGGCAGCATCCAGTCGAGCAGCACGAGGTCGGGCGGGTCTTCGGCCAGCCCGAGCATGGCGTCCTCGCCGGTCGTCGCGACCGAGACCGCGAAGCCCGATTTCTCGAGGTTGTAGGAAAGCAGCGTGGCGAGCGCCGCCTCGTCCTCGACGACGAGGATGCGCGGAGTCACGCGTCGCCGTCGCCGGCGCTCGGCGTCCTCTTCTCGCCGGCCGCCTCTGGCGGCTCCCGCTCGGGCAGCGAATCCTGGAGCGGCCGGGCGCGGATCCGGAAGAACACGGTTTCGGCGATGTTGGTGATGTGGTCGCCGATCCGCTCGACGTTCTTGGCGACGAACAGCAGGCTCGTGCAGGCGCCGATGTTCCGCGGGTTCTCCATCATGTAGGTGAGGTACTCGCGGAACAGGCTGCCGTAGAGCTCGTCGACCTCCTCGTCGCGCAGCCAGACCTCGACCACCTTTTCGGTATCGCCCGCCAGCGAGGCGTCGAGGATGTCCTTCAGCATCACCAGCACGAGCTTGCCGAGGCGCTGGATGCCGGAGACCGCGAGGCCGGGCGGCAGGTCGCTCAAATCGGCGGCGCGCCGGCACATGTTCTCGGCGTGGTCGGCGATGCGCTCGAGGTCCGAGGCGATGCGCAGCGCCGACAGGATGTAGCGCAGATCGATCGCCATCGGCTGGCGCAGGGCCAGGAGGCGCAGGGCCAGCGCGTTGATCTGCGTCTCCATCTCGTCGACGCGGGCGTCCGCCTGCTTGACCTCTTCGGCGAGTTCGGAGTCGCGCTCGACGACCGCGGTGATCGCGTTGCTGATCTGCGTCTCGGCGAGACCGCCCATGCGCCCGATCAGTTCGTTGAGCTGCTGCAGCTCCTCGTCGTAGGCGCGAACGATATGTTTGCTCTCGGGCATCGTTTCCTCCTCAGCCGAACCGGCCCGTGATGTAGCCCTGCGTGCGTTCGTCCCGCGGGTTGGTGAAGATATCCTCGGTATTGCCGACTTCCACAAGCTCGCCGAGGTGAAGAAACGCCGTCAGCTGCGAGACCCGCGCGGCCTGCTGCATCGAGTGGGTGACGATGACGATGGTATAGCTCTCGCGCAGCTCGTCGATCAGCTCCTCGATGCGCGCCGTGGCGATCGGGTCGAGCGCCGAGCACGGCTCGTCCATCAGGATCACCTCGGGGTTGACCGCGATCGCCCGCGCGATGCAGAGGCGCTGCTGCTGGCCGCCCGAGAGGCTCGTGCCCGGCTGTCCGAGCCGGTCCTGCACCTCCTTCAGGAGGCCGGCCTTCTCGAGGCTCGTGAAGACGGCCTCGTCGAGCTCGTCGCGATTCGCGGCCAGGCCGTGGATGCGCGGTCCGTAGGCGACGTTGTCGTAGATCGATTTCGGGAACGGATTGGGCTTCTGGAACACCATGCCGACGCGCGCGCGCAGCTCGACGATGTCGAGATCATAGATGTTCCCGCCATCCATCGTGATCTCGCCGGTCACGCGGGCGATATCGACGACGTCGTTCATCCGGTTGAGACAGCGCAGGAACGTCGACTTGCCGCAGCCGGAGGGACCGATCAGCGCCGTCACGTGTTTTTCCGGGATGTCGAGGTCGACCGTGAACAGCGCCTGCTTCTCGCCGTAGAATACGTCGACGCTGCGTGCGCTCATCTTCGGGGCGGCCTGCGTGGCCGTCTGGTGGGCGGCGCGGATCGGCTGGGCGTGATACGACAGGGCCATGGTCTTCTCCTACCAGCGGCGCTCGAATTTCCGGCGCAGCAGGACCGCGCCTAGATTCATCAGGATCAGGAACACGAGAAGGACGATCGTTGCCGCCGAGGTGCGCTCGACGAAGGCGCGCTCGGGACTGTCCGCCCACAGGAATATCTGCACCGGCAGGACGGTCGCGGCGTCGGTCGGCCCCCTCGGCAGGTCGACGATGAACGCGACCATGCCGATCATCAGCAGCGGCGCCGTCTCGCCGAGCGCTCGCGCCATGCCGATGATCGCACCGGTCAGCATGCCGGGCATGGCCAGCGGCAGCACGTGGTCCGCGACCATCTGCATCCGGCTCGCACCCAGGCCCAGGGCCGCCTCGCGGATCGACGGCGGCACCGCGGTGAGGGCGGCGCGGCCGGCGATGATGACGGTCGGCAGCGTCATCAGCGCCAGCACCATGCCGCCGACAAGCGGCGCCGACCGGGGCAGCTCGAAGAAATTGAGAAACACCGCGAGGCCGAGCAACCCGAAGATGATCGACGGCACGGCGGCGAGATTGTTGATGTTGACCTCGATCGTGTCGGTCCAGCGGTTGCGCGGCGCGAATTCCTCGAGATAGATCGCCGCCATCACCCCCAGCGGAAACGCGAGCACGAGGACGATCAGCATGGTCCAGAACGATCCAAGCAGCGCCCCGGCGATGCCGGCGAGCTCGGGCTCGCGGCTGTCGCCGCTGCTGAAGAACCGCCAGTTGAAGCCGGTCTCCATGCGGCCCTGGCGGCGCAGCTCCTCGATGCGGGCGATCTGCGCATCCGAGATGCGACGTTCGTCCTCGGGCACGTCGGCGCTGATCTGGCCCTTGGCGTACATGTCGACGTCGTCGGATGCCGGCACCCAGATCTCGACGCTGCGGCCGACGACGTCGGGGTCGTCCAGCACGAGGTCGCGAAGCCGATACGACGCGCCGGTGCTGACCAGATCGTACAGCTCGCGCCGCTCGCGGCGCTTGGTCACCTCGGGGAAATTCTCGCGCAGCGCCGCCTTGATCCGGCCCTCGTAGTCGGCGCGCGAGAGCACGGCGGGATCGCGCGCGCCTCCAGGATCGATCTCGGAGGCGTCGAGCGCGATCTCCATCCGCACCGAGGTCTGGCGGAACGCCGACCAGCCGTTGCCGATGATCGTCGCGAACAGGACCGCGAGCATGCCGAGGGCGACCGCGATCGCGATCATGCCGTAGATCCGGAAGCGCCACTCGGCGGCGTAGCGCCGGCGCAGGCCCGCGGCGACCGCTTCAGCGGTCGCGGGACGCGACGGCAGGGCTTCGCTGACGCTACTCATATTGCTCCCGATACCGGCGCACGACGTAGAGCGCGATGACGTTGAGCACCAGGGTCACGACGAACAGCATGAGGCCGAGCGCGAACGCGGCGAGCGTCTTGGCACTGTCGAACTCCTGGTCCCCGGTCAGCAGGGTCACGATCTGCACCGTCACGGTCGTTACGGCTTCGAAAGGATTGGCCGTGAGTCTGGCCGCGAGGCCGGCGGCCATGACCACGATCATGGTCTCGCCGATGGCGCGCGACGCCGCGAGCAGGAAGCCGCCGACGATGCCGGGCAGGGCGGCCGGCAGGATGACCTGGCGGATCGTCTCCGACTGCGTCGCTCCGAGACCGTAGGCGCCCTCGCGGAGGCTCGTCGGGACGGCCGCGATCGCGTCGTCCGACAGCGACGAGACGAAGGGGATGATCATGATGCCCATCACCGCGCCGGCGGCGAGCGCACTCTCCGACGCCACGTCGAGTCCGGCCGCCGAGCCGGCGTCGCGCACGAACGGGGCCACGGTCAGCGCGGCAAAGAAGCCGTAGACCACGGTCGGGATACCGGCGAGGATCTCAAGCACGGGCTTGAGTATGGCGCGGACCCGCTTCGGCGCGTATTCCGCCATGTAGATCGCCGAGAACAGGCCGACCGGAGCGGCGACCAACATCGCCACGACGCTGATCAGCGCGGTGCCGGCGAAGACCGGCGCGGCGCCGAACGCCCCGGACGAGCCGACCTGATCGGCGCGGATCGCCGTCTGCGGGCTCCATTCGAGCCCGAAAAGGAACTCGCCTATCGGCACCAGCCGGAAGAACCGGGCGGCCTCGAACACGAGCGAGAGCACGATGCCGATCGTCGTGAAGACCGCGATCGTCGAGCTGACCAGCAACAGCATGCGAACCGCCGTCTCGATCGCGCGACGGGCGCGCAGCCGCGGCTGCACCAGGCGCAACCCGATGCCGGTGCCGACCAGCGCGACGGCAATCGCCAGCGCGGCAAGCGCCAGCGGCGCGCTCGTTGTCAGGGAGCGGTAGTGTTCGGCCGCCGTGGCGACGGCCGGATCATCGGCCGGCGTCCCGAGCACGGCGGTGTTCCGGATATCGCTGTAGAGCAGGTCCAGTCGCGCCTCGGGCAGCGATCGCAGCGCCTCGGGCAGGGCGCCGATGATCAGCGTGCGAACGACGAGTGGCTCGAGCGCGAGCCACAGGGCAAGTACCGCGAGCGCCGGCAGGAAACACCACAGCGTGACGTACCAGCCATAGTAGCGGGGCAGCGCGGCAAGCGAGCGCGGTCTGCCGCCGGCAAGCGAGAGGGCGCGCCGGCGACCGACCCGGAACCCGATGGCGGTCAATGCCAGCAGTGCGGCGATCAGGATCAGTGCCTGCATGCTCTCCCCTCGCGGCCAACCGCACGCGCATGACCCGGCGCCGAAGCGACCGGGTCACAACTGGTGTTGCGCGGCCCGTCGCGCCGGCACGCACTACATGGCGAGGGGCGCGAGTCCCGTCGCCTTCGCCTGCCATGCGGCACGCTCCTCGTCCGGCATGGGGATGAGCCCCTTGTCGGCAAGATAGCCCTCCTCGCCCCAGGCCGCGTCGCTGGCGAATTCCGACAGGAACTCGGCGATTCCCGGGATGACGCCGACATGGGCCTTCTTGACGTAGAAGTAGAGCGGACGCGCGATCGGATAGGAACCGTCGGCGATCAGCTCGAAATCCGGTTCGACGCCTTCGATGATGCTGCCCTGCACCTTGTCCGCGTTCTGGTCGAGGAACGAGAATCCGAACACGCCCAGCGCCCCGGGGTTGGCCTCGAGCTTCTGGACGATCAAATTATCGTTTTCGCCCGCCTCCACATAGGCGCCATCCTCGCGGATCGTGTGGCAGACGGCCTTGAAGCGGTCGCCGTCCCGCTCCTCGAGTTCGCTGATGGAGGCGAACGCCTTGCAGCCGCCCTCCATGGCGAGCTCGACGAAGGCGTCGCGCGTACCGGAAGTCGGCGGCGGGCCAAGCACCTCGATCTTCCGCGCGGGCAGGTCGGGATTGACGTCCCTCCAGGTCCGGTGCGGGTTCGGGATCAACTTGCCCTCGCCGTTCGGTACCTCCTTGGCCAGCGCGAGAAACACGTCCCGCAGCGTCAGCTCGAGCTGCTTGCTCCTGCGCGAAATGGCCAGAACGATGCCGTCATAGCCGATCTTGACCTCGACGATGTCGGCAACGCCGTTCTTCCGGCACATTTCGACCTCGGACGCCTTGATGCGCCGCGAAGCGTTTGTGATGTCGGGATACTCGACCCCGACACCGGCACAGAACAGCTTCAGGCCGCCGCCCGAACCGGTGGACTCCACGACCGGCGTCTTGAAGTCGGTGGTCCTGCCGAAACGCTCGGCGACGGCCGTGGAGAAGGGGAACACCGTCGACGACCCGACGATGCGGATCTGGTCGCGGGCTTCCGCCGCACCGGCGGTGATCGCGACGATCACGGAAGCCAGGGCAAGCGTTCTGCTGGTCATATCGAAACTCCTCG
The DNA here is from genome assembly GCA_041584475.1 of Alphaproteobacteria bacterium. Taxonomy (GTDB): domain Bacteria; phylum Pseudomonadota; class Alphaproteobacteria; order UBA8366; family JADFVY01; genus JBFHDX01. Next base: position 8,203 of record JBFHDX010000097.1, read on the forward strand.
ATCGGTTCGAGCCCGTATCCGCTTGCCATACCGCGAAGCTCGGCACGGCAACGCGATAGCGGCGACCCTAAAACCTCTCGATGAACCCTATACTACAGTTTCATGACAGTTTCGTGACACGCGGCCGCCGATCATGACGTCGCCGCCCGCGTCCGCGCCCGCTTCGCGCCCACCTCGGCGACCGGAAGGATGACGGCGAAACGGCTTCCCTTGCCGAGCCGGCTGCTGATCATGAGGCGCCCGCGGTGTCGGTTCACGATGTGCTTGACGATGGCGAGGCCGAGGCCGGTTCCGCCCTGTTCCCGGCTGCGCGCCGGGTCGACACGGTAGAACCGTTCGGTGAGGCGCGGGATGTGGACGGCGGTGACGCCTTCGCCTTCGTCCTCGACGGCGATCGTCACGTGCCCGGCCGGCCCGGCTGTCGCCGAGATGCTGACGGTGCCACCGTCACGGCCGTACTTGACCGCGTTGTCGATAAGGTTCTCGAAAACCTCGGCCAGCTGGTCGCGGTCGCCGGTGACGGCCGGCAATTCCCCGGCGACGTCCAGTTCGATCTTGCAGTTGCGCTTTTCCGCCTGCGGCGCGAAGCCGCCGACGACCTTTTCGAGCAGTGGCGCCAGCTCGACGCGGGCCGTCGGTCGCGCGTGCTCGTCCATCTCGATGCGCGACAGCGATAGCAGGTCGTTGACGAGGCGGGACATGCGGTCCGCCTGGTCCTGCATCGTCGCGAGGAACTCGTCGCGCGCCTTGGGGTCGTCGTGCGCCGGACCGCGCAACGTCTCGATATAGCCGATCAGGCCGGCCAGCGGCGTCTTCAGCTCGTGGCTGACATTGGCGACGAAATCGGCCCGCATCCGTTCGGTCTGCTCGAGGGCGGTGAGGTCGTGGAAGGCCACCACGGCGACATCGGGGACGTCGGCGCCGAGCGGTTCGACGCGGACCGCGAACACCCGCTCGACCGGAACCGGGAACGTCACCTCGATCGACTGCCCCTCGTCACCGGCGAGCACGCGGTCGACCGCAGCGATGATCTCGGGATGCCGCAAGCCAACCGCGAGATCGTGGCCGGTCAGCTCGATCCCCGTGAACTCGCGCGCCGCGCGGTTGGCGCGGGTGACGCGGCGCTCCGCATCGATGAGCAGCACCGGGTCCGGAACGACATCCATGATCATCGGCCGTTCCGAGGATTCCCGCGTCAGCCGGTCGATGCGCAGCCGCCAGACCCTGACCAGGCGCTCGAAGGCACGGTTGAGCCCGTCGCTTGCCGGCGGTCTGCCCGGATCGGGGTTGCCGGCGGCAAGGGCATCGACGCGCCGCCGCAGCGCGTCGCGGAGCCGCGCCGGGCGCCATACGACGAGCCCCGCGATCGCGGCCGCCAGCAGCGCCGCGCTTAGTGCGTGGCGAAAGGCGAGCGCGCCGCCCAGCACGAGCACCAGCAACGCCGTCCACGCCGGCAGCGCACTGAGCAGGCTCATGCGGACCCATTTTTGCGGCCGGGCCGACGGTTTCAGCCTTCCCTTGAGAGACATCTTCCTCATGCCCCGACAATATCAGAAATCGGCCGGCTTGGAACGTGCAGCGACCGCAAGCGGGCCGTGCCGGCCGTGCGACGCCCAAGGCGGGCGGCGCGGAGCGGACGGTTTCGCGTATCGTCGTTAGGAAAACCTTAAGGGACACGGGTGTTCTATTGGTCGGTCCGACGCGGCAAAGCGGCGGACGCCCGGCCTCCGGGCGATGACGACTCGAGGATGGGGCGATGTACGTGCAGACCGCAAAGGTGACGGCGCTGGCCACGCTGGCGTTGTTCGCCGTCTCGAAAGTCGACGCCGCCGAATATACCGGCCCGGGCCTTTCGGCCGACCTGGTGATGCAGGACGCGCGCCTGGGCAAGGGCAAGATCACCGGCCGCTATCATTTCGATCGTGGCGGTCAGCGGTACGATTTCAACGGCAAGACGAAGGACCGCTCGCTCATCCTCAACCGCTTTTCGCGGCATCTGATCATGGTCTCACGCAAGAACCGCGTCGTCGTCGACGAGAATCGCGGCGCGGCGCTGGCGCTCAGGTTCGGCGACGAGCCATGCCTCGGCTACGGCAAGTCGATCTTTCTCGGCTCGGAGAACCGGTTCGGCAGGACGATCCAGGTATGGCGCTGCGAGCAACCCAAGCAGATCCTTATTGACGGCGGCTTTCGTCCGCGCGAGAAAGTCACGGTTTGGTTCGACACCGGGCTCAAGCATTTCATTCGCATGGAAAGCAGCTCGGGTGCCTGGATCGAGCTGCGCAACATAAGGCCGGGGCGCCAGGCGCCGGCCCTGTTCGATGCCCCGTCCGAATTCGCGCAGTTGAACGCGGCGGCGCGCATTGCAGAGGTCGAGGCCCCGCAGTAGGCGACCCGCCGTAATCATTGTGGGGGGTTGTGCTGCGCGTCGAGCGATGCGTCGGCGCGGCCGACGGTTGCGCGGAAGCGGACGTCACGCCGCGTCATCCACTGGACGGAGGTACACGGAATGAGACGATGCCTTGCGCTGGCCGCATGTACGCTGCCGCTGATCCTGGCGGGGGGCGCCGCGGCCGACGAGTACGGCGGCCCCGGCTTCTCCGGAGACACCTTCCTGATCCCCCATGGCGCGCCGCCGCAATTGATCGGCACGATGCACGTCGACCGGCGCGGCCTGCGCATGGACCTGGACTCGCACGGCCAGCGCGTGGCGTCGCTGTACCACTGGGACGGCGATACCGTCTATTCGCTCTATCTCGATCAGAAGCTCTACTTCGAGACCCCGGCCGAACAGGCGGGCATGCGGATCTACGAGGATCGGCCGTGCGTCGGCTTCAGCGGCGGCGAGAAGCTCGGCGTCGAGGCGGTCAACGGCCGCACGACGGAGAAATGGCGATGCAGCGGCGAGATGAACCCGCCGCCCGACCGCCCGGCGGTCGATGCCACGGTCTGGTACGACCGCGAGCTGAAGTTCGAGATCAAGGTCGCACAGGATGGCGGTCAGACATTCGAATTCAGAAACATCGAGGTCGGCCGGCCCGACGGCGGGCTGTTCACCATACCCGGTGATTTCGAGAAGCTGAACCCACAGGTCAAGATGCCGGAGACGCAAAAACCGGCAGATCACTAGACGGCCGGGCGGCAGGCGCCGGCCCTGTTCGAGGCGCCGTCGGATTACGCGCAGCTCAACGCCGCGGCGCGCATCGCCAACGTCGAGTCGCCGCCCTGATCGGCGCCGCAGCCGGGCCGCACGGAGCTGCGCACGGGAACGTCGGTGTCGGCCCGCGGCCCCAACACCCGGTGGAGGTGAGCATCCGATGAGACGAAATCGAGCGATAGCCGTGATCGTCCTGGTCGCGATCGGCCTGCCGGGGTCGATCGCTGCGGCGGATTATCGCGGCCCAGGATTCTCCGGCGTCGTCTACGCCGGCCAGGACGAGGCGATGCCGCAGAAACTGGGCACCATGCGCGTCGGGCCGCACGGCATGCGACTCGACCTGCAACACGACGGTCAGCGGGTCGCCTCGCTGATCCTGTGGAACAGCGACCGGGTGATCTCGCTGTTGCTCGACCACAAGGTGTATTTCGAGGTGCCGCCGGATCAATTGGCGATGGACCCATACGAGGACCGGCCCTGCGCCGGGTACGAGTCGGAGCGGCGGATCGGCACGGAAGCCGTCGACGGCCGCTCGGCCGAGAAATGGCGGTGCCGCGGCGAGCGCAATCCGCGGGCCGGCCGGCCGGCGACCGACGCCACCGCGTGGTACGACCGCGAATTGCGGTTCCAGGTCAGAGTGGTGAAGGATAACGGCGAGATCTTCGAGCTTCGCGACGTCCGCATCGGCACTCCCAATGCGAGCCTGTTCGAGATCCCCGCCGGCTATTCGAGGCTGGACTACGAGACGCTGATGCAGCAGCAGGGCGGGTAGGCGCAGCGCCGGCCTCCGCCCGGGCGGATGCGGCCTCAGAGGGCCTCTGCGCCGCTTTCGCCGGTACGGATTCGCACCGCCTCCTCGAGCGGCAGCACGAAGATCTTGCCGTCGCCGATCTGGCCGGTGCGGGACGCATCCTGGATCGACTGCACGGCGCGCTCCGCCAGCTCGTCGCTCACCGCTACCTCGATCTTGATCTTCGGCACGAAGTGCACGGTATATTCCGAGCCCCGGTAGATTTCCTTGTGGCCCTTCTGCCGCCCGTAACCCTTGACCTCGGACGCGGTCATCCCCTCGATGCCAAGGGACGTCAGGGCCTCGCGCACTTCGTCGAGCTTGGACGGCTTGATGACGGCGATGAGCAGTTTCATGTCCGGCAGCCTCCCTCAGGCTCCAATGTTGCTGGCACCGGTCACAGGCTGTAGCCGCGCTCGCCGTGGGTGGTGATGTCGAGCCCCTCGATCTCGACCTCCGGGCTCACCCGCAGTCCGACGGCGACGGCGATCAGCTTGAGGATGACGAGCGTTACCAGCGCCGACCAGACGGCGGCGACGACGATGCCGCCGAGCTGGACCAGCAGCTGGCTGCCGACCGTCGCACCGGCCGCATGACCCAGACCGCCGAGCGCCGGCGCCGCGAAGACCGCGGTCAGGAGCGTTCCGGTCATGCCGCCGACGCCGTGAACCGCGAACACGTCGAGCGAATCGTCGATCCCGAGCCGGTGCTTGATCCACGGTGTCGCGAAGAAGCAGATGCCGCCGCCGGCAAGCCCGCACACCAGGCCGCCGAGCGGGCCGACGAAACCCGATGCCGGCGTTACCGTCGCCAGGCCCGCGACCATGCCGGTGACGATGCCGACGAGGCTGGCCCGGCCATAGCGCAGCCATTCGAGCGCCATCCAGGTGAGCGACGCCGTGGCCGCGGAGATATGCGTCACCGTCATCGCCATTCCGGCGTTGCCGTCCGACGTCAGCGCGCTGCCTGCATTGAAGCCGAACCAGCCGACCCAGAGCATGGCGGCGCCCATCATCGTCAGGACGGGGCTGTGCGGCGGCGTGATCTCGCCGGGGAAGCCCTGACGCTGGCCGATCACCATGGCCGCGACCAGCGCCGAGACGCCGGCGGTGACGTGGACGACGATGCCGCCGGCGAAATCGCGGACGCCGTTGCCACCGAGCCAGCCGCCGTCGCTGAGCGCGCCGCCGCCCCAGATCCAGTGGGCGACGGGGGCGTAGACGAATGTCAGCCAGAGCGCGCAGAACCAGAGGACCGCGAGGAACCGGATGCGCTCGACGAAGGCGCCGACGATCAGCGCCGGCGTGATGATCGCGAAGGTCATCTGGAACATGAAGAATACGGTCTCGGGGATATCGCCCCACAGCGCATCGACCGAGACGCCGGCCAGGAAAGCCTTGTCGAAACCGCCGAACAGCGCATTCGCGCCACCGCCGTCGCCGAACGCGATGCTGTAGAGGAAAACCAGCCACAGCACGGACGCGAGGCAGGCGATGGCGAAACAATGCATGAGGACGGAAAGCACGTTCCGCGTATGCACGAGGCCGCCGTAGAACAGCGCCAGGCCCGGCAACGTCATGAACAGCACCAGCGCCGTCGATGTCAGGATCCATGCCGTGTTGGCGCCGTTCAGCGCGCCAGCCTCCTGCGCCACTGCCGGCGTTGCAGACAGCACGAACGCCGCCGCGCCGGCCGCGATCGCCGTCGCCAATCGAGTTGTTCGCATGGTCCCGCCCCGTCTTCTGCGCGCCTTTGCCGACGCTGCATCCGGGCAGCATCATAGCAGCGCGCCGGCCGCTGTCGAGCCTGCAGCGCGGGGCGTCGGTCGACGGCGTCCGTCCGCCACCATCCAGAGTAGGATCGTATCCCGCCGCTAGTAGATCGGATTCGCCAGTGCCGCCAGTTTGGCCTCCGCCGTCGTCAGCGCCTTTTGCGCTGCCGCGCGTTCGGCGTCGTCCCGCGCGGCCTCGATGTCGTCCCTGAGGTCGGGGATCAGCTTCTCGACCGCCTCGCGATCGATCTCGTCGAGCGGTACCGCCTCGTCGGCGAGTACGGTGCAGCGCTGGGGCGTGACTTCGGCGAAACCGCCGGCGACGAAG
>JBFHDX010000098.1:0-14117 GCA_041584475.1 Alphaproteobacteria bacterium
CGCCGTCAGCCCGCCGATCCATGTCGCGACGACGCTCAAGCGCGGCCCATCGTACGAGAAGCGCGGCGGCCGGCAGTACATCCGCGATGAGGGGCACGCCCTGCTGCAGCCCGAGGCGCTGCTCGCCGACCTCGAGGGCGGTGCCGAGGCGCTTCTGTTCTCGGCCGGCATGGGCGCCTGCACGGCGGCGTTCCACGCGCTTTCGCCGGGCGATCACGTGGTCGCCCCGGAGGTCATGTATTACGGGCTGGCGCGCTGGCTCGAGGAGTTCGGCCGGCCCTGGGGGCTCGAGGTCGAGTTCGTGCCGGCCGGCGACCTCGACGCGGCCGCCGCCGCGGTGCGCAAGGGCCGGACGCGGCTCGTCTGGATCGAGACCCCGGCGAACCCGGACTGGACGGTCACCGACATCGCCGCGATGGCCGGGATCGCGCACGGCGCCGGCGCGCTGCTCGGCGTCGACAGCACCGCCGCGACGCCGGTGCACACGCGGCCGATCGAGCACGGTGCCGACCTCGTGGCGCACGCCGCGACGAAATATCTCAACGGCCATTCCGACGTGCTCGCCGGCGCGCTCGTCACGGCGCGCAGCGACGAACTCTGGCAGCGCATCCGCCGGCACCGCTACCTGAATGGCATGCAGCCCGGCGCCGTCGAGGCGTGGCTGCTGCTGCGCGGCATGCGGACCCTGTTCGTGCGCGTCCGCCAGGCGAGCGCCAGCGCGCTCGCCATCGCCGAGCGCCTCGCCGCGCACGCGGCCGTCGAGCGCGTGCTCTATCCCGGGCTCGCGGACCATCCCGGCCACGACGTGGCGGCGCGCCAGATGCAGGACGGCTTCGGCGGCATGCTGTCGATCCTCGTGCGCGGCGGCGCCGCGGAGGCGATCCGCGTCGCGCAGGCGTGCCGGCTGTTCGTCACCGCGACCTCGTTCGGCGGCGTCGAGAGCCTGATCGAACACCGCCGCTCGAGCGAGCCGCCCGACAGCACGGTGCCCGAGAACCTGCTGCGGCTGTCGGTCGGCATCGAGGACACGCAGGACCTGATCGACGACATCGAGGCGGCGCTGGCGGTGATCTGAAGCGGGTGCGGCCGAGCTCCGGCGCGGCGTCGGCGGCGGCTCGACGGGCGAGGCGCTGGCCCCTTGACGCTGACCCGCGCCGCGGTTACGTAAGGCGCACCGCTGCGGGCCGGGCGCGCCGGCCTGCGACACGCCCCCTGCGGAGGGATGGCAGAGTGGTAATGCAGCGGATTGCTAATCCGTCAACCCGATAAGGGTTGCGGGGGTTCGAGTCCCCCTCCCTCCGCCACTCATCTCGCGGGAACCTTTGCCGGACCCGCAACACCCGCCGTCAGTCGACGAACATCGGCCCCGGATTGCTGTGCAGCTCCTCGTAGTGGACGAGCGCCGGCTCGCCCTCGAGCGGGCAGGGGACGCCGTCGCGGAACGCCCATTCGCCGCGGTCGCAGTTGGCGGCGACGACATAGCCGTTGATGTAGAGGCGGCGGTCGATGTCCGAGCGGTTCGGCCCCGAACCGTGCAACGTGTGGACGTGCCACAGCGCGAGGTCGCCCGGCTCCATCTCGAGCAACACCGTGTTTGCCGTATCGACGCCGAGCCGTTCGAGATCGGCGGTATCGAGGGCGACGTCCATCGAGTGCCGGTCGGGATCGAACGGCAGCTCGCCGAGGCGGTGGCTGCCGGGACAGATCACCATGGCGCCGTTGGCGGCGCTGTGCGGATCGATGGCGATGCCGGTCTGGATGTACGAGTTGGCGAGGTCGCGGTATGCCTCGCGGGGCCGGCGCGAGCGCGAATCCTGGTGAAAGCCGAATTCCGCCATCGCCGCGCCCGGCGGCTTCCAGTGCAGCTGGTTGATGATCTGCTTGAGGTCGCGACCGACCAGCGGTGCGAGCACTTCCAGCAGGCGCGGGTCGCGGCGCGTGTGCTCGAGCGTGTCGTCGAGCCAGGCCGGCCACTGTACGTACCGCACGATGCGGCCGAGCGCCGCGTCGTCGGCGAGACGGAAGAAGGTGTTGCGGTCGCGCCAGCTGCGCCCGCGCGCGCTCGCCTCGGCGTGGATGCGGTCGAACGCATCCGCCAGCGCGGCCACCTCGGCCGCGTCGAACAGCCCGCGTATCACGACGTAGCCGTCCGCCTGGAACTGCGAAACATGGTCCTGCATCGCCGCTACCTGTTGTTTGCGGTGGCGAAGATCATGCGCGCTCTTCCTTAAATCAACGTGAAACCGGCGCAGTGCGGACAGGGCGCGAGCCGGCGCCGGAGGCGTTCCCCGGTTCACGTTTCACACTGCGGAACAGCGTTCGTGACAAGGGGACCAATCGCTACATAGTTGGGCGAGATCTACGCACCCGCCCATTCCCGTCGCGAACGGGCCACCATAAGGCGCGGGACGACCGGGCATACGAAACGGGTGGAAACCGACATGGCAGTACGACACGCGAAGGCGGCCCTTGCGACGGTCGCGGCCCTGGCCGTCATCGGCGGCACCGCGCAGGCACAAAGCGTCGCGGAGTTCCGAAAGGGCAAGACGGTCGAACTCCACATCGGCTAAAGCGTCGGCGGTGGCTACGACACCTATGCACGCCTGCTGGCGCGGCACATCGGCAAGCACATTCCGGGCAACCCGACGATCGTGCCGAGAAACACGCCGGGCGCGGGCAGCCCGAAGCTGGCCAACTGGCTCCACGAGGCGGCGCCGCAGGACGGCACCGTGTTCGCGACCATGCCGCCGGCCGCAAGGGGCCTGCCGACGAAGCCTGACGCGGGTACAGGGATCCGCCGCCCGGACCCGACCTGAAAGGTGCGCCGCGCCGTCAGGACCCGTTTTTTTCCGCCGCCCGTCGCGCCAGCGGCTTGCGCATGTTCGGCAGCAGGAAAGTGAGGACGGTCGCCGCGATCGGACTCAGCGCCAGCGGGCGTCCGGTCCGCGGCACCGCCGTAAATTCCGGGTAACGCGACGTTAACGTTGCCGGTTCAAGATCGTAGCCGGAGAAATTCGAGGGGAGACTCAGGCGATGCCGGGATCCAAGGTCTGGCTGCCCCGAGCCTGCAGGCCATCGCGTCACGCTGCGATCGTCCCCCGCGGCATGCGTCGGGTGCGGCTCTCCCTGCGCCGCTGCCGGCTGGCGCTCATCGCGCTGCTGCCGCTGCTGGCGGCGGGCTGCCTGCAGCACGAGGTCGTCGTCCGCGTCAACGGCGACGGCAGCGGGACGATCGTCGAGCGGGTGGTGATGAGCCACGAGTTCATCGAGATGTTCAAGCAGATGTCGGCGCCAGGAAAACCCTTTCAGCTCCGCACCGCGGAACAGCTGCGGCAGGACGCGTCAAACTACGGCGAGGGCGTGCGGCTGCACTCGGGCAAGAACATCGAGACGCAGTTCGGGCGCGGCTACGAGGCCAAATACGTCTTCGACGACGTGACCAGGCTGCGGATCGGCCAGAATCCCGGCGACAGGATGCCGGGCGAGTCGAGCGAGGGGGCCGGCGTCGACGGCAGCACCGGGAAGTTCACGACCTTCAGCCTGCGGCGCGACCGGCAGGCCGAACTCGTCGTCCACTGGCCGGTCGACGAGCCGAGCGTCGATGCGGGCGAGGAACCGGCCGCGAGCGTCGAAAACGGCGGTGCCGACGCGGTCGGGCCGACGACGGAGGAGGAGCGGGCGGCGCTCGAGATGATGACGGCCGCCTTCAAGGGCATGCGCATGGCGGTTCACGTCGAGGTCATGGGCGAGATCGTCGAGACCAACGCGACGCATCGCGACGGGAGCCGCGTGACCCTCGTCGAAATCTCCTTCGCCGAACTGCTCTCGAGCGAGGACGCGCTGTTGCAGATGGCGCAGCAGAAGCCGGAGTCCGTCGCCGATCTGAAGGAGATGATGACGCTCATCCCGGGGCTCAAGCTCGAAATCGAGCCCGAGGTCGCGATCCGCTTCCGCTAAGTCGGCGCGCACGCCACCTCGCTACGGCCGAGTTCGCGCCGCCAACCGACGCGGACAAACACCGCGACCCCGGCGTGCCACCTGCTTCGAAAAGCTTCGCGCGGGCCGGATCATCCGTCGTATGGTCCAGGGGTCGCGCAAGACGGGTCGCGTCCCGCGGTCGATGGAAGGGCGCGCGGCGGGAAAGAAGGCGTTTGCGTCGTGGAAATTTGGTCGCTTCTTGCCTTCGGCGTGCTGGTCGGCATGCAGCACGCGCTCGAGGCGGATCATCTGGCCGCCGTCGCGGCGTTGAGCGCGCGGCGGACGACGCGCAGGGGTGCGCTGCTGCGCGGGGCCTGCTGGGGCATCGGCCATACCGTGGCGCTGTTCGCTATCTGCGGCACCGCGCTGCTGCTCGGCCTGACCGTCGAAAGCCGGATCGAAGCGGCGCTGGAACTCTGCGTCGGCGTCATGGTGGCGCTGCTCGGGCTCGGCGTGTTGCGCTCGGCCCTGGTCCGGCGCATCCATTTTCACGTGCACGACCACGGGGACGGCACCGTCCACCTGCATGCCCACTCGCATGCCGGAGATCCAGCCCGGCACTCGTCCAGCCCGCATCACCATCGCCATCCGCGGCAGGCCCTGCCGAAGGCGCTGGCCGTTGGTCTCGTGCACGGCGCTGCCGGTTCGGGCGCCGTGCTCGTGCTCGTGGTGGCGGCGGCGAATTCCTGGCTCGTCGCGCTCGCCTATATCGCGTGTTTCGGCCTTGGGTCGATCGCCGGCATGGCCGCGCTGTCCGTCGTCGTATCGTTTCCGCTGGGGGCGGCGGCCCGCGGCGCCGCCTGGCTCAACAAGGCGGCGCTGGCGGGCATAGGCGCGATCGCCGTGGTGATAGGCGGAGACATCATCGTCGAAAGCTGGGGGGCGATCGGTCTCTGAGCCCGGCGTCGTCGTTGGACGGGGGCGCCGCCCGCGGCTATCGGCGGTGCCCGGCGTCGCGGATCGCGCGCCACACCCGTTCCGGCGTCAGCGGCATGTCGATGTGTCGGACGCCGAGCGGCGCCAGCGCATCGCAGACCGCGTTCATCGTCGCCGCGAGCGCGCCGACCGTGCCGGCCTCGCCGACGCCCTTGACGCCGAGCGGGTTGACCGCCGTGGCAACCTCGATGGTATCGAGCAGAAGGCGCGGCATGTCGGCGGCGCGCGGCATGCAATAGTCCATGAACGAGCCGGACACGAGCTGGCCGGACTCCGAGTCGTAGACGATCGCCTCGCCGAGCGCCTGGCCCATGCCCTGGGCGATGCCGCCCTGCATCTGGCCCTCGACGAGGACGGGATTGAGCACGGTACCGATATCCTCGACGCCGACATAGCGTAGGGGTACGACGGCGCCGGTCTCCGGATCGACCTCGACCTCGCAGATGTGGCAGCCGTTCGGGAAGGTGACGCGCTCCGGCAGGAACTCGCCGTCGCCGCCGAGCGCCACGCCGCGCTCATGGGCCGCGCGCGCCAGCGCCGCGATGTCGAGCGCGAGGTCGGTGCCGGCGACGCGGAAGGCGCCGTCGACGAAACCGATGTCGGCGACCGCCGCCTCCAGGAGTTCCGCGGCGAGCTCGCGGCCGCGCTCGATCAGGGCGTCGGCGGCCCGCGCGAGCGCCGAGCCGCCGGCGACGAGACCGCCAGATCCGCCATTGCCGCGGCCCGCCGGCAGCAGGTCGGTATCGCCCTGGCGGTAGCGGATCGCGTCCGGCGCGACGCCGAGCCGGGCCGCCACCAGCCGGGCGAGGGCGGTCTCGTGGCCCTGTCCGGTCGACACGGTGCCGGGCCGGACTTCGACCGTGCCGTCCGCCGTTAGCCCGATCCACGCGTTGTCCTTGCGCGGCGCGCGCAGCGGCCCGGCGGCGACCTCGATCGGATTAGCGATGCCGAGCCCGAGCAGGCGGCCGCGGCCCCGGGCTTCCTGCTTGCGCGCGGCCAGCCCCTCGAGGTCGGCGAGTTCCGCCGCGCGCGCCATCGTCGCCGCGAAATCGCCGCTGTCGTAGGTGAAGATGAGGCCGGTCCGGAACGGCATCGCGTCGGCCGGGATGAGGTTGCGCCGGCGCAGCTCGAACGGGTCGATGCCGAGCTCCTGCGCGGCACGGTCGATGACGCGCTCGATCGCGTAGGTCGCTTCCGGACGCCCCGCCCCGCGATAGGGCGCGGTGACGTTGGTGTGCGTGAGGACGCCGGTGATCTCGGCCGCGATCAGGGGCGTGCGGTAGGTGCCGGCGACGCCGCCGATATTGTTCACCGATCCCAGCGAGCGGCGCGAGAAGTAGCAGCCGGCATTGACCCGCACGGTGACCCGCAGCGCAAGGAAGTGGCCGTCCGCATCGAGCGCGAGCTCGGCCCGGCCCTCCATGTCGCGCCCGTGCTCGTCGCTGAGAAACGCCTCCGAGCGGTCCGAAATCCAGCGCACCGGCCGGCGGCAGCGGCGCGCGGCCAACAGCACCAGGGCATCTTCGCGGAACATGCCGCCCTTCATCCCGAACGAGCCGCCGACGTCGTGCGCGATCACGCGGACCTGCGTCGGCTCGACGCCGAATACGGCCGAGGCGAGCCGGTTGCGCACCGCGAACGGGTTTTGCGTGCTGCTGTGCAGCACCAGGCGACCGTCGCCGTCAACGAGACCGAGCGCCGCACGCGGTTCGAGCGGCGCGGCGGTGACCCGGGATACCGTGAAGTCCTGACGCACCACATGCGCTGCCGCATCGATGGCTGCCGCCACCGCCGCGGCGTCGCCAAGCCGCCGCACGAAGGCGATATTGTCCCGGGCTCCTTCCCAGACGCGCGGAGCACCGTCGTCGAGCGCTGCCGCCATGCCGACGACGCAGGGCAGCTCGTCGACCTCGACGGCGACCAGTTCGGCGGCGGCGGCTGCGGCGGCCGGAGTCTCGGCGACGACGAGCGCGAGTGGCTCGCCGACGCAGCGGATCAGGTCGCGGCACAGCAGCGGCTTCGCGGTCACGACGGGCGCGCCGCCGTCGTCGCGCGGCGGCTCGATCTCCGGGGCAAGGTCGGGAATGCCGTCGGCGTCGAGGTCGGCCGCGGTGAAGACCGCGACCACCTCCGGCATCGCCCGGGCGCGGGCGACGTCGACCGACCGGATGCGGCCGCTCGGTACCTGCGCGCGCACGAAATGCGCGTGCACCGTGCCGTCGACCACGAGGTCGCCGGCAAACGTGCCGGCGCCGGTCAGGAGCCTGGCGTCCTCGTGGCGCTGCGGCGATCCGCCTCGATCGGTCCTCGGCATCGGTTGCGACAACGATCTCGTCTCCGGACTGTTACGGTGCCGCGGACCGAGGTGCCCGCCGGCGGTTCGACAAATAACGGCCGCTGCTTCTGCTGTCGAGAACACTGTTCCGTATTGCGGAACAAATTGCGATGTGTTACGGCTGACGGCGGCAACTCGCCGCAACCCAGCGGGTGCCGGCACCGATCACACCGCCGGCGGCGCCGGCGGAACCCCGGGGTAGCCTCGGCACGGGACGGTAACCGGGATCATGACGGACCGAGCCACACGCAAGCACGGCACGACACGGGCGGCCAACGTCGTGCGCGCAACCCGCACGGCGCCGAAGACGCGGCTGTCGTCGGTTACCACGGCGATCCGGCTGCTCAAGGCGTTCTCGGACGTCGACCGCGAGATCGGCATCAGCGCGTTGTCCAAGCGGCTCGGCGTGTCCAAGAGCACGGTGCACCGCGTCGCTTCGACGCTCGTGGCGGAGGGGCTTCTCGAACAGAATCCGGAGACCGACCGCTATCGGCTGGGCCTGACGCTGTTCTCGCTCGGCACGCTGGTGCGCCGCCGCATGGATATCTCGAACGAGGCCAAGCCGTTCCTGTCGGAGCTGCGACGGCGCACCGACGAGAATATCCATCTGGCGATCCTGCAGAACGACCGGATCCTCTACATCCACGACCTGGAGAGCGCGCAGGCGGTGCGGTTGCGGCCGGTGCTGGGCACGTCGAAGCCGGCGTTCTGCTCGGCGGAGGGGCTGGCGATGCTCGCCTTCAAGCCGGCCGGGTTCACCGAGGGCGTGCTGTCCGGCGACCTCAAGCCGCGGACCAAGAACACGGTGACCGACCCCGTGGCGATCCGCCGTCGTCTGGCGACTATCCGCAAGCAGGGTTTCGTCATCGAGAACGAGGAGAGCGAGATCGGCATGTGCTCGATCGCGGCACCGGTCCGCGACGCCGATGGCGACGTCGTCGCGGCCGTTGCTGTCGCCGGGCCGAGCCAGCGCCTGTCCACCCGGGCAATGAGCAGTTTCGCGCCGCTGGTCCGCGAGACCGCGGAATCCATCTCGATGCGGCTGGGCTATCGGCTCGGTGCCAGACACTACGCCTGACGGCGGCGGGCGGAGTGGCATGGCAAGGATCCGCATCGACGGCGCCGGCACCGCGTTCGATTGCCCCGAGGACGACGTCATCCTGCGCGCTGCGCTCCGCAGCGGCATCGGCTTCCCCTACGAATGCAACTCCGGATCGTGCGGCAACTGCCGCTTCGAGCTCGTCGACGGCGAGGTCCGACACGATTGGGATGCGCCACCGGCGTGGGGCGAGCGCGACCGCAAGCGCAACCGGTTTCTCGGCTGCCAGGCGCGCGCGCTGAGCGACTGCCGCATCAAGGTACGCTCCGACGACGACTGCATCGCCCGCCACCGGCCCGTGCGTACCCGGGCGCGGCTCGTCGGCACGCGCCCGCCGCTGCTGATGTTTTCACGCGGCGGCTTCGATGCGACGGCAGAGAAGTGGGCGACGCTGGGCGTCTAATGCCGCATCAAGTTGCTCGATCACCCGCCGCGGAAATGCCGCTGCATCACCGTCGACCGGCGCGAGACCGGACGGTCGGGCGGGCGGCTCGAGCGTATCACCTGGGAGCACTATGTCACGCAGGGAGGGACCTGCTAGACCATCTGAAGATCGAGCAGGCGTACCTGCTGGGCGGTTGCATGGGATGCTGTCCCGTCCTCGCCCTCGCCGCCGCCGGCCGGCGATGCGACGCGCCGCACCCCTTCGGACCGTGAGCGGTTTTCCTCGCGTCCCGCGCGGTCTATCATAGCGCAGGACACAAAGAACGAATTCGCTACGACAGGAGGCTCGCGATCATGAGAGCTTGGAGACGACCGCCCGCCGCGGCGGCGCTGGGTATGGCGGCCGCCCTGGTGCTGGCCCTCGCGGGCCCGGCTCGGGCACAGCTCGATTTCCTGAAGTCGGCGAAGGAGGCCCTCGACACGCTGGGCGGCACCACAGGCGGCGCGGGTGCGCTCAGCGACGCGGAGATCGGCGACGGGCTGATCGAGGCGCTGAAAGTCGGCACCGAGCGCGTGGTCGGGCAGGTCGGTACGATCGACGGCTACAACCTCGATCCGGAGATTCACATCCCGCTCCCGGGTGCGCTCGCGGACGTGCAGAAGGTGCTGCAGACGGTCGGCAAGTCCGATCTCGCCGAAGACCTGGAACTGCGCCTCAACCGCGCCGCCGAGGTCGCCGCGCCCGAGGCCAAGGAATTGTTCTGGCAGGCCATCGCCGACATGACGCTGGACGACGTGCGGCGCATCTACGACGGGCCCGACGACGCCGCCACGCGCTACTTCCAGGAGAACATGACGCCGTCGCTGGCCGCCCGCATGCAGCCGCTCGTCGATCGCTCGCTCACGGACGTCGGCGCGATCAAGTCCTACGACGCGATGATGGGTCAGTACAAGGCGGTGCCTTTCGTGCCCGACGTGAAGGCGGACCTGACGGGCTACGTCGTCGGCAAGGCGATGGACGGGATCTTCTTCTACGTCGCCAGGGAAGAGGCCGCGATCCGCAACGATCCGGCGGCGCGCACGACCGATTTGCTTAAGAAGGTCTTCGGCGCGAGCTGATCTCGCCGCCGCAGCGGTGGATCGTCTGTCGCGCCCGGCCCGCGCGGGGCCGTGAGCGGGCGGGTCCGTCGCCGGGCCTTTGCTGACGCTGCACTGGTTCCCCCGCTTGGCCGAACGCGGTTGTGAATGTCCCCGAACGCGATCTTGTGACCTTCAGGGCCATGCATGCGAGTGTCTGCCGGCGGCGCCCGGGTCGCGCGGTTGTATTTGTGGCGGCACAGCGAATAGGACGTGTATGTGCTATGATCGCCTACGATCGATCAACGCCGCAAAGCGTTGCGGGGCAACATGAAGGACGTCCGGCGCTGGTTAGAGAGCTTGGGGCTTGACGAGTACGTCGAGAGTTTTTCGACGCACCGGATCAGTGCGGACATCCTGCCCGATCTCGGCGAACAAGATCTTGAAAAACTTGGGATCCCGCTGGGGGACCGAAAGCGGTTGCTGCGCGCGATCGCGCGCTTGCGCGAGCAGCGGGCACGGTCGACGGCGGACGAAGCGATGGGCCTGGCCGGCGATGAAGATGCTGGCGGCGAGGGCGAACCGGACGATCCGGGGGCAGGCGAGCCCATCGAATGGCGGCAGCTGACGTTGATGTTCGTCGATCTGGTCGGCTCGACGCCTCTGTCGACCCGGCTTGCCCTCGAGGAATACTGTGCGGTGATCAGGGCCCTGCACGAGCGCAGCATCGAAATCCTCCGCCGTCACAACGGCTTCATGGCACAATTCCAGGGCGACGGTCTGCTCGCCTATTTCGGGTACCCGCGCGCCGGAGAGGACGACGCCGAGCGAGCGGTCATCGCCGGCCTTGCGATCGCGCGCGCCGTCGGCGGCATCGAATCCGAGCCGGGGGCCTCGTTGCAGGCGCGCGTCGGCATCGCGACGGGCCTGGTTGCGGTCGGCGACTTGATCGGCAGGGGACTTACCGACAGCCGGTTGGTCACGGGCGAGACGGCCAATCTCGCCGCCCGTCTGCAAACCATCGCCGAACCCGGCACGGTCGTCGTCAGCGACGTGACGCGGAACCTGCTCGGCAAGCAGTTCGCCTGCGAGGATCTGGGTCGCCGTGCCCTCAAGGGTTTCCGGGAGCCGATACCGGTCTGGCGCGTGCGCGAGGTGCGGCACGCGACGTCGCGGTTCCATTCGCATCAACGGGGTACGCTGACATCCTTCGTCGATCGCGAGGAGGAAATCGATCTCTTCCATCGTCGCTGGCAAAGCGCGAGGGCGGGCCAGGGCCAGACCGTGCTCGTATCCGGCGAGCCGGGCATCGGGAAGTCACGCCTCGCCGACGTCTTTTCCAGGCAGATCGAGCATGAGCCGCAAAGCCGGTTCCAGTTCCAGTGCCTGCCCAACCAGACGGGCAGCTCGTTCTTTCCGGTCATCACGGAACTCGAACGCGCGATCGGCTTCGCCAATGGCGAGAGCCAGCCGGACAAACTCGGCAGGCTCGAGGCCTGGTTGCGGCCGGAGCTGAAGTCGTCTCCCGATGCGGTCCGGATATTCGCCAAGCTGCTGTCGATCCCGGCCGACGACCGTTACGGCCCGCTCCGGCTCGAGCCCCGGGAATTCAAGAACGCCGCCCTGGGGTTGCTGTTCGACCAGTTCGCCGGCCTCCTGGAGAAGGCCCCGGCGATCCTGATCTTCGAGGATCTGCAATGGATCGATCCGACGAGCCAGGAATTTCTCGACGACCTGATCGAGCGGATGGCTGGCTGGCGACTGTTTCTGATCTGCACCTGCCGACCCGAATACCAGCCGCAATGGATCGGCGACGCCAGCGTGACCTATCTCAGCTTGCGGCGCCTGGACAGCCGCCAGTCGACCGCCCTGATGGCGAATATCGCGGACGGGGTCGACCTGCCTCGCGAAATCGCCGCCGAAATCCTCTTCAAGACCGACGGCGTACCCCTGTTTCTCGAGGAGTTGACGAAATCGGTCCTCGAATCGGGTTCGCTCCGGCGTGAGGGGCAGGCCTACACCCTGCCGCCGGACACCGACGCGCTCAGCGGCCTGCCGTCGACGCTGCTCGGGTCGCTTCTGGCTCGCCTCGACCGCATTGCGGGCGCGCAAAAGGTTGCGCCGATCGGGGCCGCAATCGGGCGGACCTTCAGCTACGAACTGCTCAGGGCCGTCGTCGACCTGGACGAGCGGGAATTGCGGTCGGTCCTGTCGCGGCTCGTCGACGCCCAGTTGCTGACGCAGCACGGACGGCTCCCCGACGCGACCTGCAAGTTCAAGCACGCGCTCGTGCAGGACGCTGCGTACGAGACGCTGCCGAAGGACAGGCGACGCGACGTCCATCGCCGAATCGCGGCTGCACTTGCCGGGCGGTCGCCGGAGCATCCGGGGACCCGGCCCGAACTTGTGGCCTACCATTACGACCGGTCGGACACGCCGGCCGAGGCGGTGGCCTACTGGCGCCAGGCGGCGACGCAGGCGCTGCAGCGGTCGGCGAACGTAGAGGCGATCGCGCACATACGGCACGGACTTGCCGCGAACGAACACACGGCGGACGCCAAGACGCGCGTCAGCAACGAGATACAGCTGCGGGAGATGCTGCTGGTTCCGCTCGAGGTCACCAACTGGGGAGCCAAGGAGAATGCCGACAATTTGGAGGTTCTGAGGACTCTCAGGCAGGCCCGGGGGGACACGGAGGAACTGCTCTCGGTCCTGCACGGCATCTGCAGCGACCATATCATCGGCGGTCGCGTCGCCCGCGCGCGCGAGTTCGCCGGGAAGATCCTGCAGATCTCCAACGCCAGGGAAGGACGCACCGCCTCCGTCCTGGGCAATCGTTGCATGGGATTTTGCGATTTCCTGGCCGCCGACTTTCGCGGCTCGATCGCGCATTTCCAGAAGACCATCGAGCTGTGCGCCGAGGTCGATCGGGACGAAATCAAGAAATACTATTACGCCGACATCGAACTGATACCGCGCGCGATGATCGCGTGGGCCCTGGTCTTGGCAGGCAGGAAGGCGGCCGCCGAAAAGGCCATCGCGCTGGCCGCGCGGGAGACCGAAGAGGAGAGCGACATGCACAGCAAGGCCTATGCCCTCTGCGTGCTGGCCTCGGCCCACCAATCCGCCGCCGACCCGGCCACGTCGCTCAGCTGCTCGTCCCGAGCCCTGTCGTTGAGTCAGAAGCATGGCTTTCGCTACTGGGAGGCATGGGCACAGATCCTCAAGGGCTGGGCGCTCGCCGCCAACGGCGGTCACAACCAGGGGATCGGCGAGCTGAAGGACGGCATCGCCAAATATGTCCGGACGGGGTCCCGGCAGATGCTGCCATATGCGCGTATCCTGCTCGCCGATGCCAATTGCCGTGCCGGCCATTTCGACGAGGCGGCGGGAATCATCGACGAAGTAAAGAATACGCAAGAATTCAACGAGATCCGCTATGTCGATCTCATGGCGGCGCAAATCCGCAAGCGTCTACTGGCCTCCGCGCTATAGAAATTATTGACACATCCTTTGGTAGAGCGGACAATCCCCCGATCCGGAAAACCGGTCTGATTGGGGAACTACGATGCGACAACGTCCCGTAGCGACCCTGGCTATATCATCGGCAGCCCTGTTGCTGGCGGCGTGCGCGGTCGCCCCGTTCACGACCTCGCAGAAAGACCCCAAGGCCTGGGAGAGCACCCGAACGATGGTCGCCGGCGATGAGCTGGACACCGTTCTGGTCGACGACCAGCTCCTTGAGGATGCGATCCGCGAGATGGAGCCGGGCGTCACCGGCGACAAGCGAGCGATGATCGCGCAGGTCCGCGCCGCCAACAACGGCACGGGCGGCAGGGGCCTTTCGGGGCTCGGCGGGGATTTGGGCCACGCCTTCCTGGATGCCGCCGAGGATGCGTTGAAGCCTGGCCAGGGCAACATCGACAAACAGGAAAGGGTCACGACGACGACCCACGGCAAGATCATCGACTACGAATACCGGCCCTCGCCGGGGGACTGGATGGTCGGCGGCGGCAAGCTGCACGTCATCACGATGATCGAGACCGTAAAGACGAAGCGCAATCCGACCACGCCGGCACCGGCCCAGGTCAGGCGCGAGGCCTTCAAGTGGGAGATCTCGGTTGCCGACGGCGGCTTCACCGTGCATCAAAAACAATCCGGCGCGCAGCCGTTCCCGGGCACGTTCGACTTCTCGATCCCGATGATAACGCGGGTCAACCTGCTCGGCTTCAAGTACAAGCTCTCCGCGCGGGGAACGGTGATCACCATCGACAAGGTGTATTACGGCGGAAGAGACTTCGACCCGGC
>JBFHDX010000099.1:0-14044 GCA_041584475.1 Alphaproteobacteria bacterium
AGCCCGTTCACCAGGCCCGCCGCAAACGCCGCGACGGGCGCCGACAAGACGATCGCACGACCGACGCGGGGTGGAGCAGTCCGGTAGCTCGTCAGGCTCATAACCTGAAGGTCGCAGGTTCAAATCCTGCCCCCGCAACCAGCCTCATTCGCACCCCCGCTCCCGGCGAGCGGGGGTGTTCGCATACCGGCGCCGCCAAGCGCCCCCGGGCAGCCCCGATCCGCCGCCGCACATTGAACAGTTGCGGCGCCGACGAGCCCATATGAACCAAGGACTTGACGCAGCCCCGCGCAACCGTTCCGGGCGCCGGACCGGGATGGGCGGTCCTTGCCGGCCTTCCCGACATTCGACCGGCTGTGCTGGCCGTGACGCTTCATTCGCGCCAACGGCGGGCGTCGACAGCGTTCAGGAAGTCGTGCAGGACGCGATTGAATAGCGCCGGCTCCTCGGCATTGACGGCGTGACCGGTGCGTGGAAAGACGCAGAGGTCCGCGCCGGGGATGACGCTCTTGAGAAACAGCGCCGGCGCGAGGGCGGGATCGTCGGAATCTCCGACTATGATGAGGGCGGGCAGATCGAGCGCCGCCAACCCATCCTCGAGGTCGAACACGCCGGGACGGCTCGGCTGGACGCCCTTGAGCGTCAGCGAGGCACCCAGCGGATCGAGCGCCTTCAGTCCGGCCTCGAACGAGGCCCAGCCGACCGGATCCTTGCTCCGAAACGGCAACCGCGCGGGGCCACGGGCATAGGCCTCGGCCGCTGCGACGGGATCGGTCAGAAGCGTCTCGGCCATTTCGGCGTTGGCGCGCAGCCAGGCGTCGCGCTCCTCGGGAACCGAACCGTAGCCACATCCGCAGACGACCATGGACCGCACCCTGTCGGGATGGCGCAGCGTGAAGCCCAGCACGGTGCCGCTTCCCATCGACAGGCCGACGAGATGTGCGCGCTCGATACCCAGGCCGTCGAGCAACGTTGCCAGATCGTCGATGAAGATGTCCTGGCTGTAGGCGTTGGCGTCAGCGGGCACATCCGAGGGCGGGTAGCCGCGCGCGTTGAAGGCGATGCAGTGGTGGAAGCGCGAGAGGTGGCGGATCTGGGGTTCCCAGCTTCGGTAATCGCCGCCGAACTCATGTGCGAAAACGACAGGGGTGCCGTCGCCGGCCTGCTCGTAGTAGAGGCGCGCGTCGCCGCTATCGATGTAGCCCATGGTCCGTCATACCGGGTTCACCACGATCTCCTCATCGAGCGTGCGGAGCTCGGTGTCGGCGGGCGTGCCATCGTCCCAGCGAAACATGACGAACTCGCCGGGTGCGCTCAGCGCCGTGCGCGGTGCGTGCCAAACGTCTGCGGCGTAGTTGATGGCCTGTGCGCCGGAGGCGACGAACGCCTGCAGTCGGCTGAGGTCAGGAGCACCGTCCGCTGTCGAGGGGCACACGACGGCCAGCTGTCGGGTACCGTTCAACGGCATGAACGCCTGGTTGGAGAAGCGATGGCGCTCCAGAGCCCGAATCACAACCTCCCCGTTCACGATCGGCACCCGCATGAAGGTGAGGTTGGGTCTGGCATCGGCACGCAGGTTCTGGAAACGGGCGGCAAATTCGTGGCGTTCCGGAGCGCCGCCGGCATCGAGCCCCATCAATACGTCGCCAAAAGGCGCGAATGCCTGTGGGGTCAGGGGCCGGGCGTCGAGGATCATTCGTTCGCCTCCGCCTAAAGCCTGCGGGCGAGATGCATGAGCTGCGCTTCGTCGGCGCCGCGATCCTTTTCGTCCGGCGCCCGCAACCGGTCACGTGTCATCATATGAGCTGCATCGCTGACGGTTCAGCCGGCCGACAGGCTCCGTGCGACCCGGTGCCCGGTTTCCCGCACATGCTCGAACAGAAGGCGACCCGCCTCATCTCCATCCCCCTCCTCGAGCGCGGCGAGGATTCGCTCGTGTTCCTCGATGCCCCGATCCCAATGCGCCTGCGACTGGATTGCAACGTAACGCGCACGCTGCGCTTGAGCCATCAAACCGCCGTAGACGGCGGAGAGGACGGAATTGCCTGCAAGATCGACGATACCGGCATGGAATTCCCGATTGAGGCGGAAATATTCGGTCCGCTCCCTGGCATCATGGAGGCGCAGCATCCGCTGGTGAAGGGTCCGGAGATGTTTGATGTCGTCCGCCGTTGCCTTGTCGGCTGCCGCCTTCGCACCATTGAGATCGAGCCAACTGATGACTTCGAACAGTTCTTCGACGCCTTCCGGCGTAATCGGCGTCGTGCGGGCGCTGCGGTTGGGTGGCAATTCGACGAGACCTTCGGATGCAAGCACCTTGAGCGCCTCCCGCAAGGGCGTGCGCGACACGCCGAAGGCCTCACACAGCGTCTTTTCATCGATCCGCTCACCCGGTGCCAGCCGAACCTCGACGATCATGTCGCGCAGCGTGCCGACAAGCTGGGAATGCAGCGTCGAGCGGTCGATCGGCGAGGCGGCCGCGCTGGGGCTGTGGGATGGCGTGGGCTGGCCAAACATTTCGTAGCTCCGGCAGCTGTCAAGATTTCGCAAGTGCGAGAAAGGCACCTTTGTCAATGCGTTAACCGTATCACGGATGGCACCATAGCAGATTTTTCATACACAATACAAAATATTTAATTCAATTTTGAAGGTTTCTGTCATATCATGGCGCTCAGTTAGCGGTTTGCGTCTCGGATTCCGTCGGGGAAGGACCGAGGAATCCGGCATCTGGGTGGACTTGAACGGGTCGCCCCGGGATGCCCTGGTCAGCCGGGTCAGGCCGGCGAGGGCGACAAGCGGCTAGCGGCATATAACGATCAACCAAGACGGAGGTATCGACCCATGAGAGCGAGAAAGGCGACAACGCTCATCGCGTCGGCGCTTGCGTTGGGCTTGCTAACCGCACCGGCGTCCGCCGAAACGATGACCCTCAAGGTGCTGGGCCAGCCCCATGCGACGGGCCTTATCCAAAAGAATATGGAGCAGCCCTTCTTCGAGAACTTTGCCGCCAGAACAGGACTTGATATCGCGGCCGACTACCGGCCGATCGACGTTACGGGTCTGAAGTCCGAGGAGACGCTGCGTGTCCTGAAGAACGGGCTGTTCGACATCGTCTCGATCCGCACAGCCCAGGCGGCGCGTGACGAGCCGTTCCTGCTTGGCCAGGACCTGGTCGGGCTCAATCCCGACTACGATATGGCCCGCCGGGTCTACGAGCGCTACAAGGTATATTTCGATGAGCGCCTGCAGGAGCGCTTCAACGCCAAGCTTCTCGGCCTTTGGCCGTTCGGCCCGCAGGTGCTGTTCTGCAAGACCCCGATCGGCGGCCTGAGAGACATCAAGGGCAAGAAGGTCCGCGTATACGATCAGAGCCTGGCCCAGTTCGTCGAGAGCCTTGGTGCCATCCCAGTCGCCATCGGATTCTCGGAGGCTCAACAGGCACTGGCGCGAGGCGTCGTCGAATGCGCCATCACCGGCGCCAGTTCCGCGAACTCCGCCGGTTGGCCCGAAGTGACCGAATACTTCATGCCGATCGGATTCCAGGTCGGCTTCAACGGCTACGCCATGAACCTGGACAGCTGGAACAAGCTCAACGTCGACCAGCAAAAGAAACTTCAGTCGGCGATCAACGGTTTGAACGCCGACATCTGGATCTATTCGGAAGAGCTGTTCAACGACGCACTCCGGTGCAATGTCGGCCAAGAGCCATGCACGACCGTCACCAAGTACAACCTCAAGAACGTACCGGTGACCGAGGCAGACCTCAAACTGGTGTCGGACGCGGTTGGCAGGATCTCGTTCCCGGCCTGGTCGGAAGTCTGCGAGAAAAGCATGCCGGGTTGCGCGGCAAAGTGGAAAGAAATCCTCGGTCCCTTGGTCGGGATCAACTAGGGGATCTCCTCCTCCCTCAGCTTTCGGGCCTGGCGCGGCGAGCCAAGACTTGCGGCGGCAGGTCCGAAAGCTTCCTTTCCCGGGTCCCGGAAACGGCAAGGAACCTGAGCCGATGCAAGCGATCTCCGCTCTGCTTGGACGGATATTCGGGTACATGTGCCTCGCGCTTTCGGTCCTCGTCAGCGCCGAGACGATCATGCGCAAGGCGTTCGACGTGTCGCTACAGGGGGCCGATGAACTCGGTGGCTATACGTTGGCGGTGGCTTCATCCCTTGCGTTTTCGGTGGCGCTCATCGGGCGCAATCACATGCGGATTGACCTTGTTCACTTCCTGTTGCCGAAGGCCGCGCAGGCGATGCTCAACTGGCTGGCCATCGTCTCCATTGCGGCGTTCGCCGGGCTCTTGGCCTGGACGGCATACGATATCGTCGCCGATTCGATCGAATACCACAGCACGGCGCCGACACCTTGGGCGACACCGCTCGTCTATCCGCAAAGCCTCTGGTATGCAGGCCTCGCGACATTCGCGGTAGTCTCCGCGATCCTGGCTGTTCGCGCTACCGCCTATCTGCTCAAGGGACGCATCGAGGCCCTTAGTATCGCCTTCAGCCCCAAGGCGTCCGCCGAACAACTCGGCGAAGAGCTCGCGGCGGTCAGGAGCCGGGCGACCGAACAGGTTGGCAAGGCGGCGGAGTAGGCCGGCGGGAGCTCGCCATGGGTATCCTCGAAGTCTTCATCGTCTTCTTCTGCGGCCTCGCCATGCTTTTGATCGGCATGCCGATCGCCGTCGTGATGGTCGGGCTCGGGGTCTTCGGCGGGGTCGTAATGTTCGGCGCCCCGTTCATCAATTCAATCGGCAACGTCGTCTGGGGCGTGCAGAACGAGAATATCCTTACGGCCGTTCCGCTTTTCGTCCTCATGGGTGAGATCCTGCTGCGATCCGGTGTGGCCGACCGCATGTACGGCGCACTGTCGATCTGGCTCGGCCGGCTGCCCGGCGGCCTTCTGCATACCAATGTCGGGTGCTGTTCGCTGTTCGCGGCCACCACCGGCTCGTCCCTCGCAACCGCCGCCACCATCGGCACCGTCGCCCTGCCCGCGCTGAACGAGCGTGGCTATCCCAAGCCCCAGGCCCTGGGTTCGCTGGCGGCGGGCGGTACGCTGGGGATCTTGATTCCGCCCAGCATCGCACTGCTGATCTACGGGAGCCTGACCAACAACTCGATCAGCCAGCTGTTCGTCGCGGGAATCATCCCCGGGATGCTGCTGACCGGCCTGTTCATGCTTTACATCGCCGCCGCCCACGCGGTCTCCGGCGGCGGCAGGCGGGATGTCCGGGTTCCCAGTTGGGAGGAACGATGGCGTTCGCTCGGCGGATTGATTCCGCCACTGGTCATCTTCGTCATTGTCATGGGCAGCATCTATTTCGGCATTGCGACCCCTACGGAATCCGCGGCTCTCGGCGTACTCACGGCGCTCGTGTTCGCGGCCGTCGAGCGCAAGCTGAGCTTCGCCATGCTCCACACCGCCTTTCAGCATACGGCCCAGCTCACCGGCATGATCCTGTTGATTATCGTTGGTGCGTTCATCCTCAACCTGACACTGAGCCTCCTGGGCGTCGCCCAGTTGATGACGAAATGGGTGGTGTCGTTCGACCTGTCGCTCACCGCGCTTCTCTTCGTCATGATCGGCTTCTACCTCATACTCGGCTGTTTCCTCGAGGTGCTGTCGATCCAGGTAGCAACCATCCCCATCGCCTATCCCATCGTCACCGCCGTGAACGGCGATCCGATCTGGTTCGGGATCTTCATCGTCCTGATGAGCGAAATTGCCATGATCACCCCGCCGGTCGGCATGAATCTCTATGTCGTCCAGGGCGTGCGCCCCGATGGCGGCCCGATTTCGGAGGTGATGCGCGGGACCCTGCCCTTCGTCCTGATCATGCTGGTCTTCACAATACTGATGATCGCGTTTCCCGAGATCGCACTGTGGTTGCCAAGACAGATGAAAGGGACATGAGGCGATGGCCGGCGGATACGATCCTCGCGACCCTCCTCGCCGTCTGGTCGTAGCCGTTGGCGGCAATGCGATTCATCCGGCTGGCATCAAGGGGACCGGCGAAGAGCAATTCGAGATCGCGGCCCGCGCAGGACACGCTCTCTTGCCGTTGCTGGAAATGGACAACGAGCTGATCGTGACCCACGGCAACGGCCCCGGCATCGGCAAGGTGCTCTTGCGCCAGGCGCTCGCCCGTCACAGGGTCGTGCCGATGCCGATGGATATCTGCGTCGCCAACAGCCAGGGCGGCATCGCTTACGTCCTGATGCAGGCCTTCGAAAACGCGCTGCGCGAGTCCGGCAATCCGCGCCATGTGGTGTGCCTGCTCACCCAGGTCGAGGTTGATCCCGACGATCCGGCATTCTCCGATCCGGCAAAGCCGGTCGGTTATTTCTACACCGAGGAAGAGGCCAGGGCCCTGGCGACGGAGATGGGCTGGACCATGCACGAGGACGCCGGCCGTGGCTGGCGGCAAGTGGTACCTTCGCCATCGCCCCGTCACATCGTGGATATCTCGTTGATCGATGCGATTGCCCGGCGCGGCTCGGTGGTCATCGCCGCCGGAGGCGGTGGCATTCCGGTCGTGCGCCAGCCCAATGGGGTCCGGCGCGGAGTCGAGGCCGTAATCGACAAAGACCGCTCTTCGGCGCTGCTGGCCAACGTGCTCGGTGTTGAACACATGCTGATCCTGACCGGGGTAAGCGGCGTTGCCATCAACTTCGGCAAGCCCGACCAGCGCCAGCTGGACGTTGTTACCATCTCCGAGATTCGTCGCCACCTCGAGGACGGCCATTTCCCGGCCGGAAGCATGGGACCGAAGGTGGAGGCGGCGATCCAGTTCATCGAGGGCGGCGGCCAGCGCGTCGTCATCGCCCACCTCGACGACTGCCTTGCGGCGCTCAGGGGCGAGGCGGGAACCAGCGTGGTGCCCGATGCGTGAGTCCGGAGCGTTACCGACGGCATCGCCGCATGAGGTCGTCAAAGACCATGGCCGGCACTCGTTATTCGCCCCGGTGCTGGACCTCGGTCGGCCGGCCCGCGACGGGCTGTCGCGGAACCGGCGCTGGACTGCGTTCGCCCGATTTCGCCGTTCGGTCTATCTGCGTTCCGCAAGCGGAGATATCGTCTGCCTCTGCAGCCCGTCGATCGATCCCGGCCCGCTGAATGTACGCTGCGTGATACCCGAGGTGGTCGATTGGCGACGTCTGGATTTCGGTGCAGATCAAGCCGCCGAGGTCGTGGGCGAGTCGCTTCGTGTCGGCAGTCGCACCGTTCTCCATATGGGCCGGGCGAAGATCTGGGAACCGAGCCAAATCATGGGTCTGGACGGTTCGGCGCGGGCAAGGCTCGAATCGATCATGCAGGGTGCCGCCAGTCGCGCGCCCAAGGCCGGGCTGGGGCCGATCTTTCGTCCGACTTCCCGGCGCCTCCCGCCTGCGCGTTCATGCGGTTCTGACTGCGTTTTGAACGCCGCCGCGCCCGGTCTTCTGGCACTGGAGCGGTGGGTCGAGGACGCCCGATGCCGGCAATGGCAGCGGGCTCTCCCACCACCCCCAGAGGCGGCTGGATTGATCGGACTCGGCCCCGGGCTGACCCCATCGGGTGACGACTACCTCGGCGGGCTTCTGATCGGGCTTTACGCCGTGGGCCGGGCTGATTTGGCTGCCAGTCTTGCACGGTTCGTCCTGCCCGCGGCGCGCAGGAAGACCAATGCCATCAGCTACGCCCACCTGGACTGCGCCGCAATCGGATACGGAAGTGAGGCGCTGCACCGCACACTTGCCGCGATTGCCGGCTCGGCTCGCCTCGACGTCGAATCGTGGCTGCATGCGATCGGCCGGATGGGCGCGACGTCGGGGTGGGATGCCCTCGCCGGAGCCGTAATGCCGTTCCGTATCCAGCTCGAAACCCGACCATCGGCCCGTGGCGCCCGTGACAGACCCGTGGTCCGCAAAATGTTTGCCAGGAGATAGATCGTGTCCATCCGAACCGAAATCTTGCCATCTTTCTATCAGGACTCGGTCGTGCTGATGCGCGTCGCGGCACAGGTCAAGGCGGACGAAGGCGTTCGCGAAGTTGCCGCCTTCATGGGCACCGATACCAACAAGGCTCTACTCGCGCAGACCGGGCTCGCCTCGTCGGAAAGCGAGGCCGCAACACCGGAGGACCTGATCCTCAGTGTCGACGCGGATAACGAGGATCAAGCGATATCAGCGCTCCAACGGATGAAGGATCTGCTTGCCGAACGTCGGCACCTCGAAAGCGAGAGCGCAGAGGTTGCCCCCCATACTCTGGATTCGGCGCTTCGCCTCCTGCCGGATGCCAATCTTGCAACCATCTCCGTACCTGGCGAGTTCGTCCGCTTCGAGGCCCGACGGGCGCTGCGCCGTGGCCTCAACGTTTTCGTGTTCAGTGACAATGTCCCCATCGCCCACGAGGTGGAGCTCAAACGAGAAGCAGTTGCCCGAGGTCTGCTCTGCATGGGGCCCGACTGCGGCACCGCATATCTCAACGGCGTCGGCATCGGCTTCTACAACGTTACCTCGCGAGGACGCATCGGCTGCGTTGCCGCCTCCGGTACCGGGCTGCAGGCGGTCGTTTCGCGCCTTGCCCAGTTCGGCGAGGGCATCTCGCAGGGGATCGGAGTGGGTGGGCGCGATCTGTCCGCCGAGGTCGGCGGAATGATGACCCTGTTCGCCCTTCGGGCCCTGGCCGCCGATCCGACGACCGAAGCGATCGTCTTGATTTCCAAACCCCCGCATGAAGAGGTAGTGCCCCGCCTGCATGATGCGCTGAATGAAATCGACAAACCAGTGATCGTTTGCTGTCTCGGCAGTACGGGGAGATTTGGTGACGCAACGTTGACCGCAGCTACCCTCGATGAGGCGGCCGATGCAGCCGTGGCGCGGCTGCGCGGCAAGACCCGGACTAAGTCGGCGTTCAGCGAACCGGCAGCGGTTGAGGCTCGGCTCGACGCGGTTCGCCGCGACGGTGATATTGCCGGCACGCGGGTTCTCGGGCTTTACACCGGTGGGACGCTGGCCCACGAGGCGCACCTGCTGTTGAAGCACGAGCTCGGCGATGTCGAGTTCAACGGGGAGCTGCCGGATCGGTCCGAGAAGCACCGAATTATGGATCTCGGTGACGACGCCTACACCGTGGGGCGGCCGCATCCGATGATCGCGCCCGAGCCGAGAGCCGAGCTCATTAGGAGCCTGTCACCCGACTCCGGTGTCGGCGTGCTGATTCTCGATCTGGTGCTCGGCGTCGGAGCGCACGACGATCCGGCGGCACCGGTGGTCGAGGCTCTCGGCGACCTGCAGGCAGCTCATGCTGGCGCCGGGCGCGGGTTAGCGGTGGCAGCATCGGTCATTGGCACGTCGGGCGACCCGCAGAATTTGAACCACCAGATCCGCCAGCTCACCGAGGCGGGCGTGCAGGTGTTTCCGACGAATGCCGAGGCGGCGCGCTTCGCCGCCCTGGTTGCCGCGGATCGAAAATTAGCTGTGAACTGAGAGGAAGCGGTCGATGAAATCTCCGGCACCAAAGATCTTCGAGCAGCGGCTCAAGGTGGTCAATATCGGTCTCTCGATGTTCACGGAAAATCTCCGCTCCGAAGGAATCGAGGTGGTCCATGTGGAGTGGCGGCCGCCGGCGGGCGGCAACGCACGTCTGGCGAATATCCTGGCGGCGCTGGAGGACTGAGTCGGCGCGGACCCGCCGTTACGCCGCCACGCCCTTGATCTCGGCGATCGCTTCGAGGGCCTTTACGAAGCAGCCCATAGGGGCCTCGGTGAGCCCGGCGCCGATCTGGCCGATGCCCGGTTTGCGATGGGCGATCCCGGTGTTGATAACCGGCGCAATGCCGGTTTCCACGACCTTGCGAACGTCGATGCCGAACGGTGTCCCTCGGAAGTTGAGGTTGGGGATCTGAAAGGCTTCGTGTTCGCCCGCCGTGATTTCATACATCTTCAAGGTCGTCTCCAGCGCGAACTGCGGAGTGCCCCCGATATACTGAACGACAGCCGGGGCGCCGGCCATGGCGAAGGATCCCAGACCGGCGGTCTCGGTGATGGCCGAATCGCCGAGATCCGGGTTGGCATCTTCCGGGCCGTAGCCGGGGAAATAGACCCCCTCGATCATGGGCGCCGCGGCCGTGAACCAACGATCGCCCGTGCCGCTGACGCGGATGCCGGTCTCAACGCCGTTGCGCGCAATAGCCGTGACGATTGTCGAGCCCTCAACGCCGCTGGCCGCATCGAGCATGCCCTTGCATCCCGCCATGACGCTGTTGAGTATGAAGTGCCCGGCGCCGTCGATGAACGTGATGGCTTTTTCCGCCTTCCGTGCTGGGCTGGTCGCCACCAGATGCGGCGCAAGAGCGACCAGCAGCAACGAGTTGCTCGCCTTGTTCCGGTTGTGCAGTTCGTCACCCATCTGCAAGGCCTGAGCGACGATATTCTTCAGGTCGATGCCGCCGGCACGGCGAATGGCGTCGCGCAGCAACGGGCCGAGTTCACTGTTCATCCACGCCAGCCGGTCGAGCACCGACTGGTCGTAGGCGCCATGCCTGAGAACCTTGCCGATCCCCATGTAAAGGGTCGAGTAGGTGTCGATGTCGAAGGCCTCGTTGCGCACGACGTGCACCTGCATGGACGGCGTGATGATGCCGGCCATCGGCCCTATGGCCCTGTGGTTATGGCAGGAATCGAAGCGGAGCTTGTCGGCCTCGGCCAGGGCGACGGCCTCCTCCGGGGTGCGCGCCCAGCCCTCGAACAGGCAGGCGCCGATGACGGCGCCGCGCATCGGTCCACACATGCGGTCCCACGAAACCGGCGGACCCGCGTGATATATGGTCATGTCCTCCAAGCCGGGGACGACATCGCCGGCGACGCGGATATCGACCAAAGTGGCGGTACCCTTCAGGATGCGTTTGAGGCATTCGTCGTTGGCTTCTCGGACGCTCATGATTGCTCTGCCCTTATTTGATGGGAGGCCGCTTGAATTAATAATATTGTATATTTCATTCAGTGTCCATGCCGCCATTCCGCGCAGCGGGATCATCTGGCCCGGTTTTCCAAGACGTATGGGTCGTCTCTGCTGTCCGCGGCCAAATTCGCGGTAGCTGATTCAGGCGCCGGCGACGCCGGCGCGTTCGTCTCAGGTGGCCTTACCGGGCCACCCGAAGATTGTTCGGCATAGGTCCGGGCCCCTGCAACCAACCTCGCTCGCACCCCCGCGCCCGGCAAATAGGGGTGTTCGTTTGCCGGCGTCGGCAGCGCCCCGGATTCGCCGAACCGCGGCCGCAGATCGAACAGATGCGGCGTCGATGAGCCCAGTTTCCTTGCGGTTTCGCGACGCTTCGTCCGTTCCAGGCCCTGTGTTGTGCCGAGCCGAGAAGTCCGGTCAGTTCCCGGCGAAGAAACCGAGAAACGCTTCCAGCGTCTCCTCTGGCGCCTCTTCGGGCACGTAGTGACCGCAATCGATCGGACCGCCCTCGACGGTCGAGTTCGCGTATTCCTGCCAGATCTCGCGCACATCGCCGTAGACCGTCCCGGTGTGGCTGCGCGCGCCCCAGATCACCAGTAGCGGGCAGTCAACCCGACGGCCCGCATCGAAGTCCGCCTCGTCCATTTCCAGATCCGAGGTCGCACAGGCGCGATAGTCCTCGCAGGATCCCCGGATCGTCTTCCAGGTGAAGCAACGGACGTATTCGTCGAACGCCTCGTCCGAGAAGGGCGCAAGGCCGACGCCCGTCTTGGAGAGTTTCTTCTCCATGTAATAACGCGCCGGAACGCCCGCCATCATCCGCTCCGGCATATCGTAGGGCTGGGCCATGAACAGCCAATGCCAGGATTTCATCGCCCAATCCTTCGAGGCATTGTTCCAGATGTGGCGGTTGGGAAGGATATCGACGACCGCGGCCCGCTCGATCCGGCCCGCGTGGTCGAGGCACATGCGGTGCAAGGTGCGCGCGCCGCGGTCGTGCCCCGCCGCCTGGAAGCGCTCGAAGCCGAGCGCGGCCATCACATCCACCTGATCCTGCGCCATCGCGCGGAAGGAATAGTTGATGTGGTTCTCGCCGCCGTCTTCCGGGCCGACGCTGTCGCCATAGCCGCGCAGGTCGGTCGCGACGACGTGGAACCGCGTCGCCAGGGCGTCGGCGATCTTGTGCCAGGAGACGTGCGTCAGGGGATTGCCGTGCAGGAGCAGCAGGGGCGGGCCGTCTCCGCCGTGTCTCAGATTTATCGTGGCCGGGCCGTAACCGCGATCGGGGGCGACGATTTCGGTACGCTCGAATTTCTCGAACATGGTCTGCTCCCGGTGCCAACTGACTCGCCGTACGATAACGCGCGGTCGATGCACGACAAGGGTGGTGGCGCGCCATTCACGCGACGATCGCGGCTCGCGGACTTCCCCCGTGCGACCGTTGCCGCCGCTACCGGCCGCGGGACCGTGCGGAACAGGAGCCACCACGGCGTCCGAATCCTGCCACGGCGGCGAAACGGCATCATCCTCCGACGGCGAGGCGGGCGCGCTCGTGGACGCGATTGCGGGGTGTGCTATGAGATGGCGGTGGCGGACGGGTATGCCGCCCACCGATGCTGAGCCCGCCATGCAACGAGCCTTGGAGATGAACGAAAACCGCGCCCGTTTGAGCGAGACCATCGCCTTCATCGGCTTCGGCGAGGCCGGGCAGGCCCTTGCCGGGGGCTGGCGATCGGAAGCCGATATGGCGATGCGCGCCTACGACATAAAGACCGATAGTGAGCGGACCAGGGATGCCAAGCTGGAGGATTACGCCCGGCACGGCGTCACGCCGGCGTCGTCGGCGGTAGAGGCGGTCGGGGGCGCGGATATCATCGTCTCCGCGGTGACCGCCGATGCGACCCTGGACGCGGCCGAGAGCGTGCTGCCCGCCCTCGGTGCCGGACCGCTCTATCTCGATATCAATTCGGCGGCGCCCGCGAAGAAACGCCGTGCCGCGGACCGCATAGGTCGGGCGGGCGGTCATTACGTCGATGTCGCCGTCATGGCGCCCGTGCATCCCGACCTCCACCGGACCCCCTTGTTGATCGGCGGGCCGGGTGCCCGGCGCGCGGAGCCGCTGTTCGCGGCGCTGAACATGAACTACGAGATCATTTCCGACGTCGTCGGTGACGCGTCGACCGTGAAGATGGTGCGCAGCGTAATGATCAAGGGGATCGAAGCCCTGACCATCGAGTGCGTCCTGGCCGCCGTCAAGGCCGGCATCGACGACCGGATCATGGATTCCCTGGAGAAGAGTTTCCCCGGCATGGACTGGAAGCGCCGCGCCGGCTACATGCTGGAACGGGCCGCCCGCCATGGCGAGCGGCGGGCCGCGGAAATGCGCGCGGTTGCCGAGACCCTGGAAGATTTGGGCATCGGCGGAACCATGGCGACGGCAACGGCCGTACGCCAGCAATGGCTGGCCGATCTCGACCCTGCCGCGAGCTTTCCCGACGGCCTGCCGGAGGATTACCGCCGCCTCGCGGAGACCATTCTCGCGCTTCACGCCGGGAAATGCGCGCCGTCGTGATTGTCCCGCGCTCATACTCGAGCGCCTGCGGGCGAACCGTTCCAGACAGTTGAATTCGTCCCGGGCAGCGGCGCCGCGACGGGCGCGAATCCGCAGGTATCAAGGACCAAGCGAAATGGCCGGCAACCAATTGCCACATTGGGTTCTTGCCGGTCGCCGGATGAATTTGAAAGAAATGTGCCTGCTGTGCCATGTTGGTACGTGGGTTGGTCCGAGGTCCGTCATTCGGGCTTTGTCCGGAGGACCGACGGCGTGACTGAACGGAACCTGGAACAACACGAAAAATTCAGAACAAACCGATAGGGAGAACGAAAATGAAGGACATCAGAACGGCCGCATACCGGGCGGCTGCCGGCCTCGCGGCCATATGCGCAAGTGCAACCGGCTTGTCGACGGCTGCGACCGGGGCGGAGAGCCTCGATCTGTCCGGGAAGACGGTCGAATTCGTGATTCCGTTTTCGGAGTCGGGCGGCTCCGCCAAATGGGCCAACTTCTATGCGCCGCTGCTCAGCGAAGCGCTGCCGGGCAAGCCGA
>JBFHDX010000100.1:0-13887 GCA_041584475.1 Alphaproteobacteria bacterium
ACGAAGGTGGCCCGCGAATTGGGCTGGCAACCCCGCGAGAGCTTCGAGAGCGGTCTCCGCAAGACGGTGGCGTGGTATCTCGACAATCGCGCGTGGTGGGAGCGTATCCTGTCGGGCGAATACCGCGTCGAGCGCATCGGCCTCGGCGCGACGGCGGGGCGCGGGGCCAACCCATGACGGCGCCGGCGGTCACCAAGGGGATCATCCTCGCCGGCGGGTCGGGGACGCGGCTTTATCCGATCACCAAGGCGGTGAGCAAACAGCTGCTGCCGGTATACGACAAACCGATGATCTACTATCCGCTGTCGGTGCTGATGCTGGCCGGGATTCGAGACGTTCTGGTCATCACCACGCCCGAGGATTCGGAAGCGTTCGAGCGCCTGCTTGGCGACGGATCGCAGTGGGGTACCCGCATTTCCTACGCCGTGCAGCCGAAGCCCGAGGGGCTGGCGCAGGCCTTCATCATCGGCGCGGAATTTGTCGGCAGCGATCCGGTCTGCCTCGTGCTCGGAGACAACATCTTCTACGGTCAGGGGCTTGCCCGCCGGCTGCAGGCCGCCGCCGCACGACGTGAGGGTGCAACCGTATTCGCCTACTGGGTGCGGGATCCGGAGCGCTATGGTGTCGTCAGCTTCGACGCGACGGGACGGGCGACGGCCATCGAGGAAAAGCCGGCGCGCCCGAAGTCGAACTTCGCCGTGACCGGCCTCTATTTCTACGACAACGATGTCGTGTCGATCGCGCGCAACCTGAAACCCTCGGCGCGCGGCGAGCTCGAGATCACCGACGTCAACCGCGCTTATCTCGAACGCGGTGCGCTGCAGGTCGAGATGCTCGGGCGCGGCGCCGCCTGGCTCGATACCGGGACCTGCGAGTCGCTGCTGCAGGCGGCGCAGTTCGTCGAGGTCGTCGAAGCGCGCCAGGGGCTGAAGATCTCGTGCGTCGAGGAGATCGCCTGGCGCATGGGCTTCATCGACGACAAGCAGCTGCGGCGTTTGGCGGAGCCGCTGGCGAAGAACGGTTACGGCGAATATCTGATCGGCCTGCTCGGGCGGGAAACCGCATGAAGGTCACGGAAACCGGGCTGTCGGGCGTCCTGCTCGTCGAGCCCGATCGATACGGCGACGATCGCGGCTTCTTCCAGGAGATCTGGCACGCGCAACGCTATCTTGCGTCCGGCATCGCCGGCACCTTCGTACAGGACAACGTGTCAATGTCGCGGCGAGGCGTCCTGCGCGGCATACATCTGCAGAACCCCCGCGGCCAGGGCAAGCTGGTCTATGCGCTCGAGGGCGAGGTATTCGATGTCGCCGTCGACCTCAGGGTGGGCTCGCCGACATTCGGTCGCTGGACAGGGGCCGTGTTGTCTGCCGAGAACGGGCATCAGCTCTGGATTCCGGAAGGTTTCGGCCACGGCTTCTGCGTACTCAGCGCGCGCGCATTGTTCGCCTATAAATGCACGGATTTCTACGACCGCGAGGTGGAACTGGCGATCCTCTGGAACGACCCCGACATCGGCATCGACTGGCCGTTGCCGGACCCCATCGTTTCCGACAAGGACCAGGCTGCACCGCGGCTCATGCAGATCGATCGGACCCGACTTCCCGTCTTCGACGAGGGCGGCTGATGGCCGGCCCGTCTCCGATCTTGCTGATCGGCGGGACCGGTCAGGTCGGCTGGGAGTTGCGGCGCACGGTTTCGCCGCTCGGTACCGCCGTGTCGGTTGGGCGCCACGAACTCGATCTCGCATCGCCGGACAGCATCACGAAGACGATCCGGCGGCACGCGCCGTCGCTCATCATCAATGCGGCGGCCTACACCGCGGTCGACCGCGCGGAGGAAGAATCGGCACTCGCGCAGGCGATAAACGGCGACGCGCCGGGCGTGCTCGCCGAGGAGGCGAAGCGGCTGAAAATTCCGCTGCTGCATTACTCGACCGACTATGTTTTCGACGGCACCGCGACGCGGCCCTACACGGAGACCGATGCCGTGGGCCCGGCGAATGCCTATGGCCGCAGCAAACTTGCCGGTGAACGGGCCATCGCGGCGGTCGGCGGCGCGTGGCTGGTGCTGCGCACGAGCTGGATCTATTCGATGCGGGGCGGGAATTTTCTGCTGACCGTCCGCCGCCTCGCGCGCGAGCGGGACGAGCTGCGGATCGTCGCCGATCAGCGCGGCGCGCCGACTTGGGCGCGGGCCGTTGCCGAGGCGACCGCCGCCCTGCTGGCCCGCTCAGCGGCGCCGGCCGAAATCGATGCGCTGGCCGAGCGCAGCGGCATCTATCATCTGGCGGCGGCCGGCGAGACGAGCTGGCACGGGTTCGCAGAGGCGATCGTGCACGGTTTGCGCAAGGCCGGCGAGACCGTCGCGGCAAAACGGGTGATGCCGATCGGGACGGCCGACTATCCGACTCCGGCGGCGCGCCCGGCCTACTCGGTGCTCGATTGCCGCAAGCTGCACGAGACATTCGGAATCATGCTGCCGGACTGGCGCGACCAGCTCGATCTCTGCCTGCAGCGCTAGAGCATTATCCGATTAATTCGCTCCAGCCCGCTCCCCCACCCGGCCACCCACAGGGTACGATACCGTTGGGTGGACGGGTGGGGGAGCGGGACGGTACCGATTCCACGCAAGTGGATGATGTACTAACGGCCGCGCCGGCGGCGCAGGTCTCGCTCGCGTCGCCGCTCAGCGCCCGCCACACGGGGCGGCGAGACGTTCGTCGGCCATCAGCTGGGGGCGGAACGGATCGCTCCACGACATGAACTCGCTGCGCGACGCGGCGAGGCCCAACTCCGTCCCGAACACGGAATCGAAGATCGCCGGGTAGATGTTCGCGAGGTTCGGGCTGCGCCGCAGCTTTTCGACGATCGCCTCGTGCCATGCCGGATCCGAGGCATAGATCGCCAGCAGTGGCGAGAAGCG
This sequence comes from Alphaproteobacteria bacterium, assembly GCA_041584475.1. GTDB lineage: Bacteria > Pseudomonadota > Alphaproteobacteria > UBA8366 > JADFVY01 > JBFHDX01. The sequence continues at coordinate 2,926 of JBFHDX010000100.1, forward strand.
CTCGCGGACGCAGGTCGCGTCCCCGTCCTGCTGCTCGAAATAGGCGCCGCCACCGTGATCGCCGTGCAGGATGACGATGACCGGACCCGGCGTCGCGTCGATCAGTTCGGTGACACGGCCCTGGAGGGCACGGTTGGTGTAGGCGAGCTTTTCCGAGTACCCGGCGATGTACGCTTTCCGTATTGCATCGCTGCCGTGAATGACGTGGCTCCCGTCGATGATCTCATAGAACAGGTTGGCGTAACGCGCCCAGTCTTGGCCGTCGCGATCGATCGTGAAGGGTGGATGGGGACTCAGGATGTGCTGGTAGAGAAAATAGGGTCCGCGGGCCGTCTCGGGGAAGGGGGCGCTGAAGGCGTGCCGTACGAGCTCGTTGACGTGGCGCGCGACCCAGCCGAGCGAGCCCCGCGTGGCCGCGCCGTCGTCCGCCCCCAGCACGAGATCGCGGCCGCGGGTAACGAGCACGTTGAGACCGGACCGCCTGTACAAAGTTGCCTCGAATAGGCTGAAAGGGGAAGCACCTCGGCGGGGGCTGCTCAGCCTGTCGACGTTGCGGAAGTCGAAGAATTCGTATCCCGTGTCCGTCGCCAGAATCGTGTATCCGAGCCGCCGCAGGAACGCCATGACGGGGGAATCGCCGACGTGCCGTCCCAGCATGCGGCGCATGTCGTCGGCGTTGAGGGTTTCCCGCTCGAGGCGGCCGAAATCGAGATATTCCCCCGAAAAGACCGCGGCCATGTTGGGCAGCGTCTGGTTGTAGGGCGACCGGGCCGCGTCGAATACCGCAAAGCCCATAGCCTCGAGCGAGCGCAGGAACGGGGCATTGTCGTAGCCATAGACTTCGGTCAGGACGTCGCCTCGCGAATACCCGTCGAGCGTCACGTGAATGATCGACGGCGGAACATCGGGAACCGTCGCTAGGCGCGCCTGCGCCAGCCGAACGCCGGCCGACACCGGCGACTCGCCGATCTGCGCCCGCGCGATGTTGTACAGGGGCAGCACGAGCAGGGCGGCGGTGAACAGGTTGAGGATCGATGTCGTGCGGTAGCTCTTGGCTCCGGCAAAGCCGATGAGCAGGACGACCAGCGCGACGAGCGCAAAGCCTGCGCTGCCGACGAAGCTCGGCCCCAGGAAGCGGGCGAACTCGCCGGCCAGCGTGAGCACGAAGAACAGCGCAAACGTGCCGGCGGCCGCGTTGTGCGCGCTCGCTCGCAACCCGTGCCGCACGGCAAGCTGGGTGACGATCGCCAGTCCGGCGAGGGCTACGGCGGGCCGGACGATGTCGCCTACGCCGAACAGCGCCATGTTGTCGGCGTACAGGCGGACGACGAAATACAGCGCGAACAAGGCCGGGTACAGCGGCAGTGTGGCGAGACGGCCCGCAAGGCCGGCGAGCCGTGGTCCAACCGACGGCTGGGCTTCAACGCTCATACCAGACCAGCGTGCGCCCCGTGGCGGAGACCTCGGCTGTCGTCACGATCCGGGCGGATCGTCCGATCAGCGCCAGGAAATTCTCGACTGTGTAATCGGGGAAGATGTCGTCGCGCAGGGCGAGCATCGTCTGCACGGTCGGGTCGGGCTTCGGAACGAATTCGATCACGCCGGTCGGTGCGAGCGAGACCAGCCAGCGCGTTGCCTGGTCGAGCGGAATGTTGCGGGCGATCGCGAGATGGTGGAGCAGCGCCAGGGCGAGCAGCGCGTCCGCCTTGGAGCGCCGGCCGAACCCCTTGCGCTCCGACTGCCGCCAGCCCAGGTCGGGGCTGGGATTTGTGAGGTCCGTATGCAGCGGCAGGAACATGCGACCGGTATCGCGGGCGCGTTCGAACGCCATGTCCAGGGCCTGCGGATCGCCGTCGAACCCGACCGCGTAACCGGCGCCGGCCTCCAGCGCGGTCAGTGAGAAATCTCCGCTGTTGCAGCCCAGGTCGAGCAGAATCGCAGGCTTGACCGCCTGTGTGAACTTCGCGACGAAGCGGCGCTTGGCGTCGTATTCGGCCGGCTCGTACGTGTGGGAGGCCGCGTAATGCCCCCACTCGGACGTGCCGCGGTGCGCCGGGCGGAGGCTGTCGATCCAGCGCCGCAATTGCGACAGGATACCGCGGTAACCGGCCGGCGACAGATCGCCCCTGCGGACGCTGGCGATCGCCTCGCCGGCTCTCGCGTGGGCCCTTTGCGTCATCCGCGCCTGGAGCACGAGGTGCATGAGCACCCGCGGCGACAGCTTGCGCCTCAGCGGAAGGATGTTCACGAAATCGCGGATCGGAATGCCGTCGGGACTGCCCCGCAGCCAGGCATTGTGCGGTATGCCGAGATAGGCGCGCATCAGCAATGGCGCCAGGAACAGCTCGCAGAACTGCCGGTAGCCCGCCCAGAACTCGCCCGGCCGATAGGGCCTGAACGACAACAGATCGATGAATACCGGCCGTGCGCCGATGAACTGGACGTTATAGGCGCTGGCGTCCGCTAGGGCGAAACCGTCGTCCAGCACCTCGAGCTGCAGATCGAGATGGAAGCGTGCGGCCTCGTGGAGCATCGCGAACGGCCACTCGTAGGGATAGGAGATGAACGGAATTCGCTCGTGCCGCAATACGTGGACCGCGTCGTCGCCAACGTGCGCCAGGGTCCCGTGCGGTACCTCCTCGGTCGCGACGACCCAGCGCTCGCGGACGAGCTGGTCCAAGAGGCCGCTCGTGCACAGCGCCTCGTAGGCGTCGGCGGCCGGCTGGAGCACGGTGCGGTAGACCTGCCCGTCGAGCAGGTAGACATGTCCGGACGGGTCCCGGAAAGAGCCGGGATCCGCCAGGGGCTCAGCCATGGCGATCGGCTTCTGAGCGCCCATTTTCGCGGTCGCGGCCCCTGCGCTCGTGCGGCCGCGAGCCCAGCACCAGGGCCTTCAGGCGCGACCAGTACAGGCTGATGGCTGCGGCGCCGGCGGCGATACCGCCGATCAGCATCTGCACGAGAAAGCTGCCGGTACCGGGATCGAGATAGGCGTGCGCGTCGCCCGCGGGAACGGCCAGCCAGAGACCCAGCAATCCGACCGCGGCGAGTGCGTTCCTGATCATATGTCTCCTCCGTGTCCCGTCGGTCGGGCGGTCGGCCGTCAGCCGATGCGCAGGGCCACAAGGCGTAGCGGCGCGTTTGGGCGGCGCCGAGCGGCCCGGCTCCGGGGCCACGATAGGGCGGCTTCCTTAAGATTTGTTTATCGTTGCGGCCGGATCCCCGGCACGCGGCGGGTCGGGGCGGGCAAGCGCCGGGACGCCGACTTGGGGGTCGGCAACGCGCCGCCCGGGCCGGTCAACTCCTGCCGGCGACGCGAAGACCCGGCTTCTTGGCCGCGCCTCCCTCGCGCCGGCGCGGGCCCGCCTTTTCGGGCTGCTGGGCCGGTTGGTCGTCGGCCTCGACGATTCCCAGCTGCAACTCGATGCGGCGCACTTTTTCCAGCGTCATCTCGACGAGCTGCCGGTTGAAGCTGATGAGATCGGCGACGAGACCGATCAGGAACGTCATGACGCCGATTACCAGCAGTACGCCGCCGAGCACGAGCGACTGGATGTGACCCTGGCCCTCGCCCATGAAGTAGAGGATCAGGAACCGGATCACCGGCAGCGCGCCGACCAGCGAGAACGCGAGGCCGATGAGGAAGAAGACCTTGAGCGGACGGAACATCGAATACATCCGCACCATCGTCGTGAGCGACCGTTCGAGAAACTGCGGGATGTTCCGGAACAGTCTCGAATCCCGTGTCTTCGGGTTGGTCCGGATCGGCACCGACGTGACCGCCATCTGCTTGCGCCCGGCCTGGATCAGCATCTCGATCGTGTAGCTGAACGGTGAGATGATGTTCAGCTGTAATGCCGCCTCCCGCGAAATTGCCCGGAACCCGCTCACGGCATCGGGGACGGCCGCGCGCGAGACGCGCCGGATGACGGCGCTGCCGTGTTTCTGCAGCAGCTTCTTGAAGGTCGAGAAATGCGGGATCGTCTGGGTCTGTCGGTCGCCGACGACGATGTCCGCCTTGCCCTCGACGATCGGGTCGATCAGCTTGGGGATGTCGGCGCCGCAATACTGGTTGTCGCCGTCGGTATTGACGATGATGTCGGCGCCGCGCCGCAGGCAGGCATCGATTCCCGTCCGGAACGCCCGTGCCAGCCCTTTCGTGTTCTTGTGTCGAACGATGTGATCGACGCCGATGCGTCGCGCCACGTCGACGGTGCCGTCGGTCGAGCCGTCGTCGACGATCAGGATCTCGACCGTCTCGATGCCCGGAATCCGGCGCGGGATGTCCGCCACCGTCTGTGGCAGCGTGGCTTCCTCGTTGAGGCAGGGTATCTGGACGATCAGCTTCATCGCGTTCCGGTCCGGCGCCTGGCGGCCGGTTCCTTGGCCGCCGCCGGAATCGCAGCGTAGCAGGCCAAGGTTAAGCCCTTCTGAAGGGCTTTCCCGTTCCGGGTCAACGTCGCTCGACGCGCGCAAGCCTCGTGTAGCCGTCGTCGAATAGCGGCACCGCGTCGAGACCCTCGAGCAGGTCTTCCGCCGCCACGCGGTCCCAATACTCCTCATCGAACGCCACGTATACCGGGCGCCCGCGGTCGAGATACAGCTCCACGAGACGCCGAAAATCGGCGAAATCGTCGTTGAACGGAAAAGCCCGGCGAATCCGGTCGGCCTCGATGAAACCGCCGACTTGGCTCGCGTAATGCGTGAACACGATCGAATCGGCGTGGACGAGATGCCCTGCCTGTTCCGCGAACGCGTGGTTTTGGTTGCGCCGAATCGTCGACCGCGGCAGGTCGTACAGCGCCGTGACCGTCGTCGCCCAGGCGAGCGCCGCCGCCGTGACGGCGAGGCCGAGGCCGGAGCCGGTCGGTCGAACCGTCGGCCACGGCAGCAGGCGCGCTCCGAGCAGCGCCAGGATGACGGCGGCGAGCGCCAGCGGCACGTCGAGCAGCAGCGGCTCCATGCCGGCGACCGTATGTTCCTGCAGGAGGAACAGCAGGACCCAGACGACGATGCCGGCAAGCCCCGTCGCCAGGAGGAACCGGCGCCGCGCGGCCGGCAAGTCCCGTCCGATTGCCCGAATCGCCCAGGCGCCGAGGATCGAGGCGAAGGGAAGGATCGGCAGGAGGTAGCGCATGTTCATGGCGAACCCGCCATGCCACGCGAAGTAGGCGTACGCACCGATGAAGGCGCCGATGCCGAGGAACAGGACGCTGACGCCGGGCGCCTGCAGGCGGCCGCGCAGCCAGCCGGCCAGCGGCATCAGCGCGACGACCAGCCACGGACAACTCTGCAGCAGCGCCTTCTTGATGGAGTTGCCATAGACGACGGCGCCGTCGGCGGTTCGCGTCACGCCCCATTCGAGCGCCGCCGGATCGCGGACGCGCAGATCGACGACGATTTGCCAGGCGCCGTGTCCGAGCCGCAACGCGAGTTCGCGCAGCGCCGGCACGAGCAACGCGAGGGTGACGAGGACGGCCACGCCGGCGGCGGCCTGGTAGGGTCTCTCGGCGAGGCGCCGGCGGACGGGCGCCCGCGTGGCGATCCACAGCGCCATCAGCATGGCGGCTCCGGCAGCCAGGAGCGGCGCATAGGACGCGACCGACTGCGGTCCGTTCGGCGTTCGGTCGCCGTAGCTCAGCGGCGAGAACACCCCGAATTTCGCGTCGTTCAACAGGGCAAGTGCGAGCAGGCCCGGGGCAAGACCGAGGACCAGTGCGCACACCGGTCGGAACCGCGGTGGTGAGCGGAACAGGAACGGCAATGCCAGCGCCGGCGTGATCAGGATTGCGTCGTAGCGAACGCCGGCACCGATACCGATTACGAGCCCGGCGCACAACGCCACGACGTCCGCCCTGACGCCTGCCCGTTCGCGGAGCGCCGTGATTCCCAGAAACGCTGCCGCGGAAACGAACAGCATCGAGAGGGCATGCGGCCAGGCGCCGTGCGCATATTCCCACGTGAATGTCCCGAGCAGGAGGATCAGGCCGGCATCCAGCGCCATGTCCCGGTCCCCGAAAAGCCGCTGCGCCGTCGCGATGCAGAGGGCCAGCGTCGCCATGAGCGCCAGCAGGTTCAGGTGAAACAGCCCCTGGAACCCCGCGGCAAGGTAGAACGGCGCGGCGATGACGGCGAAGAGCGACGGATATTGCGGTACGAAACGGCTTCCGGTCGGGTCGCGCTCGTCCTGCACCAGGAACAGGTGCTTCAGCTCCGCCGACGGCGAATCGCCATAACCCGTCCACACCTCGAGCGAGCCCCGCTCGGCGAACGATTTCACCATCATGTGGTAGACGCTCTCGTCGATGGTGAAGTGTCCGGGCGCGCTGACCAGGAACGCATAGGCGACGTGCGCCGCGACGACGATCGCCAGTGCCGCGATCCGGATCGCGCGGGCGGCCGTCATCGGCAGGCCGAGCGTCGTCCATGCCGGGCCGCTCGACGCCGCGCGGGATTTCTGGCGCTTCCCCGTCGCGTTCGCAGCGTGCGGCTCGAGCGAATGCATCGTCATGGTACGAAGGTTCCGGTTTGCTTCACATTGCCGCCATACGGTTAACGAGATTTCGTTTAACAATCGATGAAGGGTGACGAATACTCCGCGACCGTGCACGGCGTGGTGGCCCTCGACCCGGTGCGGGTCGAACCGGCACCGTCCGGCACGGTTGCCCCCGGCCGACCGGCCGATCCCCGACGCTGCATCCGGAGCGCGCTCTTGGCAGGACGAAACCTCGATCGGCTTCCGCGCGGCCTCGTGCCCGACCGCCTTCTGCGCGGCGAGTTCGGCGACTGGATCGCGCGGCCCTGGCTCGACCGGGCGGCGTTCGGCAGCCTGGCATGGTATTTCCCGCTTTCGAGACTATGGGCCGCAGCCTCGGTCGCGGACGGTGACGCGAAGCGGTTCGGCGAAGAGGTCCCGCTCAAGCGCGGGCGACCGGCGGGCTGGCTCCTCGAGCGCGCGCTGGCCGGCGTGGCCGAGGCGACGGCGCGATACGGGCGCGTCGAGCGGATCTGGCGGCAGACCTATTTCTCGAACGTTCGGCGCGCGCCGAGCCGGCTCGTCCGGGCCGAGCTGGAGCGGCGCACCGCCGCCCGCATCTGGATGGCGAGTCGCGGCCTGCTGGCGCCGTTCCTGTCGCAGCTCGACGTCGTCCCGGTACGCTGGGAGATTCCCGCGATCGACGCGCTGGCGGGCGAGCTAGCGGCGGCGCTGACGGACCCCGACGCATTCTACCGCTCGCCTCAACGACCGCCGGATGTCCAGCGCTCACACCGGGTGCCCGGCCCGGTCGGCATGGAGTCCTGGATCCGCTTTGCATCGCCCGGATACGCCACCAACGACACCGCGTGGGCGAAGATCTTCGAGCCGGATCAGCCGGCCGCGGACATCGCCACGGTCATCCTCTGTCACGGTCTCGCCGTCGAGACCGAGATGTGGGGCACCAGCACCGGGATTCCGCACCGGCTGGTTCGCCGTGGCCTGCGCGTTATCGCACCCGAGGCGCCGTGGCATAACCGTCGCGCGGTGCCGGGACGCTGGGGCGGCGAGCCGCTGATCGCGACGGCGCCGCGCGGCGCGTTCGATCTGTTCGAGGCGGCGCTCGGCGAGATCGCGGTGCTGATCGCCTGGGCCCGCGGCCAGGGCAGTACCCGCGTCGCGCTCGGCGGTACCAGCCTCGGCGCGTTGACCAGCCAGCTTGCGGCGACGCGGGCGCACGGCTGGCCGACACCGATGCGCCCCGATTTTCTCTACCTCGTCGCCACCAGTGCCAGCATGCAGCAGGTCGCCGTCGACAGCGAGCTCGCTAAGACCTTCGGCCTCGCCCACGCGCTCGCGGCCGCCGGCTGGACCGACGAGCAACTGTCACGGCTCAGCCCGCTGACCGACCCGCTCGGCGAGCCCGTCATGGCACCCGAGCGCATCATCATGGTGTTGGGGCGCGCCGACACGGTGACGCAGTTCGAGCAGGGCCGCCAGCTCGCCGAGCGTTGGCGGGTACCCGCCGATAACCTGTTCATCAGGGACCAGGGGCACTTCTCCGCCGCCGTTGGCGCCATACACGACGATGCGCCGCTGGTGCGGCTCAAGCGACTCATCGACGAAGCCGGGTGACGTGTCGGTTGCGCAGCGCGACCGCGGTGCCGTATCAGCGATGCGTCCAGGTATGGCCGGAGCGCAGCAGCGCGTCGATGTCGCCGCTGACCGCGCCGGGCCATTGCCCGCCGCTGAGCGCCGCCACCTGCTCGGAGACCTGCGTCTCGTAGCTCGGCGCCGGCGCGCAGTACAGGATGCCGAGCGCGACCGGAAAGTCCGGCGGCTCCATCGCCGCCAGCAGCGCCGCCAGCGTCGGGTTCTCCTCGTCGTGCACCAGGATGTCGGCCTCGTCGATGCCGTCCTTGCCGACGGCCACGACCTCGAGGCGCAGCGTCCGGGCATCGAGACGCAGGCCCTTGTCGCGGTCGCGACCGAAGAGCAGCGGCTCGCCATGCTCGACGTGGATCTGACGGTCGTCGGCGACGTCGCGGTCGGTGAAATCGCTGAATACAGCGTCGTTGTAGACGATGCAGTTCTGGAAGATCTCGACGAAGCCGGTGCCCTTGAAGTCGTGTGCGCGGCGCAGGATGTCGGGCAGCCGCTTCTGCTGCGTGTCGATCGCGCGCGCGACGAAACGGCCGCCAGAGCCCAGGGCGAAGTGCGCCGCCGAGACGGGATTGTCGAGCGAGCCGGTCGGCGTCGACGGGCTGCGGGTGCCCGGCCGGCTGGTCGGCGAGTACTGGCCCTTGGTCAGCCCGTAGATTTCGTTGTTGAACAACAGAACCGTCAGGTCGACGTTGCGCCGCAGCACGTGCATCAGGTGGTTGCCGCCGATCGACAGCAGGTCGCCGTCGCCGCCGATGACCCAGACGTCGAGATCCGGGTTGGCCAGCTTGACGCCCGTGGCGATCGCCGGGGCGCGGCCGTGGATCGTGTGGAAACCGTAGGTATCCATGTAGTAGGGGAAACGCGCGGCACAGCCGATTCCGGAGACGAACACGGTCCGCTCACGGGCGAGCTGCAGGTCCGCGCAGGTCTTCTGGACCGCCTTGATGATCGCGTAATCACCGCAACCGGGGCACCAGCGGACTTCCTGGTCCGAGGCGTAGTCCTTCGGCTGCAGCGCCGCCGGTGGTTTCGCGTCGGTCATCGCGTCAGCCCTCCACCGCCGCGGTCATCGCCTGCTTGAGGTTTTCGATCTTGAACGGCCGGCCGGTCACCCGCGTGAACGACTCGACCTCGATCTGGAATTGCGAGCGCAGGATCGTCGCCAGCTGGCCGTTGTTCTTCTCGGGCACCAGAACCCGCTCGAAGCCGGACAGCAGCGCACCCAGATTGGCCGGGAACGGCCATAGGTGGCGGATGTGGACGTGGCTTGCCGCGATGCCTTCCTCGCGCAGCTCGGTCACCGCCCGGCTGATCGGGCCGTACGTCGAACCCCAGCCGACGACGGCCAGACGTCCGCTCGCCTCGCCCTGGTCGACCGCCTGTTCCGGGATCTGCCGGGCGATGCCGGCGATCTTGTCGGCACGGACCAGCGTCATGCGGTGGTGGTTGATCGGGTCGTACGAGATGTCGCCGGTGTCGTAATCGCGCTCGATGCCGCCGATGCGGTGTTCGAGGCCCGACGTGCCCGGCTTCGCCCAGACCCGTGCCAGCGTTTCGGGGTCGCGCAGGAACGGCTGGAATCCGTCTGGATCGCCGTGGAACTTCGCCGGAAACGGCTCGTAGGTCGAGAAATCAGGAATGCGCCAGGGTTCGGACGCGTTCGCCAGATAACCGTCGCTCAACAGGATCACCGGCGTCATGAACCGCGTTGCGATGCGGATCGCCTCGATCGCCGTGTCGAAACAGTCCGCCGGCGAGCGCGCCGCGAGCACCGCCAGCGGCGCATCGGCATTGCGCCCGAACACGGCCTGATAGAGGTCCGACTGCTCGGTCTTGGTTGGCAGCCCGGTCGACGGGCCGCCGCGCTGCGAGTTGATGACGACGAGCGGCAGTTCGGCGGCCACGGCGAGGCCGAGCGACTCGGTCTTGAGCGCGATGCCGGGCCCCGATGAAGAGGTGACGCCGAGCGAGCCGGCGAACGATGCGCCGATGGCGGCACCTATGGCGGCGATCTCGTCTTCCGCCTGGAAGGTGACGACGCCGAACCGCTTCAGCCCGGCGAGCGTGTGCAACAGCTGCGACGCCGGGGTGATCGGGTACGAGCAGAATAGCATGCCGAGGCCGGCGAGCTGCGCTCCCGCCAGCAATCCCCAGGCCATCGCCTCGGTGCCCGTGATGTTGCGGTACAGGCCGGGTTCGAACTTGGCCGGCGGCACCGTCCATGCCGGCAGCTCGCTGGGCATCTCCGCCGTCTCGCCGAAGGCGTGACCCGCATTGAGCGCGGCGATGTTCGACTCGGCGACCTCGGGCTTGTCGGCGAATTTCTGCTGCAGCCATGCGAGCGTCGGCTCGCGGTCGCGCCCGAACATCCAGAACACCAGCCCGAGCGCCCACATGTTCTTGCAGCGCAGCGCGTCCTTGCGTCCGAGCCCGAACGGCTTGACGGCCTCGATCGTCAGCGCCGACATGTCGATGCGCGAGACGCGGAACGCGTCGAGGCTGCCATCTTCGAGCGGGTTCGACTGGAAATGCGCCTTCGCCAGGTTCTTGGCGCCGAAGCTGCCCTCGTCGACGATGATCAGACCGCCCTTGCGTACCTCGTCGAGATTGACCTTGAGCGCCGCGGGATTCATCGCCACCAGCACGTCGACGCGATCGCCGACGGTGCGGATCGCCCGCGCGCCGAAGTGGATCTGGAACGCGGAGACGCCGTAGGTCGTACCGACCGGCGCCCGGATTTCCGCCGGAAAATCGGGGAAAGTCGCCAGATCGTTGCCTGACAGGGCGGTCGCCAGCGTGAACTGGGCGCCGGTCAGCTGCAT
>JBFHDX010000101.1:0-13730 GCA_041584475.1 Alphaproteobacteria bacterium
ACCGCGTCGCTGTGCAGCAGCGCCCCGTGCGCGCGGCACAGCGCGGCGATCGCCGGCATGTCCTGGATGCAGCCGATCTCGTTGTTGGCCCACATCACCGAGACCAGTGCCGGTCCGCCGGCGAGCGCCGCGGCGAGCGCCTGCGCATCGACGCGCCCGGCGCCATCGACCGCGATCTCGCGCGCCTCGTGCCCGCGCCGCGCCAGCTCCGGCAGGCAGGCGAGCACGCTCGGATGCTCGATCGCCGAGGCGACGATCGCGCGGTCCGCGCCGCAGGCGCCGAACAGCGCCAGATTGTTCGCCTCGGTGCCGCCCGAGGTGAAGACGATCTCGCCCGGCCGGGCGCCGAGCAGCGCCGCGACGTGGCCGCGCGCCGCTTCGATCGCCTCGGCCGCGCGCCAGCCCGGCCGGTGCGTCGTGCTGTGCGGGTTGGCGGCGCCGGCGGCGTCGAGCCAGGGCTCCATCGCCGCGCGCACGCGCGCGTCCAGCGGCGTCGACGCCTGGTGGTCGAGATAGATCGTGCGGGAGGCGGGCGGCGCCGTCATCGCGGGCCGGGAGTCGCCGGCCGGCGCGGTAACGCCGGCCGACCCTCCGTCAGCTCTGCACGCCGGCGACGTACCAGTCCATCGTCGCCATCTGCTGGTCGGTCAGCACCTGGCCGGCCGGCAGCATCTCCTCGCCCTTCTGGTTGACCAGCGGACCGGTGAAGGAGTGCACCGAGCCGTCGATGATGCCGGTGCGCACGCGCTCGGCGTCGGCGCGGGCAGCCTCGGTGATGGCGCTGCCGTAGGGCGCGATCTTCACCATGCCCTCCTTCATGCCGTGCCAGATGCTGTGCGTCTTCCAGGTGCCGTCCATCACCGCCTTGACGCGCTCGACATAATAGTCGGACCAGTCGTCGATGATGGAGGTGAGCTGCGCCCGCGGCGCGTAGGCCCGCATGTCGGAGGCCTGGCCGAAGCCGAACACGCCGCGCGTCTCGGCCACCTGCAGCGGCGCCGGGCTGTCGGTGTGCTGGGTGATCATGTCGGCACCCTGGTCGATCATCGCCTTGGCGGCGTCGCTCTCCTTGCCCGGGTCGTACCAGCTGTTGACCCAGACGACCTTGGTCTTGAAGTTCGGGTTGACCTTCTGCGCGGCGAGCGTGAAGGCGTTGATGCCCATGACGACCTCGGGGATCGGGAACGAGGCGACGTAGCCGGCGACGCCGCTCTTCGACATGTGGCCGGCGATGGTGCCGATCACCGAACGGCCCTCGTAGAAGCGCGCGTTGTAGACGGCGACGTTCTCGGAGGTCTGGTAGCCGGTGGCGTGCTCGAACTTGACCTTGGGGAACTGCTTGGCGACGCGGATCGTCGGGTTCATGAAGCCGAACGACGTGGTGAAGATCAGCTCGTGCCCGCCGGCGGCGAGCTGGCGGATCACGCGCTCCGCGTCCGGGCCCTCGGCGACGTTCTCGACATGGGTCGTCTTGACCTTGTCGCCGAACGCCTTCTCCACCGCCTTGCGGCCGAGATCGTGGCCGTGCGTCCAGCCGTAGTCGCCGATCGGGCCGACATAGACGAAACCGACCCTGGTCGGCGCCGCCTGCGCCCGGCCGGCGCCGAGCGCCAGCGCCGCCGCCGAGGATCCCGCCAGAAAGCCCCGGCGCGTCAGCACGAATCTAGTCATCATCCACACTCCCTGCTTTTTCGATAGGTTCGCTCTCCGCAAGCATAGCCGCAATCGCGCGCCTCAGGTAGCCGGTCTGAACGGCTTGCCGAGACAGGCCGGCGCGTCGAGCCGCGCCCGCCACGGGCCGGCCGCGATCACGGTCAGCACGATGATGGTCGCGACATAGGGCAGCATCGACATGATCTGCGCCGGCACGCCGATGCCGGCGCCCTGCGCGTAGAGCTGCAGGATCGTCACGCCGCCGAACAGATAGGCGCCGAACAGGAGGCGCAGCGGCCGCCACGAGGAGAACACGACGAGCGCCAGCGCGATCCAGCCGCGCCCGGCGGTCATGTGCTCGATCCACATCGGCGTGTAGGACAGCGAGAGGAAGGCGCCGGCGAGGCCGCTGGCGAAGCCGCCGAAGACCACGGCGAGGTAGCGCACGGCGATCACGTTGTAGCCGATCGAATGGGCCGACTCGTCCGATTCGCCGACGGCGCGCAGCACCATGCCCCAGCGCGTCCGTTTCAGGAACCAGGCGACGCCGACGGTGAGCGCGATCGACAGATAGATCAGCGCGTCGTGGCTGAACAGCAGCGGCCCGACGACGGGCAGGCTGCTGATCACGGGAATGTGCAGCTTCGGCAGCGGCGTGACGGGGATGCCGACGAAGCCGGCGCCGATCAGCGAGCTGAGGCCGATGCCGAAAATCGTCAGCGCGAGGCCGGTCGCCACCTGGTTCGCCATCAGCGACAGCGTCAGCACGCCGAAGACGAAGGCCATCAGCATCCCGGCCAGCGCCGCAGCGAGCACGCCGAGCGCGACGCTGCCGGTACTGACGGTGACCGCGAAGCCGCTCACCGCGCCGGCCAGCATCATGCCCTCGACGCCGAGGTTGAGGACGCCCGAACGCTCGGTCACCAGCTCGCCGAGGGCGGCGAGCAGGAGCGGCGTCGCCGCGCTGATGACGGTGACGAGGGTGAGGACGAAGGCGAATTCGCTGCTCATTCGGCCGGCGCCTCCGCGCGCGCTGCGGCTGGGGTTCCCGGTGCCTGCAACCGGATCCGGTAGCGGACGAGAAAGTCTGACGCCAGCAGGAAGAACAGCAGCATGCCCTGGAACACGCCGGTCATCGCCTGCGGCGTGCCGACCTCGACCTGCGCGTTTTCGCCGCCGATGTATGACAGCGCCATGATCAGCCCGGCCGGGATGATGCCGAGCGGGTTGAGGCGGCCGAGGAAGGCGACGATGATCGCGGTGAAGCCGTAGCCCGGCGTGATCACGGGGATCAGCTGGCCGATCGGCCCGGCGACCTCGAACAGGCCGGCGAGCCCGGCGAGCCCGCCGCTCGTCATCAGCGTCAGCCAGATCATCCGCGTACGGCTGAAGCCGGCGAAGGCGGCCGCCGCCGGCGCCTGGCCGACGACGCGGATCTGGAAGCCGATGATGGTGCGCGTCATCAGGACCCAGCCGGTGACGGCGACCAGCAGCGCGACGATGACGCCGAGATGCAGCCGCGTGCCGGCGAGCACGACGGGCAGGATCGCCGACTCGGTGAACATGCGCGACTGCGGGAAATTGAAGCCCATCGGGTCGCGCCACGGCCCGTAGACGAGCATGCTGAGGAACAGCGTCGCGACGTAGGTCAGCATCAGGCTGGTGAGGATCTCGTTGACGTCGAAGCGCGCCTTGAGGAACGCAGGGATCGCCGCGTAGGCCATGCCGCCGAGGATTCCCGCCAGGCACATCAGCGGCAGCACCCAGAACCCGTCGACGCCCCACAGCGCCAGCGCGATGCCGCCGCCGGCGACCGCGCCCATCGTCAGCTGGCCTTCGGCGCCGATGTTCCAGACGTTGGCGCGGAATCCGAGCGCCAGCCCGACGCCGATGAGGATCAGCGGTCCCGCCTTGAGGCCGAGCTCGGCGAGGCCGTAGCCGCTGAGTAGCGGCGAGACGAAGAAGTGGAAGACGCCCTGCAGCGGGTCGTAGCCCATGGCGAGGAACAGCAGGAAGCCGGTGACGATGGTCAGCGCGACCGCCAGCACCGGCGACAGGTAGAACATCCGGTGGTCGAGTTCGCGCCGCCGTTCGATCCTAGGCAACATGGGCGCCTCCCTTGCGGCCGTGTGCCGGCTGGTGTTCGGTCATGCCGTGCAGGCCGCCCATCAGCAGGCCGATCTCGTCGATCGACGCCTCGGCCGTCACCATGCTGCGCGACAGCGTGCCGAGATTGATCACGGCGAGGCGGTCGGACAGGGTCAGCAGCTCGTCGAGGTCCTGCGAGATGACGACGACCGCGGTGCCCTTCTCGGCCAGCGTGAACAGCGCCTGGTGGATCGCCGTCGCGGCGCCGGCGTCGACGCCCCAGGTCGGCTGCGACACGACGAGCACGCCCGGCTCCTGCACGATCTCGCGGCCGACGATGTATTTCTGCAGATTGCCGCCCGACAGGCTGCCGGCGGACGCGCCGGTGCCCGGCGTCTTGACGTTGAACTTCTCGACCACGCGTCCGGCCAGCTCGGCCGCCGCGTCGGCCCGCAGGAACCCGCGCCTGAGCAGCTTCATGCGCCGGTAACCGCTGAGCACGAAGTTCTCGACCAGCGTCATCTCGGGCACCGCGGCGTGGCCGTTGCGCTCCTCCGGCACGCTGCACATGCCGAGCCGCCGCCGCGCCGCGGCGCCGAGCCGGCCGGCGGGCTTGCCGTCGATGGTCACGTCGTGCGGCATGGCGGCGATCCGCTCGCCCGTCAGCGCCTCAAACAGCTCGGTCTGGCCGTTGCCGGCGACTCCGGCGATGCCGAAGATCTCGCCCGGCGCGACCGCGAAACCGATGTCCTTGAGGCTGACGCCGAAGGCGTGGTCGGCCTCCAGGTTCAGCCCTTTCACCTTCAACCGGGCCTCGCGCGACTCGCCGCGCGGCGCGCGGCGCGACAGCGTGCGCAGCTCGGCGCCGATCATCATCTGCGCCATCGATTTCGCGGTCTCCTTCTCCGGATCGCACTCGGCGACGACGCGGCCGCCGCGCAGGATCGTCGCCCGGTCGCAGAGCGCCTTGATCTCCTCGAGCTTGTGGCTGATGTAGAGGATCGACACGCCTTCCTTCGAGAGCTGCCGCAGCGTCTCGAACAGCCGCTCGACCTCCTGCGGGGTCAGCACCGAGGTCGGTTCGTCCATGATCAGCAGCTGCGGCGACTGCAGCAGGCAGCGCACGATCTCGATGCGCTGGCGCTCGCCCACCGACAGCGTGTGCACCTCGCGGTGCGGGTCGAGCGGCAGGCCGTAGGCGCGCGACACGTCGCGCACGCGCTGCGCCAGCGACTTCATGTCGGTCGCGTCGTCGACGCCGAGCGCGATGTTCTCCAGCACCGTCATCGCCTCGAACAGCGAGAAATGCTGGAATATCAGCCCGATGCCGAGCTTCCTCGCGGTGTGCGGGTCGGGCACCGTCACCGGCTCGCCGTGCCAGAACATCTCGCCCGCATCGGGATGCAGCACGCCGTAGATCATCTTCACCAGCGTGCTCTTGCCGGCCCCGTTCTCGCCCAGCAGCGCGTGGATCTCGCCCGGCGCGACCGAGAGGCTGACCCGGTCGTTGGCGAGCACGCCGGGGAACTTTTTGCTGATGCCCCGCAGCTCGAGCCGGGGCGTCGCCACCGCGCCGTCGCCGCCATTCATCGCCGTTGCCATGCGCCTCCCCCTCGTCCGTCTCCCTTGTCCGCCGCGCCGACCGCATCCGCCCGGCCGGCCCCGTAGAGATACTCCAGAACCTCCGCCGCCGTCAGCGCCGCGATCACCGCCGGCCGCTTGTCGGCGACATGGCCGCCGCCGATCGGGCAGACCAGCTGCGCCCAGCGCGCCTTGGCGCCGCCGCGGGCGAGGAACCGGCGCTCGAAGCTGCGCCGCTTGCTCGCCGAGCCGATCAGACCGGCATAGCGGAAATCGCCACGCCGCAGGATCGCCTCGACCAGCTCGTAGTCGCCGTCGTGGCTGTGGGTCATGACGATGTAGGCCGACTGCGGCGGCGCGGCGGCGACCTCGTCGACCGGTGCGCCGACCGTCGCCGTCTCGACACCCGGCGGCGGCGCGGCCGGCAGCGCGCCGGGACGGCTGTCGATCCAGCGCAGGCGCAGCGGCAACGGTGCCAGCGCCCCGGCCAGCGCCGTGCCGACGTGGCCGGCCCCGAACAGCAGCACCGGCGGCAGCGTTTCACGCTCGCGCCGTTCCGCCGCCTCGAGCCAGGCGAGCGTTTCGTCGTCGGCGCGCTCGATGCGCAGCGCGACGTGGCCGCCGCAGCACTGGCCGAGCGCGGGGCCGAGCGGCAGCGCCATGTCGGCCGCGGCCTCGCCCTGCTCGAGCAGCCGCCGCGCCGCCGCCATCGCCTCCCACTCGAGCCGGCCGCCGCCGACCGTCCCGAACGACGCGTCCGCCGTGACGATCATCGCGCTGCCCGCCTCGCGCGGCGCCGAGCCCTTCGCCGCGGCGATGCGGACCAGCGCCGCCGGCTCGCCGCCGGACAACAGGGCGCGCAGCTTCTCGCCGAGCCCTGTCATTGCGCCGCCTCCGCGACATCGCGGGCCTGCAGATCGCCGATCGCGCGCAGCACGCGCTCGGGCGTCGCCGGCGGGTCGAGCCGCGGGCAGCGGCGATGTCCGGCGACGCTTGCGACCGCGTCGGACAGCGCGTGCAGCACCGAGATCGCGAGCATCAGCGGCGGCTCGCCGACCGCCTTCGAGCGGTAGATCGTGTCCTCGCGATTGGCCGCGCCTTCGAGCAGCCGCACGTTGAAGATCCGCGGTCGGTCGCCGCAGGCGGGAATCTTGTACGTCGACGGCGCGTGCGTGCGCAGCCGTCCCGCCTCGTCCCACCACAGCTCCTCGGTCGTCAGCCAGCCCATGCCCTGGACGAATCCGCCCTCGATCTGGCCGCGGTCGATCGCCGGGTTCAGCGAGCGGCCGACGTCGTGCAGGATGTCGACGCGATCGACCCGATACTCGCCGGTCAGCAGGTCGAGCGTGACCTCGCTCGCGGCCGCGCCCCAGGCGTAGTAGTAGAACGGCCGGCCGCGCCCGGACTCGCGGTCCCAGTGGATCTTGGGCGTGCGGTAGAATCCGGTCGCCGACAGCGAGACGCGGCCGAAATAGGCGGCCCGCACGAGGTCCGCGAACGCCATCTCCTCATTGCCGACGCGCACGCGGTTGGGCAGGAAGACGACCTGGTCGCGCGGCACCGACCAGTGCTCGGCGGCGAATTCGACCAGCCGCTCCCTGATCGTGCGCGCGGCCGCCCGCGCCGCCATGCCGTTCAGGTCGGATCCGGCCGACGCCGCGGTGGCCGACGTGTTCGGCACCTTCGCCGTGGTCGTCGCCGTGATGCGGATGCGGTCGAGGTCGAGCTGGAACTCCTCGGCGACGACCTGGCCGACCTTGGTGAACAGCCCCTGCCCCATCTCGGTGCCGCCATGGTTCAGGTGCACGGTGCCGTCGCTGTAGACGTGCACCAGCGCGCCCGCCTGGTTGAACTGGGTCGCGGTGAACGAGATGCCGAATTTGACCGGGGTCAGCGCAAGGCCGCGCCGCAGCACCCGGCTGTCGGCGTTGAACGCCCGGATCGCGGCGCGCCGGCCGCGGTAGTCCGCCTCCTCCTCGAGCCGCCCGACGAGCTCGCCGATGATACAATCCTCGATCGTCTGGTGATACGGCGTCACGGTGCGCCCCTTGCCGCCGTAGAAGTTCGCCTTGCGCACGTCGAGCGGGTCCTTGCCGAGGGCGAACGCGATCTCCTCGATCACGCGCTCGCACGCGACCATGCCCTGGGGTCCGCCGAAGCCGCGGAAGGCGGTGTTCGAGCAGGTGTTCGTGCGCAGCGGCAGCGACTGCATGTGCGCCGCCTCGTAATAGTAGGCGTTGTCGGCGTGGAACAGCGCCCGGTCGGTGACCGGTCCGGAGAGGTCCGAGGAATGGCCGCAGCGCGCCAGGAAGCGGAAATCGACGCCGCCGATGCGGCCGTCCGAATCGTAGCCGGCCCGGTAATCGACGGCGAAGTCGTGGCGCTTGCCGGTCACCACCATGTCGTCGTCGCGATCGGGGCGGATCTTGGCGGCGCGCCCGGTGCGGCGGGCGGCGAGTGCCGCCGCCACGGCGAACAGATTGCCCTGCGTCTCCTTGCCGCCGAAGGCGCCGCCCATGCGCCGCACCTCGACGGTGACGGCGTTGGACGGCACGCCGAGGACGTGCGCGACCATGTGCTGGATCTCGCTCGGGTGCTGCGTCGACGAGAACACCGTCACCTCGTCGTCCTCGCCGGGGACGGCGAGCGCCACCTGTCCCTCGAGGTAGAAATGCTCCTGCCCGCCGATCGCGAGGCTGCCCTCGACGCGGTGCGGCGCCGCCGCGATCGCCGCGTCCGCGTCGCCGCGGCGGAGCGTCAGTCCGGGCGTCACGATCTCGCCCGCCCCGCGTGCCCCAGCGATGTCGAGCACGGCGGGCAAATCCTCGTAGTCGACCCGCGCGAGCCGGGCCGCCCGGCGCGCCTGGTCGCGCGTCTCGGCGACCACCGCGAACAACGGCTGGCCGTGGTAGCGCACGACGCCGTCGGCGAACACCGGCTCGTCGTCGCGCCGGGTCGGGCTGATGTCGTTGACACCCGGGATGTCGTCGGCGGTCAGCACCAGCAAGACGCCGGGCGCGCCGCGCACCGCCGCAAGGTCGAGCGAGGCGATGCGTGCATGCGCCCGCTCGGCGAGCCCGAGCGCGAGGTGCAGCAGGCCCGCCGGCTCCGGGATGTCATCGACATAGAGCGCCTCGCCGCTGACGTGCTTGTGGCCGCTGTCGTGCTGCCGCGCCTCGCTGACGCCGCCGCGGACCATGGTGCCGGCCGCCGGTTCAGGCATGGGCGAGGCTCCCCTCGCCGACGAGCCGCGTGGCGACGGCGGCGTCGGTCGTCTCGAGGTGGAACTTGCGCAGCAGGTTCTGCGCCACCGCCATGCGGTACCACGCCGTCGCGCGCCAGTCGGTGATCGGCGTGAAGTCTTCTTCCAGCCGCGCCGCCGCCGCCTCGATCGCGGCCGCGTCCCACGGCCCGCCGCGCAACGCCTCCTCGGTCGCCCGGGCGCGCTTCGGAGTCGCCGCCAAGCCGCCGAAGGCGATGCGGATATCGGCGATCGTGCCGCCCTCGAGGCGCAGGTTGAAGGCAGCGCAGACGGCGGAGATGTCCTGGTCGAAGCGCTTGCTGATCTTGTAGCAGCGGTACTGCGCACCGGGCAGCGGCCGCGGCACGACGATGCGCTCTACGAACTCGCCGGGCCGGCGGTCCTGGCGGCCGTAATCGATGAAGAAATCCTCCAGCGCCAGCGTCCGCCGCTCGTCGCCCTGCCGCAGCACCAGCGTCGCGCCGGCGGCGATCAGGGCCGGCGGCGAGTCGCCGATCGGCGAGCCGTTGGCGATGTTGCCGCCGATCGTCCCGGCATTGCG
Source organism: Alphaproteobacteria bacterium (assembly GCA_041584475.1). Lineage (GTDB taxonomy): Bacteria > Pseudomonadota > Alphaproteobacteria > UBA8366 > JADFVY01 > JBFHDX01. Next base: position 9,126 of record JBFHDX010000101.1, read on the forward strand.
CACCTGCAGGCCGCCGAGGCGGCGGATCAGCTCGCCCGCGTCGGGGTAGAGCGCGGCGAGCGCCGCGACGCCGTCCGTATAGGTGACGCCGGCGCCGATCTCGATCGCGTCCGCGGTCTCCTCGATGCGCTGCAGGTCGCGGACGCGGCCGAGGAAGACGACCGGGGCGAGCTCGCGCAGCGCCTTGGTGACCCAGAGCCCGACGTCGGTCGCACCGGCGACGATGCAGGCCTCCGGTCGCGCCGCCAGGATGTCGGCCAGGTCGTCCGCGCTCGCCGGCACGTAGAGCGCCCGGTCGCCCGCGCCCAGCGCCAGCGTCGCCCCGTCGTTGAGGGCCTCGAGCCGGGCCACGGTCTCCGCCTCGGCGGCCGCGAAGCGGTCGCTCGCCGGCGGCGCCAGCGCGTACATCGCCTGCGCCGCCGCGACGATCGGCGCGTAGCCGGTGCAGCGGCACAGATTGCCGGCCAGCACGTCGTCGATGCGGCGCTCGTCCGGCGCGTCCTCGCTGCGGTAGAGGGCGAACAGCGACATGACGAAGCCGGGCGTGCAGAAGCCGCACTGCGAGCCGTGCTTGTCGACCAGCGCCTGCTGCACCGGATGCAGCGCGCCGTCCGGCCCGCGCAGATCCTCGACCGTGAGCAGCTGGCAGCCGTCGAGCATCGGCACGAACAGGATGCAGGCGTTGACGGCCCGGTAGGCGAGCCGGCCATCGACGGCGCTGGCGAGCACCACGGTGCAGGCGCCGCAATCGCCCTCGGCGCAGCCCTCCTTCGTGCCGACGCGGCGCCGCTCGAGCCGCAGCCAGTCGAGCACCGTGAGCGTCGGCGCCACGTCGCGCAGCTCGACCAGCTCGTCGCCGAGCAGGAACCTGATGCTATCGCGCGTCTTCCTCTTCGCCATCGACCGCTCCGTCAGCTGCCGCGATAGGTCGAATAGCCGTAGGGGGAGATCAGCAGCGGCACGTGATAGTGCTGCCCCGTTGCGCCGATGCCGAAGCGGACCGGCACCCGATCGAGGAACGGCGGGTCGGGCAGAGCGACGCCGGCGGCGCGGAAATAGTCTGCGACGTGGAAGACGAGCTCGTACTCGCCGGCGCGCAACTCGCCCCCCGCGAGGATCGGCGCGTCGCAGCGCCCGTCATCGTTTGTGCGCACCGTCTTCACGTGCTCGCGCTGCGCGCCGTCGAGCCGGTTGAGCTCGATCGTCAGGCCGGCGCCGGGCCGCCCGGACATGGTGTCCAGAACGTGGGTGGTCAGCCTCCCGCCGTCGTTCGACGCGCCCGCCATTTATGCTCCTCCGCGGCGGCAGGTCGGGTCGACGCGCGATGCTTGCCGCGAAGGTCCCGCCTGCCGCATGATCTTCTTTTGCTTATCTGAACACGATACGCGGTGTTCTTACAGCGGAAAAACACGTGGCGGGCGGCAGCGCATTCAAACCGAATCGAATAGCCGGGCGCGCGGCGGCGGCGTGTCGGTCCGGCGCGGTGCGGAAGCACGGGCCGGGCAGCGAGGGACGAAGGGACAGGCCATGGCAGGGCAGCGACCGCGGCCGAGCGCGATGACCCGCGACGACTTCGTCGCCGCGTTCGGAAGCGTGTTCGAGCATTCACCGTGGATCGCGGAGGGCGCGTTCGATGCCGGGCTCGGACCGGATGCCGACACCGCGGCCGGTCTGCACGACCGCCTCTGCGCGGTGTTTCGCGCGGCCCCGCCGCAGCGCCGGCGCGATGTCCTGCTGGCCCATCCCGACCTCGCCGGCCGGCTCGCCGTCACCGGTGCGCTCACGCCGGACTCGACGGCCGAACAGGCGAGCGCCGGGCTCGACCGCTGCACGCCGGCGGAGTTCGAGCGCCTGCAGGCGCTGAACGCGATCTACCGCGAGAAATTCGGCTTCCCCTTCATCATGGCGGTCAAGGGACGCAGCAAGGCGGAGATCATCGCCGCCTTCGAGCGCCGCATCGAGAGCGACGCGGAGACCGAGTTCGCGACCGCGCTCGGTGAGGTCGAGCGCATCGCCCGGCTGCGGCTCGAGGCGCTGATGGGGGGTTAGGTGAGTCGGGGGAGTGCGTCGGTTGGTGGACCGGTGTGTCTCAGGCGCTGAGTCGGACGGTGGTGAGCGCGGTCTGCGGTGCAGAACGGATTTTCCCAACTAGATTGTCTTACTTCGCCTTATGACCCTGAACGGACTTTATCGATCGAGAACTCGCGGTAGTTACGATCGGCGCTCATAGGCCACATAGAGTCGTACTCAGATGGCCGCCACCAATTCACATGGCCTGCGGCAATGGTGCTTGTTTGCGGCCAAGGCGTTTTGGACATTAGCGGAGCACCGCGTTAAGCTCTGACCTGCACCATACCCCTTTAGGGAGGTGCCAAAATGGGAGCAAAGGACGAAGAGCGGAGGCTCACGTCCATCCTATCTCTGGACGTTGTCGAATTCAGCCGCCTCATGAGTATCGATGAGGTGGGAACACTCTTGGCGCTCAAGAACCATCGCAAGGAACTGATCGACCCCAAGACCTCCCAATATGGCGGCCGCCTGATCAAGCTGATGGGCGATGGCGCGCTGATCGAATTTGGGAGCGTGGTAGACGCTGTTCGATTTGCCGCGGATGTTCAGCGCACGATGCAGAAGCGCAATTCTGGTGTTCCCAAGGATCGGCAAATCCGCCTCCGGATTGGCGTTAACATTGGCGATATCCTTGTTGAGGGTGACGACATCTATGGCGACGGCGTGAATATCGCCAGTCGGCTCGAACAACTCGCTGATATAGGTGGAATCTGTATCTCGGACTCTGCATATCAGCAGGTCCGGAACAAGCTGGACCTTCCATTCGAAGCTTTGGCGCCGCAGCGCGTCAAAAACATTGCTGAACCAATAAAGGCATGGCGAGTAGCGCTGGACGGGGTCATGCCGACTAAGGCCGGGCAACGTCGGCGTCGAGTGATCCCGGCGTTGGCGCTCGCGGCAGTTCTGGTAGCGGGATTCACTGTCTTCCTGGTTTGGAACGAGGTACCTGGTGACGGCACTACGGTGATCACTGATGAGATCCTACGCGAGCCGTCAGGACCGAAGATCGGTGTATTGCCGTTTGAGAGCCTAACTGACAACCGTGACGATATCTTGTTCGCAGCCGGCATCACGGAAGACATCATTGCCGCACTCACCCGTTTCCAGGAGCTTCACGTCATCGCGCAAATCACCGGTGATCCGAGTCTTGCGCATGATGACACGACCAGCGGTTCTGCGTTGGCAGGTACCGATTCTCCAAGTTTGCCCGATATTCAGGGGCTCGCGCTCTCGTATACTCTGACAGGGACTATTCGCCGTTCGCCGGATACCATCCGAATAACGGCGCGACTGCACGCTGCCGTCGATGGACGCCAAGTCTGGGCAGGAACCTATGACCGACCACTTGTTCCCGCGGAGATCCTTTCGGTACAGCAGGAGGTGGCGTCGAAGATCGTTAGCGCCATTGCATCCACGGGAGGCGGCACGATCACGGCAGGAAAACTCCGCGGCTCCCTCGGAAAGGCACCGCATCAATTGTCATCATATGAATGCGTGATCGCAGCCATGGCTTATGTCCATTACGATCCGTCACTTTACACAATTGCGCGCGATTGCCTCATTGAGACGGTGAAGGCTGAGCCGGAATACGCCGACGCCTGGGCCATGCTGGCGGAGATTTACGGGGCACAGTGGTATGGCTATGAACCCCTCATTCCTGGGGAGACATACGATCCTCTCAAACGGGCATTAGAGGCTGCAAAGCGTTCCGTGATGCTTGCGCCAGACAATGCACGCGCGCATTACGCGCTCGCAATCTCGCTCGATATGGCTGGCGATTTACCGGGCTTTTACGCCGAGGCGCGCCGGGCACTTGAACTCAATCCCAACGAACCGGTCTATCTGGGTTCGCTGGGCAACTGGATCGCTTTCACGGGCCGTTGGGAGGAGGGCCTCGCGCTTATAGAAAAGGCCGCACGGCTGAATCCTGGGTCTTTTGCTCCCTGGTGGCACTATGCACCGGCGATGCAGGCCCTCCGGCATGGCGATCATGAGACGGCAATTCGCCGCTTCCAACAATCATTCACCGGCTGGTGGGTCAATTACATGCATCAGGCATATACTTACGGCCTGATGGGGGACGAGGTCAAAGCCGGTCGCGCCCTCGACAGTCTGTTTCAACTGCAACCCAATTTTGATCTCGAGAAGGCTTTGATCTTTCATCAGAAATACCAGTTTGACCCCAGCTTTATTGACCTCGTGTTGGAGGGATTGCGTCGTGCCGGAGTTCCGCCGGCCGCGTAGAAAAATTCGTGCCGAGAATCCTACCTATTGCGCCTCCGTCTCTGGCTAAAACCGGCGGCTCGCGCGCACATCACTCCATGTCCGCTCTGGCGGTTTGAGCCGACATCGGCAACACGCTAACATTGGTTGCCGGTCCGCTTTGCTGGGCGTCCCGGCGCGATTCCGCGCAGCCGGGAATTGCGCTAGCGTTCCGGCGGGAAGCCATAATGATCCGCGAGTGCAACGCCGGCGATTTCGAGAGCATCCTGGCCGTCATCAACGACGCCGCCCGGGCCTATCGCGGGGTGATCC
>JBFHDX010000102.1:0-13726 GCA_041584475.1 Alphaproteobacteria bacterium
ACGGCGAGCAGGAGCAGCGTGCCGTACATCGCGAGCAGCCCGCCGCCCATGCCCCAGAGCCCGCCCATCATGTCGCCGGACTCCCGCATGCCGCCGCCCATGGCCCGTTCCCTTTATTGCTGTTCGGGCCGCGGGAGTGATGCCCCGCGCCCCGCGCCAGACATAGCCGAGCGTGTGCGTTTCTCCAAGCTTCGCCCGACCGGCCTCGTCGGCGGCCTGAGCGATCGATGCCGGCCCGCTAGCCGTCTGTGCCCAGCGCCGCCAGCAGCGGCGGCAGCGGCGTGCGTTCGCCGTCCGCCGGCCAGCCCCGCTGCCGGGCGAGATCGCGCATCGCGGCGATGCGGTTGGCGCTCAACGGGTGCGTGCTGAGCAGCTCCGGACCCTCCTCCGGCATCGTCTCGCCGGCCTGTTCGAGCGCGATCTCGAAGAACGTGGCGGCGCCGCCCACATGGCCATAGAGCGCTGCGACCGCGGCGAGGCCGTCGGCATCGGCGCGGGACTCCGCCTCGCGACCGAAGCGCTTGAGGAGCAGCGAGTTCGGCCCGGCGATCAGCTGGTCGGCGAGCTCGGGCGCCGACCCGAAGGTGGTCGAGAGCACGAGTTGCATCAGCAGGACACCGCCGAGATTGGCGGCGACGTCGCGGTTTCCCGCATGCGCGATCTCGTGCGCCATGACCATGGCGAGGGCGTTCTCGTCGGGCATCCGCTGGACCAGCCCGCGCAGGATGAAGACGTGGCCGCCGAGCGTCGCGAAGGCGTTGACCGCGGCGTCGTCGACATAGTGCACGGTGATGCGGAGTCCCTCCGGCAGGTTCATGTGCGGCGCCAGCCGGTCGGCCAGCGCCTGCAGGTCCGCCTCGACGGCCACGGCGGATTCGGATGCCTCTTGCGCCGCCAGCCGCTCCTCGAAAACGGCGTTCGCGAGTCGGTTCTCCCAGGACACCGGCATGTAGCGGCCGAGCGTCGAGCCGAGCAGCAGGGCGGCGAGGCCGAGCAGGCCGAACAGGGCGACGACCCCGGCCGACAGGATGACCAGTTCGGCGAGCGGGCTGTGCCGGCTGACATTGATGCCTTCCGGGACCTTGACGTTCCTGTATTTCACCACGGGTCGATGGTCCGGGCGGCTCAGGCCCGCGGGATCACGCCGGTGCCGTAGGCCAGGACCTCGATCGTGCCGACCGCCTGCTTGGCACCCTTGGAGATCGAGCTCGTCTCGAAGCGTGCGTTGAAGATCATGGTCGCACCGACGAAGCGCGCGTCCTCCTGCATGCGCAGCAGCGCCTCGCGCCGCGCCCGGTCGAGCAGGCTCTCGTAGGTCCCGAGCCGGCCGCCGAAGATCTTGCGCAGGTTCGCGACGAAGCGCTTGAAGTAGTCGACCGAGATCACGGCGCTGCCGAGCACGAGCGTCGTCTCCGGCGGCACGTTCATGGCCGGCGGCGTCTTCGAGGTGACGATGATCAGGTCGCCGTACTCGTCCTCGCGCCGGCGGATCGAGCGGAAATGGCGCCATTCCGCCAGCCGGCCGAACGAATAGCCGACGATCAGCAGCACCAGGACGACGAGCAGGTCGACATTGTGCAGCAGGATTTCCATGGTCGCTACTCGACGACGACGGCGCTGCCGTAAGCGAGGATCTCCGACGCGCCCTGGGTGACCGACGAGGTCGAGAAGCGGATGTTGACGACGGCGTTGGCGCCCTTGCTCGTCGCTTGCTCGATCATGCGCTGCAGCGCCTCGTCGCGGGCCTCGCTGAGCAGTTCGGTATAGCCCCGCAGCTCGCCGCCGACAATGTTCTTCAGGCTCGCCGCGATGTCGCGCCCGATGTGCTTTGCCCGCACCGTGCTGCCCTGGACGATGCCGAGATGCTCGATCACCGAGCGGCCCGGAACGGTCTCGAGTGTGGAGATGATCATGGTCGCTGGTCCAAGGGTATCGCTGTGGCTTCGTGCCGAATGCGCGCCATGATCCGACGGAATATCGAAAGGAGTGGTTAACGCGGGACTCGCGGTGTTCAGGCGAGCACGAAGTTATCCGTCTCGCCGGTTGCGGAGACCTCGTGCCGGCGGCATGATCGCCGTGGCGCAACCGGTGGCAGAGGGGGATCTGGACGATGAGGAGCCGGCTTTCGACGGGCGGCACCAGGGGGCTGCTGGCGGCGTGTCTGCTTTCACTGGTCGCGGGGTCGATTCCTGCCTTTGCGAGCGCCACCACCGAAGGCGCCTCGGTCTCGGTCACCTACGTGGCCGGCGGGAAGCCGTATTTCGTGGCGGCGGTTCCCGACAACTGGGTGCTGGTCACCGGCGCCGACGGCTCCGAGCCGCTCGCGGGGATGCCGCCGATGCCGCGGATCATCTCGATGTATCCGACCGACGAACGTCCGTTCTGGATCGGCCTATGGCGGGCCGGGCGCGTGCACACGCTGGCCCAGGCGCGAGAGCGGTTCGACGATCTTACGAGTTTCGTGATGGAGGAATCGACCGTCGAGGGGTTCGAGACGCGCGAGATCAACGGCATGCAGGCGGAGATCACGCGCGGCCACGGCGTCAAGGACGGGCGGCCCGTGCAGTACGGGGTGCTGGTCTTCCAGATAACGCCGGATGACCTCGGTGTCGGGCTGTACCTCGGAGATCCGGGTGCGTGGGACCGCTACGGCGCGACGATACGCGGAATCGTCGACTCGCTGCGCCCGGCGACGGCCGGCATGGCCCAGCCATGAGCGGGCCCCGGCACATCTTTCGCTTGGCGTTCGTCGCCGCCGCGGCAGGGTGGCTCGTCGCCTGCGCCACCGGCGGCACCATCGAGTTCGATCCGGCGCGCTACGACGATGGCATCCGTTCCGGGATCTACTCGCACTATCGCAGCGGGTTCTGACCGGCAGGACGGTCTTGCGGGGCCGGTGTGGCATCGGCGCGCACGCGGGTCGGCGGTCGCGTCGCCGCTACGCCGCCTCGTCGAGCAGTTCGGCGATCGACTGCAGCACCGGGGCCAGCTCGCGATCGAGGACGGCGAACTGTTCCGGAATCCCGGCGTCGTTGTTTTCGCGCGCCACCGCCTCGAGTGCGGCCGCCGCCTCGAACACGGCGTTCGCACAGATGTTCCCGGCCATTCCCTTCACCAGGTGGGCGACCCTGCCCACCTGCTCGAGATCGCCGGCGGCGATCGCCTCGCGGATCTCGTCCGCCGACGTGCGATTGCGGTCGTGGAACTTGCGCAACAGCGTCACGAAGAAATCCATCTCGATGTCGAGCCGCTGCAGCGCCTGTTCGACATCGATTCCGGTGACGGGGCGAACCGCCGCCGTCGGAGCCGCCTCGACGGGTGCCGCGACGGCCTGCTCGGCCGGCGCGCATAGCGCATCGGCGGCGATCTCGTCGGCCGGGGGGATGTGTTCGTTGAGCGTCGTCAGAAGGTGCTTGACGTCGACGGGCTTGGGCACGTGGTCGTCCATGCCCGCGTCGAGGCATTTCTTGCGCTCCGCCGCGAAGGCGTGTGCCGTCATCGCGATGATCGGCACCTCGGTAAGGCCGAGTTCCTCGCGTATTGCGCGGGTCGCCTGGTAGCCGTCCATCTCGGGCATCTGGACGTCCATCAGGATGGCAGCGAAGCGGTTCGGCTCGGCGGTCATCCTCTCGACCGCGATCCTGCCGTTGTCGGCGATTTCGACGACGAGGCCGGCGCGCTCGAGAATGCTCTTGCCGACGTCCTGGTTCATCTCGTTGTCCTCGACCAGGAGGATGCGGGCGCCACGCAGGTCTTCGCGCAGGAACGACGGCGGCTTGGGGTTGTCCGGGAAGGTCCCGAAGATCTGCGGATCGCCGGATTTGAGGGCGGCGATCGCGTTGAGCAGCGCCCCGTTGCTGACCGGCTTTGCGAGATAGGCACTGGGCGCCGCGCTGACCGCCTTGCGCTGGATTTCCTCCTGTTCTTCGGGCCCGGCGGTGAACAGGATCGGCACCCGTCGCAGGGAAGGGAGCTTTCGCAGCATCCCGGCGATGGCGATGCTGCCCGGCGGGCTGCCCTTCGGATCGAGGATGATGACATCGAAATCGCCCTTTCGCGCGGCGGACGCCCGTTTTGTTTCCGCGACGGCATCATCTGCGGTACCGACCGCAACCGTGTCGGCGGCGATGGGCGCCACGCACTTCGAGAGGTACTCGCGGCTGGTCGCGCTCGTCGCCACGATCAGGACCCGGAGGTCGCGCAGCCCGTCCTCGTCCGCCACAGGTTCCGCCTCGACGTCGTCGGGTAGCCCGAACTCGACGGTAAAGGTGAAGGTGCTGCCCTCGCCGACGGTGCTTTCGACCTCGATGCCGCCGCCCATCAACTCCGCCAGGCGCTTGCAGATGACGAGGCCGAGGCCGGTCCCGCCATACTGTCTGGTGGTCGAGCCGTCCGCCTGCGAGAACGCCTCGAACAGCGTCGACAGGGTCTCCTCGGCGATCCCGATACCCGTATCCTGGACCGAGAAACCGAGCTTGACCCGGTCACCGTCGCGGCTCTCGGTCCAGCTGCGCACGATGATCTCGCCGCTGTCGGTGAATTTGACGGCGTTGTTGGTGAGGTTGAGCAGGATCTGCCCGAGCCGCTGGGAATCGCCGATCAAGGCGGTCGGCACGTCGGGCTCGCTGAGGAAGAAGATGTCGAGACCCTTCTTGCCCGCATCCATGGCGATCATCGTCAGCACGTTCTGGACGATCAGGGTCAGGTCGAACCGCTCGGCCTCGATTTCCTGCTTGCCGGCCTCGATCTTGGAGAAGTCGAGAATGTCGTTGATGATGCCCAGCAGGGATTGCGCGGCGGTCTTGATCTTGCCCAGATAGTCCGACTGCTGCGGAGTCATCGCGGTCTCGAGCGCAAGCTCGCTCATGCCGACGATCGCGTTCATCGGCGTCCGGATCTCGTGGCTCATGTTGGCGAGAAACTCGCTCTTGGCGAGCGTCGCCCGCTCCGCGCGCAGCTTCTCGATGCCATACGTCTCGGCGAGGTTGCGCAACTGCGTCGCCTGTTCCTCGAGCGTCTGCCGGCTGGCCTGCAGCTCGTACTCGACCTGCTTGCGCTCGGTGATGTCGAAGGCCCACGCGTAGTAGACGCCCTCGCCCTCGTTGTAGGCGGGCTCGAACGACAGCAGCGCCGGGAAGGTCGTGCCGTCGCCCTTGGTCAGCTGCAGCTCGACATTGTGCAGGCGCCCGCCGCGCCGCAGCCAGCTGATGATTTCGCCGCGCTCCTCGGGCACGGCATAGAAATCGGACGCGGTCGAGTGGAACAGCTCTTCCTCGCTGACCCCGAGGAGTTCGAGCATGCGCGTGTTCGCGAAGGTGATCGTGCCGTCCACCCGTTCGATCGTCGCGCCCAGTGGACTGGCATCGAGCATTACGCGAAGCCGCGTCTCGCTCTCGCGCAGCTGCGCCTGGTCCGCGCGCAGGCGGCGCAACATGGCGTTGTAGGCATCGATGACCTCGCCGAGTTCGTCGCTCGATTTCCAGTCGACGGGCGGCCGCTGGTGGAGCGGCGTCGGCGTCTTCAGCGCCGTCAGGATGTGCTCTAGCGGACGGCCGACCACGTAGCGGTTGGCAACCAGCGCGCTGGCGACGATCGAGGCGGTGATCATGATCATGAGCAGCGAAATGTCGCCGACCTGGCGCTCGAGAATGGCCTGCGGGTCGGCCCGCTTGTTGAACACCCGCAGCGTTCCGATCTGCACGCGCCCGGCACTGCCGCCGCGGGTGATCGGCACGTTGATCACCGGCGCGTCGCGGTGCCGAGCCTCGATGGAGCCGCTCGCACGCACGAGGGCGCCGTCGCGATCGAACACGGCGGCACCTTCGACGCCCGACGTCGCCGCGAGGTCGAAGACCGCGTAGCGGACGATCTCGCTGTCGCGGCCGGCGTCGGGGCCGTCCATGTGCAGCGCGAGCAGGCGCGCATGCGCGTCGATCCGCTCGCGCAGATTGCCGAGCAGGTCTTCCGAGGCTTCGCGAACCTCGACGACGACGCTGACCGCGGTCGCCAGGGCCATCGCCACGATCACGAACGGCAGCATGATCAGGAGAAACTTGACGTGGATCGAATTGATCGCCTGCACTTTCTTGTCTCCTCCGGCGGCTCGTCAGCGCGCGGCGCCCCGAAAGGTCGGGCGGTTTCCGCGCTGTGTCCGCCGCCTACGCACGTTTGAAGCCTGCGCGGGTCATGCGGCCCCATTCGGTCTTGCCGCGCAGGAACTGCCAGTAGCCGGCGACGCGCCACAGATTGTTGATCTGCCGGTAGCCGAAATTCTCGAGCACCGCGACGCCGGCGAGCAGCACGAGATGGCTGGCCCTCGGGAAACGCCGCAACTCCATTTCCTCGAGCATCAGCGCGCCGACGCTGACGGCGACCCCGAGGACGAACGTCACGGCGAGGTAAGCGAGGAAGAAATCCCAGCTGAGGATGCCGACATACCAGGTCGCCGGGATCAGCAGGTAACCGATCACCTCCACCGGTGGCGCCAGCACGTCGACGAGGAAGACGTGCGGCATGCCGATCAGGCCGGCGACCCCGTAACGCGGATTGAGAAACATTCGCGCGTGCCGGAAGAACGCCTCGAGCGCCCCGCGCTGCCAGCGCTTGCGCTGGCTCGCCAGGACGCGCAGCGTCGTCGGCGCTTCGGTCCAGCAGACCGGGTCGGGAACGAAGCGGATCTCGTAGTCGGCGCCCTTCTCGCGCATGAAGCGGTGGAGCTTGACGATGATCTCCATGTCCTCGCCCACGGTGCCGTGCGAGTAACCGCCGACGGCGACGACGACGCGGCGCCGGAAGATGCCGAACGCGCCCGAAATCAGCATGAGCGCGTTCAGCCGGCTCCAGGCGAGGCGCGCGATGAGGAAGGCGCGGATGTATTCGATGACCTGGAACAGCGGCAACAGCGTGTCGGGGATGCCGACCTCGACGACCCGGCCGCCGCGCACCCTGCAGCCGTTGGCGATGCGAATCGTGCCGCCGACGGCGATGACCCGGTCGGGATCCTCGGCGAACGGCTGCACCGCGCGCAGCAGCGAGTCCGCTTCGAGGATCGAGTCGGCGTCGACGGCGCAGAACATCGGGAAGCGCGAGAGGTTGATGCCCGCATTCAGGGCATCCGCCTTGCCGCCGTTCTCCTTGTCGATGACGATCAGGTTGGGATAGCCCGGCGACCCGTAGATGCCCCGGATCGGGCGGTGCGGGACCTCCTCTTCGTGGACGCGGCTGATCGGGGCGAGCCCGTAAGTCTCGATCAGCGTCTGCAGGGTCGCGTCGCTCGATCCGTCATTGATGACGATGATCTCGAAGCGCGGATAGTGCAGCGCCAGCATCGAGCGCACGTTCTCGACGATCGTCGCCTCCTCGTTGTGGGCCGGCACGAGCAGGGAGATCGGGCTGGTCGTGTCGCTGAGCTGCCGCCAGGCACGGTTGGCGTTGGGGATCAGCCGCCAGCGATGCAGCACGGAAAACGCCAGTACGAGCTGGAGCACGTAGAGCCCGTTCTGCACCAGCATCGTGCCGAGAATGACGATGCTCGCCCACCATGCCGTCTCGGCGACATACGGCAGCAAGGCTTCCGACACGGATTGGAGGTCGAGGTTCATGCCGCCGCACTCTCCTCCTCCGCCAGCACCATGTCCGCGATGCGGGCCGCCGCGCCTTGTCCCTTGCGCGCCTGCTCGAGCGTGTAGCGACCGCGACCGCCGATCTCGCGCAGCGCCTCGGCCGCCCTGAACCGCGGCCACCATTGTTCGTCCGAGAGCCGTTCCTGCAGCAGCGGCACGGCGTTGGGCAGCGGAATCCGTCCGGCACAGATCGCCGCTTCGGTGCGCACCTCCCAGGCCGGGTCGCGCAGGCCCGCCATCACCGTCGGACCCGCCGCCGGGTGGCCGATCGCGGCGAGCGCGCGCATGGCCTCGGCGCGAACGTCGACCGCCGGACGGCTGGCATGACGGGTGATGACGGGTATCAGCGAATAGTCCTGCGTCGTACCGATCGCATAGATCGCGAGCGCGGCGACGAGGTTCGGCGGTTCACTGTCGAGCAGCTCGATGAGGTCGCCGGTGTCGCGCGTCGCCACGACGCGGAAGATATCGCGCAGCATGCGCGACCGGATGACGACACCGACCTCGAGCTTCTCGACGAGCTGCGCGACCGTCACGTCATGGCCCATGTTGACGAGCGCCGAGGCCGCGGCGAGGCGCACGTCCGGGTTGCGGTCGGCCAGCGCCTCGCCGAGCGCCGCGATGACCTCGGCTCCGGGCAGCAGGGCCAGCGTCTCGATCGCCTTGACGCGCCGGCCGATCCGCCAGCTCTTCAGATCTTTGAGCAGAGCCGCCTCGGCACCGGTCTGCCGCAGCAGGTCGATCACCTGCTCGCGCGAGGCGCCGCGCACCGAGCCGAGCAGGTCCTGGGCGATGTCCACCAGGACGTACAGATCGGTGCGGGCGATCCGGCTGCGACGCCGGCGGCCTTTGGACAGGCCGCTGCCGACCTCCAGCACCAGCTTGAGATCGGCGCCGCGGCACATGGCGCGCACGGCTTCGTCGTCGGCCGGCGCGTCGAGAAAGATCATGACGAGCTGCGTCAGCGCCTTCCTGCGTTCATCGAATTTGCGCTTGCGTCGTTCCTGGAACAGCCGGCGCACGACCAGTAGCAGCATGGTCGTTGCCGACAGCGCGGCCAGCGCGAGCGATGTCCACCAGATCCCCGTCAGGATCACGGTCTCGTTCAGCGGGAACAGGTGGGTGGCGGTCATCGGTGCGTTCCCGCCTGCTAGTGACGAACCGTCAGTCCGACGGCGAAGACTTCGCGGATGTAGGAGTTCTCGCGGTCTTCGCGGGCGACGTCGAGGCTGACGCGGATGCGGCGCGGCAGATCGAACGCCATGCCGCCGAACCAGCTGCTCGTCTGGACCGTGATCCCGCTTTCGGTTTCCGGCGCGTCGGCCGCCCCGCCATAGATCCGGAAGGCCGGCACGATCTGCCAGTCGAGCCGGCCGAACCATCCGGCCAGGCGCTCGTCGGTCTCGCGGTCGAACGAGTTGATCCAGCGACCGGTCAGCCAGACCCGGCCGTCGAAGAAGTACTGCTCGAGGCCGGGATCGGCGTTCTGGACGTCGGCGGTCTCGTAGCTGCGGTGGCGCAGATCGAGGGTCAGAAAGCCGGGGCCGATCGCGTCGCCGCCCGAATACAGACGCGCGCCGCCGCCGGTCGCGATCGCCCAGCGCGGCAGGAAATCGGCCTCGGGCGCGATCGCCCCCTCGAGATAGGCACGCAGCGCCGGCGAGAAGCGCTGCGCGATGCCGAGCCCGACCGACGTATCGGTGTCGTCGAAACGGTTGCTGACGTCGGCGCGCAGATGCAGCCCGGTGCCGCCCGGCGAGGTTCGTTCGACGCGGAAGAAACCCTCGTGCCAGTCATCCAGCGCCGGGCGGGACAGCCGGCTCTGCGAATAGCCGGTGTCGTAGCGCCAGGCGGCACGGCGCGGCGCTGCGGCGGACGCGATGCCCGGGGACACCGGTTCGGGCGGACGCCGCGCCCTGGCGACGTCGGCCAGCCCGGTGCGCGCCTCTTCGTTCGCCGAGTCGAGCGATTGCGCCCGGGCGAAATGCGCCTGCGCGACATCGAGGTCGCCGGTATAGAAGGCGATGCGGCCCCTGACCGCGTGCGCCTCGGCGCTCGTCGGCCGCGTCGCGATGACCACGTCGGCAACGGTCCCGGCCTCGGCGTAACGTCCGGCCCAGCCGAGGATGCGGGCGCGTGCGAGCCGCAGGTCGGCGCTCTGGGGATCGATCGCCAACCCCCTGTCCGTCGCCGCGAGGGCGCCCTCGTAATCGCGCATGTAGCCGCGAACGAGCGCGAGCCGGAGCAGGATTTCCGTGTTCGCCGGCGCCAGCCGCGAGGCCGCGGCGAACCTGTCGGCGGCGCGCGGAAGATCGCCGGCCTGCTGCGCGCGAAGCCCCTCCGCATAGAGCTCGCGGGCATTCTGCGCCGTAGCGTCCGGCACCGCGGCACCCAGGATCGACAGGGCGAGGATGGCGGCGGCGGCAAGCCGGGGCGCAACCCGGCACGGGTTCATGCCGGCTGCCATTTGTCCTTCAGAAGCCTCTGGATCTTGAGGAAGAGCTCTTCCGGCATGAACGGCTTCACGAGATAGTCCGCCGCCCCCAGGTTGAGTCCGTTGAGAACGTCGTGCTCGAGCCGCCGCGCGCTCAGCATGATCACCGGGATGTCCTTGGTGTCCTCGTTCTCCTTGAGGTGCCGCAGGACCTCGAAGCCGTCCATGGTCGGCATCATGCCGTCGAGCACGATCAGGTCCGGCCGGTTGCTGATCGCGCTCTCGAGGCCTTCGAGCCCGTCCGTCGCGGCGTGCACGGACAGGCCCCGCTGGCCGAGCTTGTGCTCGAGCAGCGTGATGAGCAGCTCGTCATCGTCCATGATCAGGATCGAGCAGACGCCGGGGGTATCGGACATCGGGCTTCCTGTGCTTGTACACCTTGGGATACGGTGCTTTCGGTTCCTGCGATACGCCGCAAGGCGAAATATACGCGTTGCACGGTTAATCGATTGTTACGATGCAACCACGAATCGGGGTCGTTGCGGCCTTCGGGCCGCCGCGCGGGGCCCGATCGGGCGGTTCACCATTCGGGAGGCGACGATGGCGGCAACACCGGTCCTCGGCGAGCGCGACGGCGCGCTAACGATTCTCACGCTCAACCGGCCGCAAACCTACAACGCGATCGACGATGCGCTGGTCCGCGCGCTGCTCGATGCGCTCGTCGATTGCGACGAGGACGCGACCGTGCGCGCGGTGATGATCACGGGCGCGGGCAAGGCGTTCTGCGCCGGTGGCGATCTGAAGGCGATGAAGGCCGCGGCCGACGCACACGGGACCGCCGGGCCGTTCCTCAAGCGCCTGACCGTACCCGTGCACGGGGCCATCGCGACGATCGCCCGCATGGAAAAGCCAGTCGTCGCGGCGGTCAACGGACCCGCCGGCGGATTCGGCTTCAGCCTCGCGCTCGCCTGCGACCTCGTCGTCGCCGCCGAGAGCGCCGTCTTCACCATGGCCTATACGCGCGCCGGCCTGGCGCCCGACGGCGGCTCGACGTTCTTTCTGCCGCGGCTCGTCGGCGCGCGGCGCGCCGTCGACCTCGTGCTCAACAACCGCGCGCTGTCCGCCGCCGAGGCGAGGGATATCGGCATCGTCAACGAGGTGCTGTCCGACGCTTCCTTCGCCGCGGATGCAAGGGCATATGCGGCGCGGCTGGCGGCCGGGCCGACCCGCGCGTTCGGCGCCGCGAAGCGGCTCCTGGCCTCGAGCCCCGACGCCTCGCTCGAAGGCCAGATGGAGCACGAGCGCCGCGCGATCGCCGCCTGCGGCGGCACCGACGATTTCCGCGAGGGCGTCGCCGCGTTCGTCGAAAAACGCACGCCGGCCTTCAAGGGCGCGTAGCGGTGCGCCTGGCGGGGCCGCGGCAAAGTCTGTTTTGGCTGGCGCGCATGAGCGAGCGGACGGGAACGGGACAGCGGAAACCGTTCCAGAGGCCAATCTCGACAATCTTGCCTTCGCGCTGGGACACCGCGCCGTCCTCGATGACGTCAGCCGGATCGTTATTGATGACCCGGCCAATGACATACTTGCCGCGAATCAGCGAAGACGACATGTTCTACAGACTTTCTCGCACTCAGCCGGGCGTTTCGGGAAACACGGCCTTGGCCCTGTGGAAGAACAGCGCGCGCAACTTGTCCCAAAAATCGCCGCCCAGGACAAACAGGCTCACAACCAGAAGCAGGTCGCCGACAATAGCGAGGGTCACTTCGTTACCAACGTAGCCGGGGATCATGTCGCCGGCATAGGGTGCGACCCAGGCGGCCGCGATCGGCACGACAAACATCACCAGGCCGATCGTGTAGCGTGTGTGACTGACCTCCGCCGGCGGGCCGTATTGCCTGAGAAAGCCGAAGACGCGGTTCTTGATATACGCGTAACCGCTCTTGCCCATCACCGCGACCGCGCCGAGTCCGAGGACTTCCGCACCTGCGAGCAAGGCACCGGAAGCTGTGGCCACGGTGGCGGCCGACAGTCCCATTGCGGCAACCAGCGGCACTCCGACAACCGGAAGCGCGATGCTTAGTCCGAACAAGGCTAAGCCGAGCTTGAGCCGCCAACCCGCGGCTGGCGTGGCGGATTGCGAGACTTCGGTCATCAGCCATCTCCTTTAAGCGCTTTGCAGACCATGATGGTAGAGCAGGATCTTGCCGCACTTCTGTGTTGCCGAGATCTTGAAGGCCTCTTCCGCTTGCGTTATCGGGAATTCGTGGGTTGCCACGACATCCCACATCCGCTGAACCTCCTTGTTGCGCAGCGTGCGGATGATGCCGGGCCGGTCGATTCGTCGCGAATCGATCGTGCCCGTGATCTTGAGATTCTTCTCCGCAATACCGCCGTAGGGGTCGACGCGCAGGACACGGTTGGGATTGCGGAGGTTCTCCTGGATGTAGAGGACGCCGTCGTGACGCACGAGATCGATTTCCGTGTTGAGCACCTCCTCCTAGCTTGTAAAATCCGCGATCTTATCGGGTCCGACTCCATCCGTGAGATCAAACACCGCGTCCTTCCAGTGCGGATCATTCGTGTCGAGGATGTGAAGGTCGGGCGTGCTGCCGCGCGCCTCGCCAATCCTACGCACCGTGTCGGCCTGGAAGTCGTCGGGTGCGGCGACGATGACGCGCGCGCCCCGGAACAGCCCCACGATCACGTGCGAAAGTGAGAACTGGCGTTGCCCGGAGCCGACCAGGAGGACGTAATCCCCTGCCTTTACGTCCATGAACTGCTGCGCGCAATATGCCATCCCGACCGAGCATTCCGCCGCGATGGCGTACTTGAAGTCGAGATCCGGTGGCAGCAGCGTGCAGATGCCCTCGTCGGCGAGACGCTATTCGGCCATGGCTGCCCATCCGGACTCGGAGTCGTTCTTGCGCTCAACGGGTGCAAGCCCATTCACGAAGAATTCGGGTGCGGAGGTGCTCAAGCCAGCCCGGGCGCCTCCCCCACGAGACCCGTGCAATGTGCCTGTGACAGGCCATTCAAGCACGCGAAACAGCGGCCGCAATAGCCGCCATGCGAGATCAGCACCTTGTCCCCCGGCCTGAACACCCGGGATTCGGGTGCCTCGACGACGGTGCCGACGCCCTCGTGCCCGACACCGTAAAGGGGATGGTCGAACCACTCGTGAACGTGGTCGGTATACATCCGGTCGTCCACGCAGACTGCTGCGATCTCGGTCTTCACGAGAACGCTGCCGGGCTTGACCCGGGGATAGGGCCGCTTCACAAAGTCGACCTTGCCGACCTCGGGCACGGTCAGGACGGTGTTGTGTTCCGGCGGGTGCATGAGATTTCTACTTGTCTCTGGTGCAGCTGTCGTCTACCTCCGCGCTTGCGTCGCTCTGCTATTTCGGGAACAGGAACTGGATCGTGAAACCGACCGTCCATTTCGGGCCGCTGTCGGGCCGGGCGACGTTGTAGTAGCCCTCCGCGCGCATGTTCATCGGCTGCTTGCCGATCGTGAAGATCTTGCCGACGCCGCCGCCGAGCGGCACCGTCCAGACGTCACCCGAATCGGCCTCCCAGTTCGCCGTCATCACCAGGTCGGAGATCAGGTACCAGCCGTTGTCGAGGTTGTAGTTGGCGAAGGGCTCGAGCAGCATCTGGTTGACGTTGTC
>JBFHDX010000103.1:0-13387 GCA_041584475.1 Alphaproteobacteria bacterium
CGCCGGGAGGGCATCGAAGGCCCGCCGCATCGCCAGCATCGTCGCCTCTAGGATGTTGTGCCGGTCGATCTCGGCGACGTCGGCGATGCCAACACCGGTCGCGGCGCGGGCCGAGACCAGCTCGAACAGGGCGGCGCGCACTGGGCGCGAGAGCTTTTTCGAATCGTCGAGACCGGCGGCCAGCTCGGGCGTGATGCTGTGCGCATCGAACACCACCGCGGCGGCCACGACCGGACCGGCCAACGGGCCGCGGCCGGCCTCGTCGATGCCGGCGACGCGTGCGCCGCCGAGCGAACGCTCGAGCGAGAAATCAGGCACCGCTGCGCGTCCTGTCCAGCCCGTCGTCCGGCTCCTGCGCCACCGCGTCGTCGTCGCTCTCCGGCTCCGGCGCGACCTCGTAGACGTCGACCGCCGCCGCGGGCTCCGCGCTCGTTGCCGACGATGCCTCGTCGTTGGCCGGCGCCGGCGTCAGCAGCTCGGCGGCGGTCTCCCGCGCGTATTTCCGGCGCCAGTAGTGCGCCCGCGCACGGATCACCAGACCCTCGAACCACTGGATGATGCCCGAGCTCAAGCGCAGCGTCAGTCGCCATTCCCGTATGTACAGGATGCGCAGCAACGCGAACGAGGTCGCCGCGCGGGGCACGCTGACACGGTGCAAGCGGCGCACGCTATGCATCCACAGCGGACTGGTGGCGAGCGAAATCACGGTCACGGCGACGACGAGCCGATGCAGATCCGCCTCGATGACGTTGCGATCGAGGGCGGCGGCGCCGAGCACGAAAGAGAACTCGCCGATCTGCGCGAGGCTGAGGCTGGTCATGAAGGCGCGCTGCGGCGGTTCGCCCATGATCCGGAGGATGAGGACGTTGAGCGCGGTCTTGAACACGGCGATGAACAGCCAGAGCAACAGGACGAGGCCGATATTCGCCCACAGATAGTTGAGGTCGATGAGCAGCCCGATCGACAGGAAGAAGACCATCAGCAGGATGCTCTGCACCGGGTGCGCGACCTCGGCGACGGCGGCGCGTTCGGCGCTGTTGCCGACGAGCAGGCCGGCGAAGAACGCCCCGTAGGCCGGGCTCAGCCCGGTGATGCCGCCAAGCGCCGCGAATCCGAAGCACCACCCGATGGCGGCCAGCGGCAGAAGGTCGATATTCCCGACCACCAGCGAAATCGGAATCAGGCTGATCCGTCGCCGGCGGCTGAAGAAAAGCGTCACGGCGACCAGCAGGCCGACGGAAACCGCAACCTTGAGCACGATCGCGGGCTGGAAGCTCCCGCCCGACAGGCCTCCGACGATCAGCAACATCGGCGCCACGGCGAGGTCCTGGGCGATCAGCACCGACATCGCGGTCCGGCCGACTCGGGTGCGGAGCTCGCCGACGTCGTCGAGCATCTTGACCGCGACAGCGGTACTGCTGAGCGCGAGGACGAAGCCGAAGAGGATGGCGTAACCGAGTGGCCAGCCCAGGAAATACTGCACGCCCAGCATCGCCCCGATACTGACCGCGATCTGGATGAGCGTCGAAAAAAGGCCGATTCGCCACGTTCTGCGAAAGCTTCGCAGCGACAGCTCCATGCCGATGAAATAGAGCAGCATGAGGACGCCCAGCTCGGCCAGGGCTCCGACCTGCGCGCGGTCGGTGACGAGCGCCAGGCCCGACGGTCCGAGCAGAACACCGGCGACGATATAGCCGACGATGGCCGGCTGTTTGAGCCGCGTCATCGCCATGCCGCAGAGGGTCGCCGCGACGACGACGAAGGCGAGACCGGTGAGCTCGAACGTGTGGTCCATGGCGCCTGTTTAGCACCGAAACCTTAAGATATTCCATGGTCGCCACACGGCACCGACGGCACGGGCGCGGTGTTGCAGCGGCGCCGGATCGGGATCGGTGCGCGGCGATGTCCTAGAGAAGCGTCAGCTGATCGCCGACGCGCGGTGCGCGGCGGAATTTCGCGTCATCGAGCGGCGGATGGCCGCGTCGCAGGTGGTACTTCGCGCAAGCGAGGTCGAAGCGCCGTGCGATCTGCGCTGCGTAGACGCCGGTTCCCGTCTGTCGCCTGCCCCATTCGTTCTGGTAGAGAGCACCGCCCCGCGTATCGCGCACCAGCTTCAGGACACGGGCGGCGCGTTCCGGGTAATGGCTCTCAAGCCAGTCCGTGAAGAGTTCCTTCAGCTCGAGCGGCAGGCGTAACAAGACATAACCCGCCGAGTCGGCCCCAGCTTCCGCCGCCGTCCGCAGGATACGCTCGATTTCGTGGTCATTCAGCGCGGGAATCAGCGGTGCCGTGAGGACGGTTACCGGGATCCCGGCAGCCGCCAGTCCGCGGATCGCATCGAGCCGGCGGGCCGGAGTCGGGGCGCGGGGCTCCATGCGCCGGGCCAGCGTCCGGTCGAGCGTCGTCAGCGAAACCGCGACCCGCGCCAGTCCCTCGGCTGCCATCGGCGCCAGGATGTCGATGTCGCGCAGCACCAGGTTCGACTTCGTGACAATGCCGACGGGATGGCGGTGTTCCGCCAGCACCTCGAGGATCTCGCGTGTCAGCCGCTTCTCCCGTTCGACCGGCTGGTACGGATCGGTGTTTGCGCCGAGCGCGATCGTCGCCGGGCGGTAGCGCGGATCCGCGAGCTCTCGCGCCAGGAGCTCCGGCGCCTCCGGCTTCCAGTAGAGCCGGCTCTCGAAATCGAGCCCCGGCGAATGCCCCAGGAACGCGTGGGTCGGCCTGGCGAAGCAGTAAACGCAGCCGTGTTCGCAACCGCGATAGGGATTGATCGAGCGGTCGAACGGGACGTCCGGCGACTGGTTGCGGGTGATGATCCGCCGCGCGCCGTCGATGCCGAGCGTGGTGCGCAGCGGCGCCGGTTCCTCGTCGGCGGACCCCCAGCCATCGTCGAACGCCGCCCGCGTCTGCGGCTCGTACCGACCGGTCGGGTTGCCGATCGCGCCGCGGCCCTTGCGCGCCCGGTGTGGCGGCATGCCTACCATGACACCATGATATGGAACAAAACCGGAACAATCAATCGGGAATCATCGTCGCGAGCGCACCCGGCTCAAGCCACTCGGCGCGAATGCGCGTGATCGTGACGGCGTCCAGAAAATCCCGCGTTCGATCCTCGACATGGGCGATCAGCGCGGCCTCCCGGTTGGCGGCGGACCAGTCCTCCGTCGCCGCGACGGCGTGCTTGTCGGTCAGTCTTTGCTTGCGCGACTCGACCCGCCATTTCGCCGCCCACGTCGTCGAGCGCAGCCAGGTGAGCCGCCGCATCGGCATCAGCCACGGTCGCAGCTCGCGGGCCAGGTCGTGCGGAATATCGTCGAGGTAGTCCTTGTAGAAAGCGGCGACGTCGCGCGGGTCTAAAACGAACGAGGCCTCTACATCCCACGTCGTCGACGTGTAGAGCGAACAATGGGCGAGATCGATCGCCGGCGATCCATAGAGCGCCTTTTCCAGGTCGACGATGAACGCAGTGCCGTCCGATCGGACGACGTAATTGCCGGGGTGCGTGTCGGTGGCGACGAGGGTGACCGGCTGTGTCGTGTTAGCGTTCTCGCTCGCGAACCGGCGCGCCCAGGCAACCTCCTCCTCGATCATGCGCAGGGCGTCGGCGTCCTCGGTCGCCGCCCCGAGATGGATCGCCTGGTCCTCGACGAATTTGAGCGTTCCGGCAACCGGGTCCGCATGGTCCGCGAGCGGCGGGCGGTGCTTCGGCGCCGGCACCGGCAGACGGTGAATCGACGCCAGACATTCGGCGATCGCGGGCAGGTCTTCGGGCAGCTGCGCCGGCCGGCCTTCGATATGGTCGACGATGACGGCCCCCATCGGCAGCGTCTCCGAGGGCTCGATAGCGCCGTGAAGGCGCGGCGCGTGGCCGCTCGCCGCGGCACGCGCGAAGCTCGCCGTCTGGTACTCGAGATTGCTCCGCGCCGACAGCGCGAACTGGCTCTGGTGCGGGATGCGCAGCAGCGCGCCGGTCCCCCGGATGATGATGTGATCGTGCGCGAGACCCTTTTGCGGCATCGGTTCGAGGGCGTCGCGCGGGACGCCCTCGAAGCCGGGTCGGCCGATCAGCGCCGCGTGCATCCTGTCGAGGTCTTCTGGAGTCATCGCCTCGTCGCTGCAGAGTGAGGGGTGCGCATAGATAAGGGCGATTCACGGCACGACGCAACCTGTTGATTCCATGCGACCTCCGTGCCTTAGCGGGGAGGTTGAACGTGCTGTGGGATGCGCCATCACGGCGTGCGGGCGGCCCGTGTCGCGCTGCTGCGGGACGCCGAATCCGGGCGCCGGCCGGATCGCGGGCGCCGCCGTCCTCAGGCCGTCGCGCGCACGCGCAGGGTTGCCCGCCACCGCGGGGCGCCTCTGGGCAGCCCGCCGGGGCCCGTGCTACACAGCCACGCCATGGGCAAGCTCAGCATCGTCATCCCGACGCTGAACGCCGCCGCAGAGCTGCGACGCAGTCTGCCGCCGCTCGCCGAGTTCGCCGCCCTCGGACTGATCGGCGAAGTCATCCTGGCGGACGGCGGTTCGACGGACGAGACCGGGGCCATCGCCGAGGCGGCCGGTGCCCGGCTGGTCGTTGCCGAGGCCGGACGCGGGACGCAGCTCGGCGCCGGTGCCCGCGCAGCACGCCATGACTGGCTGCTGTTCCTGCATGCCGACACGATCCTCGCCGCGGGCTGGGACGAGGCCGTGCGCGACTTCATGGCGCGTGCGGACTGCGCCGACCGCGCCGCGTATTTTCATCTGCGGCTCGACGATGAGCGATTCGGCGCACGCCGCATCGCCTGGCTTGCCAATGTGCGCAGCCGGTTGCTGGGACTGCCCTACGGCGACCAAGGCCTGCTGATCGGGCGGAGCCTGTATCGTCGGATCGGTGGCTTCCGGCCGCTGCCGCTGATGGAAGACGTCGACCTGGTCCGCCGGATCGGCCGCGGTCGCCTCGTTGCGCTCGCCCCCGCGGCGATGACGTCCGCCGCCCGCTACCGCCGCGACGGTTTCTGGCTTCGTCCGGCCCGCAATCAGCTGTGCCTGATCATGTGGTTGCTCGGGATCCCCGTCGGCACGATTGCACGCATTTACGGCCGGTGAGAAACACCCTCATCATCTTCGCCCGGGCACCGCGCCTCGGGCGCGTCAAGCGGCGGCTCGCCGCGGGCATCGGCGATCAGGCCGCCTATCGGTTCCATCGGCTCACCACCGAGACCCTGATCCGCAGGCTCGCCCCGGATCGTCGCTGGCGCACGCTGGTGGCGACGACCCCGGAGGCCTGCCGCTGGCCTCGCTTCGTGCGGCGATTCGCGCAGCGTGGCACGACGCTCGGGGGGCGCATGTCCAACGCCGTTCGGGCTGCGCCGAGCGGACCGGTCGTGCTGGTCGGCACCGACGTTCCCGCCGTCGGGCCGGCGCATGTAGCCCGCGCGTTTCGTGCCCTGGCCAGCAGACACGTGGTCTTCGGTGCGGCGCGTGACGGCGGGTTCTGGCTGATCGGGGTCCGCGACCGGTCGATTCTGACCCGGCTGTTTCGCGGCGTGCGCTGGTCCACACCGCACGCCCTGGAGGATACGCTTGCCAATCTCGGGGGGCGCACCCGCCACGCGCTCGTCGATACGCTCGAAGACGTGGACGACGTGGAGGCCTATCGTCAATGGCAGCGGTGCGCCGTGCGGTAACGCCTCAGGTTTCGCGCAGCCGCGGCATCAGCTCGACGAAATTGCACGGTCGGTGCCGGTTATCCAGCTGGTGGACCAGGATCTCGTCCCACGCGTCCTTGCAGGCGCCGGTCGATCCCGGCAGCGCGAAGATATACGTCCCCCTCGCCACCGCACCGACCGCCCGACTCTGAATCGTCGACGTCCCGACCTTCCGGTAGCTGATCCAGCGAAACAGCTCGCCGAATCCGGGGATGTCCTTGTCGGCAATGCGAGCGACCGCTTCGGGCGTGACGTCGCGTCCCGTCACGCCCGTACCTCCGGTGGAGATCACGACGTCGATCTCGGGATCGTCGACCCATTGCGCCAGTTGCGCGGCGATGAGCGACGACTCGTCGCGCACGATCGCGCGCGCAGCAACGGTGTGGCCGGCCGCCTCGATGCGTTCGACGAGCGTATTGCCGGACCGGTCGTCGGATTCGGTTCGGGTGTCGGATACGGTCAGGACGGCTATGTTTACGGACAGGAACGGCCGGTCCCGGTCAATCGTCACGTCTTGCCTCGGACTCGCTCGGAGTTAGCGCGACCTGCCGGTTCAGCGGGTCGAGCGCACTGTAGACCGGCCAGTCTCCGGCGACAATGTTCTCCAGCGATGGTCGAGGTTGCCCGAGTCGATCCCGGTACAGCCAGTAATTCGCCAGCACGCGCTCGACGTAGACGCGCGTCTCGCGGCGCGGGATGCTCTCGATGAACAGCAGCGGGTCGTTGCCGAACTCGATCTCGCGCAGCCACTTCCTGAGATTGCCCGGACCGCCGTTGTAGGCGGCAACCGCCATGAACAGGTTGCCATCGATGCTCGGCTTCTCCAGCAGGTAGCGGATGTATTTCTGCCCGAGGGTGACGTTGAGCTCGGGATCGTAGAGCTGGTTTCGCCGCCAGCCGCGGAAACGGCGGCCGGAGATGAAGCCGGCGGTGCCCGGCATGAGCTGCATGAGGCCGCGAGCGCCGGCATGGCTTTTGGCCGTCACCTTGAAGTTGGATTCCTGCCGCATCAGGGCATAGATCAGCGCGCGGTCGATCTGGAAGCCGTTGCTCGGCGTGTAGGCCGGAAGCGGGTACAGCGCGGCGCCGTGCCAGTGCCCTTCGCGACGGTGCATGGCGTTGCCCGTCTGGTAGGCGAGCGCGGCGAACTGCTGCTCGTCGGCGAATGCCATCAACGCTTCGAGCAGGTTCGGCTCGAGCCGTTTGACGATGCGCTTGAACTCGGCCAGGGCCAGGCTTTCCTGACCGGCCTCGAGCAGCGCGATGCCGCGTCTGGCGGCGGGAATTCGCAGCAAGTCCCGTGCGCTGGCGGCGTCCGCAGCCGGTACCGACCAGTCGATCGAATGACGCAGGGCCAGCGCTTCCTGCGCAAGCACGCCATAGAAGGTCAAGGGGTGCTGCGCCGCCAGCTGCAGCATCGGGACGACCTCGTTGGGTTGCCGCGTGACCAGATAGGCGCGTGCCGCCCAATAGGCACCCGCCGACGCCAGCCACTCGTACTCGTCGCCGGAGCGGGCGAGTGCGGAGAAGTGCTCGGCCGCGACGTCATGGCGGCCCAGCCGCCACGCGGCAAGCCCGGCCCACCAGTGGCCCTCGGGGACCGCGCTGCCCGACCGGGCGGCGGCCCGGCCCGCGGTTTCCAGGGCCTTCTCGTCCTTGCCGTACTGAAAGTATGCTCCGCCGATATCTGCCAGCGCCTCGTCGAAGCTGACATCGTCGAAATGGCGGGCAACACTCTTTGTGTTCAGATATTGGAGCGCCCGGGTCGGGGCACCCATGCGGAGCCAGCGGCGGATTCGGGCCTGCGCGTAAGCGAGGTTTCGGCTGTAGCGCCGGGCTTCCCGCGAATCGTCGTCCCAGTCTTCGACGCCGGCGGCGGCTTCGCCGCCGGGCGTCGCGGTCGGTGAGCGCGGTTTCTGCGGCCACAACCAGTTGTCGGGTCGCCGTTTGACGGCGAGTCGATAGACGCGGTCGGCTCCCGGATGGTCGGCGTATGCCGCCATCCAGTCCTTGAGTTCCCTGTACTGGGCCCGGTACGCGCGCGGATGCATGTAGCGCTGATACAGGACGTGGCCCATCAGGATGCGATCCGACAATTGCCCGATCAGCTTGTCCGCGGTCTTGAATTTGCCGTCCTTCTGAAGATCGAAGATGCGGCTGTAGAGGTCCGCATCATCGTCGCCCAGCACGCGCATCGCCTGACCGATCGTCAGCTCGGGGACCGGCAGCGCCTGGCTCTCCCCGAAACGCGATACCGGCATGTCCGCTTCTTCGGCGGACAGTGGACCCGCCGCAAGCAGGGCGAACGCCAAAACGGCGGCTCGCGCCGCCTGCTTCGGCCCCGCGGCCGGACGAAAACGGCTCCGGCCCGGGCTGTGATGCCCCACTTTCGATGACTTCATGTGAACGCGTCCCGCCTAGCTGGCCCCGAAGCAAGCAGCATAGAAAGATCAAAGTAAACATTTCGTGTAGGCGACAGGTGCGGCAGGAATAGGGCCGCGTCGCGACACAGTATGGAAATGCTGGTTCGGCACGGCATGCCGGCCCTTGGCCGCCCAGCTCACGAAATCGTCTCGAGCTTGTCTCGAAGTGTCAGCAAATCCACCCAGGCCTCGCGCTTCTGCGCCGGATTGCGAAGCAGGTACGCCGGGTGGAACGTCGGCATCGCCGGAATCGGTCCGCCGAGCTGGCCATCGACGTAGTCGTACCAGCGGCCGCGCGCGCGCGTGATGCGCTCGCTGATGCCGAGCACCGTATTCATCGCCGGCCGGCCGAGCGTCACGATCACTTTCGGTTGGAGCAGCGCGATGTGGCGACGCACGAACGGCAGACAGGCCGCGATTTCCGCGTCGGTCGGATTGCGGTTTCCGGGGGGCCGCCAGAAAAGGATGTTGGTGATGTAGACCGATTGCTCGTCGAGCCCGATGAAGCCCAGCATGCGGTCGAGCAGGCGACCGCTGGCGCCGACGAACGGCAGTCCTGCGCGGTCTTCCTCGGCGCCGGGCGCTTCGCCGATGAACATGACCGGCGCCTCGCGAGAGCCGCGCGCGAACACGAGGTTCGTCGCCGTACGCTTGAGGGCGCAACCATCGAATCGCTCGACGGCCTCGCGCAACGCCTCCAGCGTCGCAACCTGCGACAACGCGGCGTCTGGAGCCGTATCAAGCTCTCCGGGCCCGGCCGCGGCGACCGCGGCGTCTGCCCCGGGCTCCGCCAGAGCCGCGGGCGCAACGGCTCGCGGCGGTGGGTCGGGGGCGGCCGTTTGCGGCAGCGCTTGCGCGGAGGCGGGATCGCGGGCGGGTTTGCGGTGATCGACCGGGGCATTCTCGATCGCTTCGTCGGCCCCCATTGCCGACTGCCAGTGCAGCATCGCAAGCAGGCTCGACCGCCGCGCCTTCGTGGACCCGCCATTCCCCGAACCGGTCACCGACACCCCCTTGCCGCCGCGGCGCCGTGCCGCAACTGCTGTATTATAGGCCGCATTGGTTCTGGAAAACACCGTATCGGGGCTGCTAGGTATCGGGTCGGCGCACGCAGCCGCGCGTGCCAGCGCGACGGAGGACGGGAGGCCTGGCCATGGATCGAGAGACGATGGAGTACGATGTCGTGATCGTCGGCGCGGGCCCGTCGGGGCTCGCCACGGCGATCCGCCTCAAGCAGCTTGCCGCCGAGAGTCGGCAGGAGCTCAGCGTCTGCATTCTCGAGAAAGGGGCCGAGGTCGGCGCCCACATCCTGTCCGGTGCGGTCGTCGATCCACGCGCGCTCGACGAGCTGATTCCCGACTGGAAGACGAAGGGCGCGCCGCTGAACACGCCTGCCGGTCGCGACCGGTTCTTGTACCTTACCGAATCGCGGGCCATTCGCCTGCCGACTCCGCCGCAGATGCACAACAAGGGCGCCTATATCGTCAGCCTCGGCAACGTCTGTCGCTGGCTCGCCGAGCAGGCCGAGGCGCTCGGCGTCGAGATCTATCCGGGCTTCGCCGCTGCCGAGGTGCTTTACCACGAGGACGGGTCGGCGAAGGGCGTCGCTACCGGCGACATGGGCGTGACCAAGTCCGGAGAGAAAGGACCGAACTTTCAGCCGGGGATCGAGCTGCACGCGCGACAGACGATCCTCGCCGAAGGGTGTCGCGGTTCCCTGACGAAGCAGCTTTTCGAGCGGTTCGATCTGCGCCGCGACTGTGATCCGCAGACCTACGGCATCGGTATCAAGGAGCTCTGGGAGGTCGCGCCCGACCGGCACAAACCCGGCGCCGTCATCCACACGATCGGATGGCCGCTCGGCGGCGACGTCTATGGCGGCTCGTTCGTCTACCATCTGGAGGACAACCAGGTGGCCGTCGGGTTCGTCGTCGGGCTCGACTACAGCAATCCCTATCTCAGCCCCTACATGGAGTTTCAGCGCTTCAAGCATCATCCGGCGATCCGCCCGACGTTCGAGGGCGGGCGGCGTGTGGCCTACGGCGCCAGGGCGTTGAGCGAGGGCGGGTTCCAGTCGATTCCGAAGCTCACGTTTCCCGGCGGGCTGCTCGTCGGCGACACGGCGGGTTTCCTCGACGTGCCGAAGATCAAGGGCACGCATACCGCGATGAAGTCGGGCATCGTCGCCGCGGAGGCGGTGTTCGAGGCCCTCACCGGTGAGGAGGCGCCGCGCGAGGTCGTAGGCTACGCGGAGCGTCTGCGTGGCAGCTGGGTCTGGAGCGATCTCTACCGGGCGCGGAACGTCCGGCCGGCGTTCCATCGCGGACGCTGGTTCGGCCTCGCCTATTCGGCGCTGGACACCTATCTCTTCCGCGGCCGCGCGCCATGGACGTTCCGCAATAACGCGGACCATGATCGGCTGAAGCGCAAGACCGAATGCACGCCCATCGACTATCCGAAGCCGGACGGCGTCATCAGCTTCGACCGCCTGACGAACGTCGCGTTCTCGAACACCAGTCACGAGGAAGACCAGCCGGTGCATCTGCAGCTGAAGGATGCGGCGGTCGCGATCGACGTCAATCTCGCGCTTTACGATGCCCCGGAGCAGCGTTACTGTCCGGCCGGCGTCTACGAAATCGTGACCGACGGCGATAACGCCCCGCGGCTGCAGATCAACGCGCAGAACTGCGTCCACTGCAAGACCTGCGATATCAAGGACCCGACACAGAACATCAACTGGGTTGTGCCCGAAGGCGGCGGCGGTCCGGCCTATCCGGGTATGTAGAACAACCGCAAGCTACGCAGCGACCGAGCCCGCTGGACTGATCGGAGTCGGCCCGGTAGTGTGCGCGGTCCGAGTCGCGAGGGTGAAACGCGGAGTGCGGTGTTTGGTGCTGACGGTCTGGAACGGATGGCGGTCTTCGCCGCTTCGGCGTATCGTCCCCGCCACCCTGGCGGCGGCCCTGGCTGCCTGCGCGGATGCCGGCCCCGCCCAGACGCCGGCGAACGCCATCGGGCCGGACCCGGACTTCCCGTCGAACTTCGTCGAGCCGGTCGGCCAGAGATCGCCGTTCGGGAACTTCCTCGCCGGCCGGTTCGCCGAGCGGGAGCGCGATTTCGCCCGCGCGGCGACGGCACTGCAGCGGGCCCTCGAGGAGAACCCGAACGATCTCGCGCTGCTGCGAAGGACGTTTTACGTGACGCTCGAAGCCGGGCAGCTTCCGACGGCCCTGAAACTAGCCAGGCAGCTCGACGAGTCGGGCCTCGACGTACCCGTCGCGCAACTCCTGCTGGCCGCCGAGTCGGTACGGCGCGGTGACTACGATGGCGCGCGACGGCGCCTCGAGCCGATCGACCGGTCGTCCGATCTGGCACGTCTCTCCGTGCCGCTCGCGCTCGCCTGGACGCATTTCGGCGACGGCCGGGCGAACGCGGCGATCGCGGCGCTGGACGCGCTCGACGAGGCCGGTGGTCTCTCCCTGCTGCGGGAGTTGCACGCGGGATTCATCTACGATGCACTCGGGCGGCCGGCGGCGGCGGAAACCGCGTACCGCGAGGCCCTCGGCGGCGACGCGACGACGGCGCCGGTGCGCGTCGTCCGGGCGCTCGGCGGCTTTCTCGAGCGTCACGGCAAGCGCGACGAGGCCCGCGATCTCTACGAGTCCTATGGCGGCGGCGGCACCGATGCGTTGCTCTTCGCCGACGCGATCGCCCGCATGGACGAGGGGCGCGTGCCCGAGCCGCTCGTGGCGAACGCGGTCGACGGACTTGCCGAGAGCTTCTTCGATATTGCGTCGGTGCTGCCGAAGGAACGCGCCGGCGAGGTGGTCCTCGTTTACGTCCGCATGGCGTTGCACCTGCGGCCGGACTTCCCGCTTGCGAAGCTGCTGCTCGGCGAGGTGCTGGACAGCTTTCGCCGCTACGCCGACGCGGTCGAGGTCTACCGCTCGATCGACCCGGACGGTGCCTATGGCTGGGTCGCCCGATTGAGGATGGCCGACGACCTTTACGATCTCGGTGACGTGGAGGCGGCGATCGCGACGCTGCGGCAGATGGGACGGGAGCGGCCCGAGCGCAGCGACGCCCTGGTTCGGCTCGGCAACATCCTGCGCTACGAGGAGCGGTACGACGAGGCCATCGTTGCCTACGACGCGGCGGTCAGGCGGCTCGGGGAGGTGCGGCGCGAGAACTGGACCCTGCTGTACAGCCGCGGCATCTCGCTCGAGCGGGCGGGCCAGTGGGATCGCGCCGAAACGGACCTGCTGCGGGCGCTTGAACTGGAGCCCGACCAGCCGTTCGTGCTCAATTATTTGGGCTACAGCTGGGTCGAGCAGGGCAAGAACCTGCACGAGGCCCGCCGCATGCTCGAACGCGCCGTGGCCCAGCGCCAGGACGACGGCTATATCGTCGACAGCATGGGTTGGGCGCTGTTCAAGCTCGGCGAATTCCAGAACGCCGTTAACTATCTCGAGCGCGCCGTCGCCCTGCGACCGCAGGATCCGGTCATCAACGACCACCTCGGCGATGCTTACTGGCGCGTCGGGCGCCGGGACGAGGCCCGGATACAGTGGCGCCGCGTTCTCGGGTTGAAGCCGGAAGACAGGGTCGCCGACGAGGTGCGGCGGAAGCTCGAACGGGGCTTGCCGCCGGTCGGCGCACCGCAGGCCAGCGGGTGACGACGGTCGTCGACGCGCCGCTCGCGCTGGCGGCACATGCGAAGCTCAATCTCTACCTCCACGTTACAGGCCGCCGAGCCGACGGGTATCATCTGCTCGACAGCCTGGTCGTCTTCGCCGAACTCGCCGACACGCTGGTGCTGGCCCGCGACGACGACCTGACGCTCGCGGTCGACGGCGAATTCGCGAGGGCCGCCGGCCCCGTCGACGACAACCTCGCGATGCGGGCGGCCCGGCGCTTGCGGCAGGCTTGCGGGGCATCGGCGGGCGCGCGCATGCGGCTGACCAAGCGGATTCCGGTCGCCGCCGGACTGGGTGGTGGATCGGCTGACGCCGCGGCCGCCCTCGTCGGGCTTGCGCGGCTCTGGGGCGACGATGCGGGCCGCGCGGACCTGCACGCGATCGCTCTGCAGCTCGGGGCCGACGTGCCCGTCTGCCTCGCGGGTCGGCCCGCCTTCGTCGCCGGGATCGGCGAGCGTCTGAGCGCCGCGCCGGTACTGCCGGAACCCGGCCTGCTGCTTGTCAATCCCGGCATCCAGCTGGCGACGCGCGACGTCTTCGGCGCATTTCGGGGTGGCCTCTCTGGGCCGGGCCG
>JBFHDX010000104.1:0-13161 GCA_041584475.1 Alphaproteobacteria bacterium
CTTGATCCGGGGATATACACCTATACGCTGATCTATCGCACTGACCGGCAGATCGGCTTCTTCGACGACTTCGACGAACTCTACTGGAACGTCACCGGGAACGACTGGGAATTCCCGATCGAGCGGGCGACCGCGACGATCCTCCTGCCGCCGGGAGCGCCGATCATCCAGGGCGCCGGCTATACCGGGCGACATGGCGCGCAGGGACGGGACTGGGTGATGACGACCGATGCGCGCGGCCGGCCCCGGTTCGAGACGACCCGCGTGCTGGCGCCGAGGGAGGGCCTGACGGTCGCGGTCGCCTGGCCGAAGGGATACGTCGATCAGCCGGACGAGATCGAGCAGCTGCGCTGGTGGATCCGCGATTTCCTGCCCGCGGCCGCCGCCGTCGCCGCGGTGCTGCTGGTGCTCGGCTACTACCTGTTGGCATGGCACCGGGTCGGTCGCGATCCGCCGGGAAGCACGATTATTCCGCGCTGGCGGCCACCGAAGGGCGTTTCGCCGGCGGCATCGCGCTTCCTGACGCGCATGGATTTCGACCGCAAGGCCATCGGCGCCGCGATCATCAGCCTCGCGGTCAAGGGCCGCCTCATCATCGAGGACGAGGGGTCGGACGAATACACCTTGCGACGGCGGCAACAGGTCGCAGGTCCGCCGCTTTCGCGCGGCGAGAAGGCGCTGGAGAAGGCGTTGTTCCTGTGGGACAACGTGGCCTCGGTTCGCAACGGCAACCACGCGCGCCTGCAGCCGGCGGTCGCGGCGCTGCGCGCCGCGCTGTCCGACGATTTCGACGGCATGCATTTCGTGCGCAATTTCGGCTTCGTCGTGTTCGGCGTGATCCTGAGTTTCCTCGCCGCGTTCGGCGTCGCCGTCCTCAGCGCCAACGATACCGACCTCGTGGCCGGACTGAGCATGCTGCTGACGATCGCGATGCTGGCGGGGCTCAACGTCCTGTTCGTGCGTCTCATCAGGGCCCCGACCGAGGTCGGTCGCGGCGTACTCGACGAGATCGAGGGCTTCCGGATGTACCTGTCGACCGCGGAGCGCGAGCGCCTGAACCTGCTGCACCCGCCGGACCGGACGCCCGAGCTGTTCGAGAAATACCTGCCCTACGCCATGGCGCTCGACGTCGAGCACGAATGGGCCGAGCAGTTCCAGGACGTGCTGGCGGCGGCCACGAGCGGCGACGATGGCGATGGCTGGCAGCCGGGCTGGTACCGCGGACACGGCGGCTGGCACTACGGGCGCTCGCCCGGCCGCTTCGCCAGCAATATCGGCTCGGCGCTCGGCGGCGCGATCGCCGCCGCGGCGACCCCGCCGGGCTCGTCGTCCGGATCCGGTGGCGGCGGCTCGTCGGGCGGTGGCGGCGGCGGCGGCGGGGGCGGCGGCTGGTAGGCTCGCGTTGGCGCGCCCGGTACCGGCTGCGGGATCGCGGCGTCGCACCGCCGGGGTTGCGTTCGGCCCGCCGCCGGACCATATGCCGATCGACCGCGCCCCACCCGGGCGCGCTTTTGCTGTCGTAGAGTTGAGCCGATGCCTGCAGTGAACGATGTCGTCGGACGGCGCCGGACCTTCGCGATCATCTCGCACCCGGACGCCGGCAAGACGACGCTGACCGAGAAGCTCCTGCTGTTCGGCGGCGCCATCCAGCTGGCCGGTGCCGTGAAGGCACGCGGCGAGCGCCGGCGGGCGCGCTCCGACTGGATGAAGGTGGAGCAGGAGCGCGGCATCTCCGTCGCCTCGTCGGTGATGACCTACGAGTATGCGGGCTGCACCTTCAACCTTCTGGATACGCCGGGGCACGAGGATTTCAGCGAGGACACCTACCGCACGCTGACGGCCGTGGATTCGGCGATCATGGTCATCGACGCCGCGCGCGGCATCGAGAGCCAGACCCGCAAGCTGTTCGAGGTCTGCCGCCTGCGCGACGTGCCGATCATCACCTTCGTGAACAAGCTCGACCGCGAGGGCCGCGATCCGTTCGAGCTGATCGACGAGGTCGAGCAGACGCTCGCGCTCGACGTCACGCCGGCGAGCTGGCCGATCGGCATGGGGCGCGGGTTCCTCGGCTGCTACGACCTGCGGCACGACCGGCTGGCGCTGCTGTCCCGCGCCAAGGAGGGCCGGCCGGAGGAGACCGAGCGCTGCCAGGGGCTCGACGATCCCAAGCTGGACGCGATGCTGCCCGCGTACGCCGCGGAAAAGCTGCGCGAGGAGGTCGAGATGGCGCGCGGGCTGATGCCGGCGTTCGATCTCGGCTCGTACCGCGAGGGGCACTTGACGCCGATCTATTTCGGCAGCGCGATCAACAATTTCGGCGTCGCGGAGCTGCTTCGCGGACTGGTCGAGCTGGCGCCGCCGCCGCGTCCGCAACCCGCGCTGGAGCGCACGATCGGGCCCGACGAGGACAAGGTCGCCGGTTTCGTCTTCAAGATCCAGGCGAACATGGATCCCAGGCACCGCGACCGCATCGCGTTCGTGCGGCTGGCGTCGGGGCATTTCCGGCGCGGCATGAAGCTGAAGCACGTGCGCAGCGGCAAGACGTTGGCGATGAGCGCGCCGGTGCTGTTCCTGGCACGCGACCGGGAGATCGCCGAAGAGGCGCACGCCGGCGATATCGTCGGCATCCCGAACCACGGCAATCTGCGCATCGGCGACGCGCTGACCGAGGGCGAAGAGCTTCATTTCACGGGCATTCCGGCGTTCGCACCCGAACTAATGCAGCGCGTGCGCCCGGAGGACCCGATGAAGGCCAAACATCTAGGCCGGGCGCTGATCCAGCTGGCCGAGGAGGGCGCGGCACAGGCGTTTCGCACGCGCCTCGGCTCCGACTGGATTGTCGGCGTCGTCGGGCCGCTGCAGTTCGACGTGCTGGCCGACCGCATCCGCACCGAATACGACATACCCGTGCGCTTCGAGGCGACGCAGCTCTATACCGCGCGCTGGATCGAGGCCGACGATGCGCAGACGATGAAGAAGTTCGGCGACGCCAACGGTGCGGCGCTGGCCGACGACCACGACGGCGCGCCGGTGTTCCTCGCCCGCAATGCCTGGCACCTGGAGCGGACCGCCGAGGACTATCCGGCGATCCGCTTTCTCAAGACCAAGGAACAGGTGGCCTGACGCGATCCGGTGGCGGCCGGTTTCGCGCCGGCCCGACCGTGCGTCATCCGCGCGGGCCCTGCGCCCAGAGGCCGGCGCCGCGTTGCCGCGCCTCGCGCTCGGCACGCTCGTAGACGTCGAGCAACGCCGTGTCGGCGTCTCTGCGGGTCCGCTCGGTGCGCGCGACGATCGCCCAGCCGCTGCGCAACATCGCCAGCGCGACATCGCCGGACCGACTGTTGCTGCACAGGGCCCGGTCGGTATTGCTCGACCTCCGCTTGACCGTGCAGGTCAGGCTGCCGCCGCGACCGATCATGTCGTCGAGGACGCCGCGCGCGTACCAGCCCTGGGCGGTGCCGAAGTCGGGCGCATCGATGCCCCACAGGTTCAGGCGCCGGCCGTTGACGATCACGGAATCGCCGTCGAGCGCATAGGCGGCGCCGCTGATCACGGACGCGCTGGCGCCGGAGGACGTCGTGCCGCCGTTCGCGGCGAGGTTCGCGCACCCGGCAAGGAGAACCGCCGCGCCCAGCGCAGCAACCCTGAGGATATTTGCGGTCATTATGGGTTCCTCGTTCGTTTCTTGTTGGTGGACGGCAATCTGGAACATCGTGCTCGGATTGGCAACGGGAACTGCAGCAGATGCAAGCTTTCTGAGCATCGCTGCAATCGCCGGGTGCCGGTGCGGGATTGCCTGCGGGCCGTCAGAACGGTGCGGCGGCGTGGCCGCGCATCGGATCGCCCGACTCGCGGGCGACGCGCCCGGTCGGCCGCGCATCCGCAACCTCGAGGATCAGCTTCCTGAGGATCGCGTCGGCGAACTCCTCGCGCGATTCCGCGGTCATCATGAAGGACCCCATGCCGCCGATGACGTCGTTCGCGTAGTGCTCGCTCAACGGTTCGCCGCGCGGTCCCGGATAGCCGCCGCCTTCGGAAATGACGACCAGCGCGTTGATCGTGATGCCCTTGGCGAGCGTCACCTGGCGGACGAGTTCGAGCGGCATGCCGTTGCGCTGCGGGCCGTCGCCGGAGACGTCGATGACCTTGCGCGCGCCCTCGTAATCGTTGGTCTCGATGAGGTTGGCGGCGTAATGGATGGCGTTGCTGATCGAGTTCGAGCCCCAGGCCTGGCGCGGCGCCGCGGTCAGCGCCTTGCCGAAGGCCCGCGCCGAGGCCTCGTCGCGGATCACCGTCCAGTCGACGATGGTGTGCTGGGATTCCGGCGCCGCCCATTCGATGAAGGCGACGGCGATCTTCTGGTGATAACCGCCCTGGATCGCCGACAGGACCTTCGGGTGGGCGAGGGCGGCGGCATAGCCCGCGCGCTGCAGCGCCAGCTCATCGTCGTCGATCGAGCCGGAGCCGTCGGCCGCCAGCACGAGTTCCAGATCGACCACCTCGCCGGCCCGAGCGGGCGCGGCTGCGACCATGAGGGCAAGCACCAGGTTCACGAGCCAGCAGCGCACCATGCGGATCTCCCTTCGCCGGTCATCTTGCCACGCCGCGCTCACAGCGGCCAGATCCACAGCAACATCGGGATCGTGACGGCGACGATGATCACCTCGAGCGGCAGGCCCATGCGCCAGTAGTCGCCGAAATGGTACCCGCCCGGCCCGAGGATCAGCGTGTTGTTCTGGTGTCCGATCGGGGTGAGGAACGCGCAGGACGCGCCGATCGCGACCGCCATGAGGAACGTGTCCGGGTTGGCGCCGAGCCGCTCGGCGATGCCGACCGAGATCGGCGCCATTACCACCGCCGTCGCCGCGTTGTTCATGACGTCCGACAGCGTCATCGCGACGATCAGCACGAGCGCGAGGATCACCGGCGCCGGCAGCCCCGCGGCGAGGTCGACGAGGATGTTGGCGATGAGCGCCGTTGCGCCGCTCGAGGCGAGGGCGCCGCCGACCGGGATCATGGCGCCGAGCAGCACGATGACGGGCCAGTCGACGGACTCGTAGATGTCGCGCGGCGGCACGATGTTGAGGATGACCATCAGTGCGACGGCGGTCGCGAAGGCGGCGGGCAGGCTGAGCAAGCCCAGGCTGGCCGCGAGCACGGCGACCGCGAATATGGCGATCGCGAACAGGCCGAAGCGCTGGCGATGGAACTGCAGGCCGCGCGCCGCCAGCGGCAGCCCGCCGAGCGAGCCGATCACCGACGGCAGGCGTTCCGGGTCGCCCTCGAGCAGCAGCACGTCGCCGGCGCGGAAGCGGAAATCGCGAAGGCGGCCGCGGAACGGCGTGCCGCGGCGTGAGACGGCGAGCAGATTGACGCCGTGCCGCCGACGCAGGCGCAGCGACTCGAGCGTGTGACCGATGATGTTCGAGCGCGGCAGCACGACGGCTTCGGTGAGCACGATTTCGCCGCTCTCCGTTGCCGGCGGCGTCGCGTGGATCTGGCGCTTCTTGGCGCTGTCCGCCGGATGCAGCTTCAGCGCGCCGAGCAGCGACGCCAGGGCATCCGGCCCCGCCTCGAGCACGAGCACGTCGCCCGCCTCGATGATCTCCTGCCGGTGGCCGTGCTCAATGCGCCGGTCCTTGCGGATGAGGCCCAGCACCACGGCATCGTGTTGGTCGGCGATCTCGTCGACCTCCACCAGCGCCTTGCCGACGGCCGGGCTCTTCGGCTCGACCACCGCCTCGCCCATATAGGCCTCGATCTCGAACAGCTCGCGCGCCGACATCCTGGCGCGTCGCGATTCCGGGACCAGGCGCCAGCCGGCCAGCGTGACGAACAACAGCCCGGCGATCGCCACCACACCGCCGACGGGCGTGAAGTCGAACATCGCGAAGGGTTCGCCCGACAGGTCGCCGCGAAAGGTCGCGACGATGATGTTGGGCGGGGTGCCGATCAGCGTCAACAGCCCGCCCAGGATCGTTCCGTAGCTCAGCGGCATCAGCAGAATCGCCGGCGAGAGCTTGGCCTTGGTGGCGGAATGCAGCGCCGCCGGCATCAGCAGGGCCAGCGCGCCGACATTGTTCATCACGGCGGACAGTGCCGCGCCGATGCCCGACAGGATGCCGACATGGCGCGTCGGCGTACCCGACTCGGGGATGGCGCGGGCGATCGACTCGATGACTCCCGAATTCTGCAGGCCGCGCGAGACGATGAGGACGAGCGCGACGGTCACGGTCGCCGGGTGTCCGAAGCCGGCGAACATGTCGCGGAACGGCACGGCGCCGCCCAGCGTCGCCGCCAGAAGCGCGGCGAACGCGACGATGTCGTAGCGGAACCGTCCCCACACGAACAGCGCCAGGACGGCGACGAGAAGCGCCAGCAGGAACAGTTGCTCGAGTGTCATCGCATGTCCTTCGCGTTTCGGATCGACCGCCGGGCGCACCGTAGCATTTGCCGCCGCGCGGGCAACCGTTCCGGGCGACCGGCTTGAGTTGGTTGCCCGAGGCCATATCTGTTAGCCTCGCAGCCACCATCTGGCACCCCGGCTCGGGCACCCACGCACGGCGTCATGGATATCGAACCGAAGAATCTGCGCAAGGCGCTCGGCTGCTTCGCGACGGGCGTCACCGTCGTCACCGGGCTGGGACCCGGCGGCGAGAAGCTGGGCGTGACCGCCAGTTCCTTCAACTCGGTCTCGCTGGAGCCGCCGCTCGTTCTGTTCAGCCTCAGCCGGCGCGCCTACAGCATGTCGGGATTCCTAGAGAGCGGCCATTTCGCGGTGAACGTGCTGCGCGAGGGCCAGGCCGACCTGTCCGAGCGGTTCGCGACGCCGCTGCACGACAAGTGGGACGGAATCGATTTCGAGATCTGGGATTTCGGCTGCCCGATCCTGTCGGCCGCGCTGGCCAATTTCGAGTGTCGCACGCGCTATACGTACGATGGCGGCGATCACGTCATCTTCGTCGGGGCGGTCGAGCGCATGCGGGCCGACCTCGACGGTCGTCCCCTGGTCTTCTTCCACGGCCGCTACCAGTCGATCGACCGCGGCCGCGGCTGACGCGCCTGCCGGGGATATTTTCACCCTATCGCCGGGACGGCCGGTTGTGGCACGGTCGCGACATGACGGACGCAGGCGGTCGCAGCCGCGAACCCTTCTTCCTGTTCGGCGTCGCCGCCGTCCTCCTGGTCATTTCGGGCATCGGGCCGACGGACCGGCTGACCTGGGTACTCGAGGTGGCCCCGGTGGCGGTCGGCATCCCGGTTCTGATCGCGACCTGGCAGCGCTGGCCGCTGACGCCCCTGCTCTACCGGCTGCTGTTCCTGCATGCCTGCATCCTCATGCTCGGCGGGCACTATACCTACGCCCAGGTGCCGCCCGGTTTCTGGGTGCAGGACTGGCTGGACCTCTCGCGCAACCACTACGACCGCCTCGGTCACGTCGCGCAGGGCTTCATCCCGGCGATCCTGATGCGCGAGATCCTGTCGCGCTGGTCGCCGCTTAAGGGCAGCGCCTGGCTGCCGATCCTCGTCGTCTGCGTTGCGCTGGCGTTCAGCGCCTTCTATGAATTCATCGAATGGTGGGGCGCCCTCATCCTCGGCGCCGATGCCGATGCGTTCCTTGCCACCCAGGGCGACGTCTGGGACACTCAGTGGGACATGTTTCTGGCCCTGTGCGGCGCGATCGCGGCGCTGCTCCTGCTGTCGCGGCTGCACGACCGGCAGCTGGCGCGGATCGCCTAGGACATTGCGCCCGAAGTGAAGGGGCCGCCGCCTGACGGCCCCGGTCGAGTTCGGACGGGATTACATGTCCTTGCGGATGTTCACGAGGCCGCCGGTCTCCGGGTCCAGCGAAATGACGACGATCCTGCCGTCGCTGTCGACCGCTTCGATCTCGTAGAACTTGCCTTGCAGTCCCGCCCTGCGGAATTCGGTGTAGCCGAGCGCGATCGCCGTCTGGATCGCCGCTTTCGCGTCGATCGTCGCCGTCGGTGCGGCGACGACCGGCCGAACCGTTGCGTCGTCGGCGGCAAGCGCGGCGATACCGGCGATCGACAGTCCGCTCGCGAGGCCGAGCGTTGCCAGGAAATGCAGGCGTTTGGGGGTCATCGGTGGTACTCCTCTCCTGATCGTGCGAACGACCCGTGGTCGAGCGTTCGGGCGCAGTATAGTTAACGCCGTCTTAACCCTCGCTGAGGGCGTTTTTCAGCTTGTATTCAGTTTGTTAGGTGTATAGTGCGGGTCGGTAATGGGGCTTGAGAACATGCGTGTGTCTGGTGGGCCGACCCGCGGCATGGGGTGGGGAGTCGGCGCGGCGGTCGTTTGTCTGATGCTCGCCGTCCCGATCGCCGTGCGCGCCCAGGAAACGCCGGCCCGCTCGTCGGCGCCCGCCGACATCGCCCCGATCACGGAGCTGTTTCGTCGCGTCGAGACCACCTATGGTGGGCGCATCCTCATGGTCGAGCTCGCCGGGCCCCCGGCCGGGTCGCGGAAATACGAGGTCAAGCTGCTCACCGATGAAGGAAACGTCCTGAGGCTGCATTACGATGCATACACCCTGCAGCTCGAGGGCGTCGACGGCAGAAGCGGCAGCGGACGGCTGGGTGTCGCCGCGGAGTCCGGCCTCGGGGAGGTCGAGGAGGGACCTGACGAGGAGCACGAGGACCGCGACGAGGAAGCGGACGCGGACCGGGACGAAAACCGGGACGACGACGACAACAGCGGCAAGCGCCTCGACGACGATGATGACGACGACGATGATGACGACGATGATGACGACGACGATGACGATGACGATGACGACGACCGCGGCGGCAACAGCGGTCCCGGCGGCGGGGGCAACAGCGGTCCCGGCGGCGGCGACGACTGACGCCAACGTGGTCCGGACAGTTCGTCGATGCGCATCCTGGTAGTCGAGGACGACGCCCGCATCGCGCGGCAGATCGTCGAGACGATGCGCGGCGCGGGCTACATCGCCGACCTCGCCGATGCCGGCGAGGAGGCGCAGTTTCTCGGCGAGACCGAGGAATACGACGCCGTGATCCTCGATCTGGGCCTGCCGGGGCTCGACGGCATGACGATTCTCGAGCGCTGGCGCGCCGCGGGCCGGTCCATGCCCGTGCTCGTGCTCACGGCGCGCGACACCTGGCGCGACAAGGTGACGGGCCTGCGCGCCGGGGCCGACGACTACCTCGCCAAGCCGTTCGAGCTCGAGGAGCTGCTGGCCCGGATCGAGGCCCTGATCCGGCGTGCGACCGGCCATGCGAGCCCGGTACTGTCGTGCGGGTCGATCCAGCTCGATACGGCGAAGAGCCGCGTCACGCTCGCGGGCAGGCCCGTGACGCTGACGGCGCTCGAATACCGGACGCTCGATTATCTGATGCATCACGTCGGCCGGATCGTCTCCAAGACGGAGCTGACCGAACACATCTACGAGCAGGATTTCGATCGCGATTCCAACGTCATCGAAGTCCTGATCAACCGTCTGCGCGGCAAGCTCGGGCGCGACGCCATCGAAACGCGCCGCGGACAGGGCTACCGGCTCGTCGCCCCAGCCGATGAGGCATAACAGCCTTACGCTGCGCCTCGCCCTGGCGGCCGCCGCGCTGATCGCGGTCGGTCTCGCCGCGACCGGGGCGTTGCTGGTGTTCATGTTTCGCGATCACATCGAGCGACGCTTCGACATGGCGCTGGCCGACCACATGGAGGAGCTCGTCGCGGCGAGCGAGATCGGCGCCAACGGCGCGTTCGTGCTGACCTGGCGGCCGACGGACCCGCGCTTCAACCGGCCGGGCTCGGGTTGGTACTGGCAGATCGCGAGCGACGGCGTGGTGCTGAGTCATTCGCTCTCGCTCGTCGGCATGACGCTCGATCGCCCGATCGCCTCGGGAGCGGACCGGATTGCCGTGCTGGAGGGCCCGATCGGGCGGGGGCTGCGCGCCTACGTGCGGCCGATCACGCTGCCCGGCACCGACGGCGTCTTCGTCTACACGGTCGCCGGCCCCGAGGACGACATCGCCGCCGACGTCCGGCGCTTCTCGGCCATCACCGCGGTCACGCTCGCGGTGCTGGGGCTCTGCCTGATCGCGGCGGTCATCGTGCAGGTCCGGTTCGGGCTCAATCCGCTCGTCCATCTGCGCCGCGCGCTGACCGATATCCGCACCGGCCGCATCCACCGCATGCCGGAGACATTCCCCGACGAGGTCGAGCCCGTCGTCGAGGAGGTCAACGCGCTGCTCGACCAGAACACGCTGCTGCTCGACCGGGCGCGGACGCAGGCCGGCAACCTGGCGCACGCCCTGAAACATCCGATGACGGTGATGGCGCTGGAGGCGCGCCACGTCGAGGGCGAGCGCGGGCAGATCATGGCCGAGCAGCTGACGGCGATGCGCAACGCCATCGACCGCCACCTGTCGCGGGCGCGCGTCGCCGGGCTCAGCGGCGCCGTCGGCGCACGGACGCCGGTCGGCGAGGTCGTCGACGGCCTGCGCATCTCGATGGAGCGGCTGCACGCGGAACGCAAGCTCGTCATCGAATCGCTGCCGTGCAACGGCCTGCTGTTCGCGGGCACGGCCGAGGATCTCGAGGAGATGCTCGGCAATCTGATGGACAATGCCTGCAAGTGGGCGACGCGGCGCGTCCGCGTCGGCGGCGAGGCGCAGCAGGATCGCCTGCGCATGACGGTCGAGGACGACGGTCCCGGCATCGCCGAATCGCACCGTCATCTCGTGCTGGCGCGCGGCCGTCGGCTCGACGAATCGGTGTCCGGCGCGGGCCTCGGCCTCGACATCGTGCGCGACATCGCCGAGATGTACCGCGGCTCGCTGGTCCTCGACGAGTCGCCGCTGGGCGGCCTGCGCGCGGTGCTCGACCTGCCGGCGCCGCTGGCGGGCTAGCGCCGCGGACCG
The DNA here is from genome assembly GCA_041584475.1 of Alphaproteobacteria bacterium. GTDB lineage: Bacteria > Pseudomonadota > Alphaproteobacteria > UBA8366 > JADFVY01 > JBFHDX01. Next base: position 10,905 of record JBFHDX010000104.1, read on the forward strand.
GTCGCCGGCGGCCGGGCCGTGCAGCGCGGTGTTTTGCCACGGGTCGGCGGCCGCGCCGTCGGTGTATCATGCGGACGATCGGGGCGGCGCCGGGTCGGCGCCCGTGCGTGGCCGCGCCGGTCGCATCGGACGGGGGAGTGGCAATGTTGGTGAAGGACGTCATGCATCGCAACGCGTACTGGGTGTCGCCGGACACGAGCGTCCGGGACGTCGCGGTCAAGATGCGCGATTTCGACATCGGGGGCCTGCCGGTCGGCGAAAACGACCGGCTGATCGGCATGGTGACCGACCGCGACATCGCGCTGCGCTGCTGCGCCGACGGTGGCGACCCGGCGACGCTGACGGCGCGCGACGTGATGACCGAGGGGATTTCCTGGTGCTTCGAGGACCAGACGCTGGATGAGGTCGCCGGCCTGATGGCGAAGCGCCACGTGCGCCGCATGCCGGTGCTCAATCGCGAAAAGCGGCTCGTCGGCTTTCTCAGCGTCGACGATTTCGCGGCCAGGGCCCTGCATCGGCTCGGCGGCGCGGTCATCGAAGCGACGCTGCGTCAGTGATGGCCCATTGCCGGCGCGAACCAACCGGATAACGCGCTAGCGATCGCACATGCGGGGTGCGCCGTCGCGCTCCGAATGGACCGAGCACAGGTTTCCCGCACCATCGACGAACAGATAGCCGTAGCCGCGCGCCCAGACGAGGGACCGGTACCGGTACAGGTCGCCGCGCCCGACGCACTCGTCGCCCTCGCGGAACTCCTCCTCGCGGCAACCGTCGAACGGCGCGAACAGCTCGCAGCCCTCGCCGTCGCACGGCGGCGTGGCGTATTCGAACGAGCCGTCGGCGCCGATGCGATAGCTGAAATCGCGCTCGCCGTCATTTCCGGAAATCGCGCCGTCGCGCCATTCCTCCAGGGGCTCGAAGCGTTCCTGGTAGGCGAGCCAGGAATCGGCGACCCACCCCGCCCGCAACCGCGTGCAGTCGTCGTCCGCGCACTGCTCGACCGCGACGAAGGTCCAGCTGTCCTCCGCGCCGTCGATGTTCGCCGGCTGGCCGAGTTCCTCGACGACGGCGACCGGCGTGCCGCGCGGGATCTTGAACGCGACCGCTGCGTCGGTCGAGGGCTCCTCGCGCGCGTTCAGGCGGCTCGCGGCGACGACCGCCCAGGCGACGCCGCCGACCGCGTCGCGCGGCACGTCGGCCGCGTGCGCCGCCTGACCGAGTAACAGCATGACCAGGAACCCGATCCGTCGCATGCCGCACCTTCTAGCGCAGTCATCGGCAGATGCTCAAGTTACGGGAAGTGCGGGCGGGATTTTCTTCCTTTTGGACTGCCCGCCGCCGCGACATTCGGGTTAGAATCGGAGCGTGGCACGAAGGCAGGGATGGCGGAATGGCCGATCGCGGGACCAGATGGAAGGCGCTGTCCGGGCGAACGCGCATCGGATCGGTTCTGGTCGCGTCGCTGGCGGTGGCCGTCGCCGCCGTGGCGCTGTGGCGGTTCGTCGACTGGCGGCCCGGAATCACCGACGCGGAGGCGCGCTTTGAAGCGCTTGCCGCGGCGGGCGAGGGGAGCCTCGCGCGCGTCGAACGCATTGCCTCGTTCGGCACCCGGCATCTCCGTCCGGGTCAGACCGCCTACTACCGGCACCGGTTTCCGACCTCCGGACCGCACGACCCGATGTGGATCGACCCGGGCTACTACGAGACCGTGCAGTCGCCCAACAAGCTTGTGCATTCGCTCGAGCGGGGCATGATCGTGATCTATTACGACATGCCGCCGGCCGAGGTGCTGACGTTGCTGCGCGACTGGGTCGCGCTCCATGACGGGCCGTGGAGCGGCCTCGTCGTGGTGCCGATGCCGGGCATCGGCGGCGAGGTCGTGCTGACCGCCTGGAACCATCTGCTCCGGCTCGATCCGTTCGAGGCCGCGGTGGCGGCCGCCTTCATCCGGCACTTCCGCGGACGCGGCCCGAAGAGCCCGGAACGGTGATCCGGCCGCGCGGGGGAGCGGGCCGGTGCCGGTTCCACACAAGTCGATGATGGGCTAGCGTCCGACGGCGTAGCCCTGCATGCCGCGGGGATTCGCCCCGGCCTTCAGCACGCCGTCCTCCTGCTTTGCCGCGCTGAGACGGCCTTCGGACCAGTCGGGGCCGACCTCGACCTCGTGGCCGCGGCGGCGCAGCGCGTCGACGACCGTGGACGGCCAGCGCCCCTCCATCACCAGCACGCCCGCCCGGGCCGCCCGCGGGAAGAACGA
>JBFHDX010000105.1:0-13125 GCA_041584475.1 Alphaproteobacteria bacterium
CGCGAGACGCTGATCGGCGGCGTCGAGGTGATCGGCGACGCGAAGCGCCGCAAATGGCTGAAGAAGATGGAGGCGGTCGGCCGCAAGGGCGAGTGAGGGCGCGGCGATGTCTCGCCCTGTAGCCGTATCCTATGCCTGGACCCTGCGGTCCTGCGGACCGGATGCGCCGTCCCGGAAGCAGAGCTGGACGACGGCGACGATCGCCGTCACCGGGACGATCCAGGTGACGAACATCCAGCGGCTGTAACCGACGTCGTTGAAGCGCATCGTCGTCCAGCGAAAGATCAGGAAATACAGTGCCAAGGCGAACAGATTTGCAATCAGTTCAGCTGTTTCGCCGTGTTCCGAGAGGTATGCGGTCAGTCCCAAAGCAACGAACCAGCCGATCATTCGGCGCAAATATTGCTCGCGACGCAATCGCCTCCTCGTCGCAATCGCGATCAGGATGACGACCAGGAGAACAGCCCAACTCACGATTTCGACGAGCAGCTCCGTGTCGATGGGTCGGCCGTCTCACAACCCCCTGATCCAGGCCGGTCGCATCGGCGCGGCACCGGCGCGGGCGGCGGCGACCGTCGCGAGGAGCGCGTCGCGGTCCTTGGGCAGGGTGCCGGCCAGCGGCAGGCAGTTCGAGGCGTGGTTCGAGCGGAAGATCACCGGCCGCGGCGGCTCCACGAGCTGCAGCAGCCGCTCGAGCTCGGCGAGGATTCCCCGATCGTCCTGGAACGCGAACCCTGCCCCCTGCGCCGCCATGAAGCGCCCGTACACCGCCGGCTCCAGGTGGAGCTGCAGGGTCGACAGGAAGGCGGGCGGCTCGGCATTCACCAGCTCCGCCGTGCCGGCGATGTGTTCCTGCCACCCCGCCGTGCCGCCGAGGCCGAGAATCACCGTGGCCGAGACCTTGAGCCCCGCCTCGCGGGCACGGCCCAGCGCCTTGGCGATGCTGGCCTGCGACGCGCCCTTGCGGATCCGTTTGAGGACCGGGGTCGCGCCGGACTCGATGCCGACATAGACGAGGCTCAGCTTGCGCGACCGCAGCGTCACCAGCTCCTCGACGCTCTTCTCGTTGAGGTTCTTCGGCGTCGCGTAGGCCGAGACGCGGGCGAGATTCGGGAAGGTATCGGCCAGGCGGCCGAGGATCGCCAGCAGTTGGTCGGTCGGCAACGTCATGGCGTCGCCGTCGGCGAGGAACACCCGGTGCGCGTGCGGCCACGCGCGCGCCGCCGCGTCGATGTCGGCGAAGACGTCGTCGAGCGGCCGCGCGCGGTAGCGCTTGGCGACATACATCGAACAGAAGGTACAGTGATTGTACGAGCAGCCGAGCGTCGCCTGGACGATCAGGTTGCTGCCTTCGCTGGGCGGCCGGTACAGCGGCATGTCGTAGGCGATGGTCACGCGCGTCCTCCTCGCCGGCCGTTCCTAGCACATCGGCCCGGCTTGCGACACATGACCGCTTGCCGGGCACGGCGTATGCTGGGCGAAGCCGCGCGCCCGCCGCCGGGCCGGCGCGCGCTCGGGGCAAGCGGAAAGGGGCGTCCGGAATGGCGGGACAGCAAGGCGACGAATTCGAGCGACATTCGTGGCACGACAATATCGTCTATGCGATCCGCCTCGACGTCGGCGACGCGTTCGAGGGCGATTTCCACAGCGATCTCGTGCTCGACATCGACCATATCGTCGAATGGGACTGCGCGCCCGACGGGAGCATGCGGTTCCGCGTCGCCCCGGCGACGCTCGCCTTCCACGACGTGACCGACCTGCGAATCGCCGTCGATTTCGGGGACAGCGGCTGCCGCACCGCGATCAACGAGCTGGCGATCGACGATATCGTGCGCGAGAGACTGCCGGCGGCCGAGCAGAAGATCTGTCTCGATCGGACCTACTGGCGCTGGCGCATCGCGCTCAACCTGCCGGCCGGCGGCGAGATCGCCTTCGGCGCCAGCGGTTTCACCCAGACGCTCCGCGGGGTTCCCGTGCTCACGGAGGAGCAGCGCCTGCCCGCGGACCGGAGAGCGTAGCCCGCACGCGTCGCCCTGATCGGTAGCCGTTCGCGGCGGACGCGGCACGGTTTGACGCTCGCGATAGCCACTCAGAACAGCCGGTGCTTCCGGAAGAAATCGAGGATCGCGCGATTGGCGCTCCAGCCGGCGACCATCGGGCCGATCGTGCCCTCGCCGAAATAGGCCCAGCCGCCGGGCCACACGTGGCCGCCGCCATCCATGCGGATCAGCGCCGTCTCGGCCCGGCAGCCAGTCCAGTGTATATACACTATATCGATGCCCGACTCGCTGGCCAGAGGCTGTGCGGACTGTGCGGAACCGCAGCCGTTGATCGCCGCCCAGATGCGCATCGATTCCTCGACCGCGATCTTCGACTTGTTGTCGCGCTGGGCGCAGGCGGCCGGGCCGCCCTCGTAGCGCCAGCACGGATCGGCGGTACCGTGGATCTGCAGGACGGGGACGGCGCGCGGCGGCGCGCAGACCGATGTCGTGGCGTGCTGGTTGGCGCCGCCGAGCGGGGCGATGGCGGCGATGCGGTCGCCCATCTGGCAGGCGAGCCGGTGACTCATGGCGCCGCCGTTCGACAGGCCCGTGGCGTAGATGCGCCGGGGATCGACCGCGAACCGGCGGGCGAGGTCGGCGAGCAGCGCCTCGAAATGGGCGATGTCGTCGACGCCGTCCTTGCAGGCGCGGCCGCTGACGCACTGCCAGGCGCCGGCGCCGCCGCCGGCGTTCCAGGTGCGCAGGCGGCGCAGCAGGCGTGACGAGGTGCCGTTCGGATAGACCACGGCGACGCCTTCGCGCCCCGCCATGCGGTGCAGGCAGTCGGCGCTCTCGGTGTCGCCGCCGGGACACGAGGTGCGCGCCGCCGCCCGCGAATCGCCGCCGCCGCCATGGATCGCGAGGATCACCGGCAGCGGCCGCGCCGGGTCGGAGTCCGCCGGCAGGTGGATCACATAGGGTCGCCGGTCAAAGCCCGGGATCGTACAGCGCAGCTCGGCACCCGGCCCGGCCTGCGCAGGCGTGCAGCCGTCGCCGCGCGCGGCCGCGCAGCCGGCGACGGCAAGGGACATCACGGTCGCGCCGATATAGGCGATGGCCCGCGGAACGCCGCCGCTTTCGCTGCGGGCCCGAGCCTTTGGTGGCGACGGTGCGATGGTTTCGGACACGCCTCATCCTCCGATCATGCGTTCGAGGTCCGCGATCCGCCGTCCCCAGACCCGCTCGACATAGGGCCCCCAGAGAGGCTCCCGCGCAATTCCCTCGCGGATCCGGGCGAGAATGGCCTCCCGCTCGGCATCAGGCTGGTACCGCAGATGATCCATCCCCATCGTCGGCACGGTACGCGGCGTGCCCGCATGAAGCTCGATCAAGGCACGGTATTCGCCAACCACCTGGAGTGCGAGCGCCTCGACAGTCTCGGCGCTCGCCACGAACTTGCGGCCGGATCCGCCCATCAGGTCGTAGCGAACCAACGAAAACAGCGAGCCGAGGCTGCGCTCGAACATCTCGGGATCGCCGGTCTGGTCCGCGAGGCGCACGGTGCCGCCGTCGTCGCTGCGCGCGAAGATGCGGGGGAGCGGGTCGGCGGCCAGCGGATATCGTGCGGTGGCATGCAGCGCCGGCGCGTAGAGCAGCTCGATGCGGTGCTGCAGCCGGCCGTCGAGCGGAAACCGGAGGTAGACGGCCGATGGCAGGCGGAGGTTACCATCCGTGTCGGTCCGCGCAATGCCGCCGGGCAGCGAGTAGTCGACAGCGTCGACGAAACTGAACCGGTTGCCCTGATAGTAATAGGCCGCCCAGGCGTCGACGGGTCCGCCGTCGGCACCGACGACGCGGACCGTGCGCGGCGAGACGACGCCGACCGAGGCGACCGCGCAGATCACCACCAGAGCCGTGAGAACGATCGCCGTCATCCGCAGTATGCGTCGCATGCCGTAATCCTCGCCATGACCGACGGTCACAGCATGGAGCAAATCGGATGAGGAACGGTTAATGCGGGGGTACGAGGCTGGCCGGGATGCATCTGCGCGTTGGGGGGCTTCGCCGCCTTCAGCCGCGCGCTGCCGGTCCGTTCGCCGCCGCGCCCGGAATGCGGCAGAAGCCCGCCGCCGGCACGCCGAGCGCGCTGTTGAACTTGCTCGACATGTTCTGGAAGGCGACGAGGCCGGTCAGCTCGACGATGGCGTCGTCGTCGAAGTCCCGGCGCAGGCGGTCGAACAACGCGTCGTCGACCTGGCGGTCCGAGTGCGTCATCGCCTCGGCATACTCCAGCGCGACGCGCTCGCGCCGCTCGAACAGGTTACTGTTGCGCCAGTCGTGCAGCGCCTCGACCTTGTCGTGAGTCGCTCCGCGCTTGATGAGCGTCGCCGAGTTGAGGTCGACGCAGAACGGGCAGTTGTTGATCTGCGAGACGCGTACCGTGACCAGCGAGCGCAGCGCCGGGTCGAGCGGCGAGGAGCGCCGGTCGATCATGCCGTAGAGCACCGCGACGCCGAGGAACAGCCGTGGTGCTCGCGCCCACAGCAAGGCGGACTCGAGGATCGCGCCATACTTGCGCCGCTGGTTCCAGAAGAACGGTCGGAGATACCAGGGGTAACGCGCGAGCGGCCGGGGTTCGATTCTCATCGTCAGGTGCCTGTCACTGGATGGAGCCGCATCATACGGCGTTTGCCGTCGCGGTCATCCGGCCGTGCGCTCCGCCGGCAGGCCGGCGATGCGGCGCGCCACGAGCCGATGCATCACGCCGCGTCGGCGCAGCTCCGCCGCCAGCGCCCGCCCGGTCGGCCCGGTCGCGCCGAGGATGGCGACCTTCGCGAGCGCCATGGGCACGGATCCGCGCGCCCGGCCTCAGGCACGCCGGTGCCAGCCGTCACGGGCCCGCGCGGTGCCTGCGCGGACAAGACAGGCGGGCAGGCCGGGGCAGGGCCCCTCGCGGCCGGCTATTTCAGCACCTCGCCGAAAAGCTTCATCATCGCCGCCCACGAGCGTTCGTCGGCGACCGGGTTGTAGGCCAGGTTCTCGATTCCGTAGCTGCCGGCATCGGGGTTGGTGAATGCGTGCCGCGTGCCGGAATAGATCGTCATCTCCCAATCGGCACCGACGCGGTCCAGCCCCTTCTGGAAGGCGTCGACGCGTTCGGCGGGGATGAACACATCGTCACGCCCGTGCGCGACGAGGACACGCGGCTTGATCGAGGTGACATCATCCGGCGCCGGGGGCAGCGAGCCGTGGAAGCTGACCACCGCCTTCACGTCGGCGCCCGCATAGGCCATCTGCATCACCGTCGCGCCGCCAAAGCAGTAGCCGATGGCCGCGACCTTCCCGGCATCGACCTGCGGCTGGGACTTGAGCACCGCCAGGCCGGCATTGGCGCGCGACCGCCAGGCCCCGATGTTGGAGGTGATCGCCTTCATCCATTCGCCGGCCTGGTTGCCGTGGCTCGTGACCTTGTCGTCGCCGTACATGTCGAGCGCGAAGGCGACGTAGCCTTCTTCCGCAAGCTTGCTGGCGCGGCTCTTGGCATAGTCGTTGAGACCCCACCATTCGTGGACGACGAGGACGCCCGGCCGCTTGCCGCTCGTCGCATCGTCCCACGCCAGCACGCCCTTCAGCGTCGTGCCGCCGTCCCGGTATTCGATGGTCTTGGTCCTGACCGCGGCCCCGGCCGATACCGCGATTGCCATCGTCAGCGCCAGCGCCGCGGCCGCCGCGGAACCACTCACCATGAGCCTCATCTCGTGCCTCCTCCTCGATAAGCCGGTTGAACGACAGGCGCGCATGAAAGCACGCGGAGAAAACCAGGGGAAGCCGCAAACACGGCGTGGATAGGCAGACTGCCGCCGGGGCACCGATCGCGCCGGCGGTTCTCAGGGCCAGCGGACGAGCCAGGAATTGGTGCCGTGGCGATCGATCCGGCGCAGGCCGTGCCGGCGCGCCGCCTCCTGGGCGGCGGCGTATTCCGCACGCGTGATCGGGCGGTTGAGTTCGGGATATTCCGCGGCGCGGTAGGCCGGGCGGTACTGGTCCATGATGTTGACGTAGGTGTTCGACGAGATCTCCTCGGCGAGGAAGCGCATGACCTCGTCGCTGCCGGCGATGCCGGCCGGCAGCACGAGATGACGCACCAGCAACCCGCGCCGCGCGATCCCGTCGGCCGTCAGTTCGAGGTCGCCGACCTGTCGGTGCATCTCGCGCACCGCGGCCTGGTTCGCCCCGACATAGTCGGGCGTGTGCGAGTATTTGCGGGCCAGTTCCGCGTCGCCGTATTTCATATCCGGCATGTAGATATCGACGATTCCGTCGAGCAGGCGCAACGCCTCGATGCTGTCGTAGCCGCCGGAGTTGTAGACGAGCGGCAGGGTCAAGCCCTGGCCGGCGGCGATCGCCACCGCGGCGATGACCTGCGCCACTACGTGGCTCGGGCTCACCAGATTGATGTTGTGGCAGCCCATCGCCTGCAGGCCGAGCATGATGTCCGCCAGTTCTGCGGGCGTCTTCTCCTCGCCGTCGCCCTTCCAGCTGATCGCCCAGTTCTGGCAGAACACGCAGCGCATGTTGCACCAGGCGAAGAAGACCGTTCCGGAGCCGCGCCAGCCGCGCAGGCAATCCTCTTCGCCGTGATGCGGCCCCCACGAGCTGACCGACGCCAATTCACCGGTACGGCAGACGACGCCGCGCAGCGTGTGCTTGCGGTCGACGTGGCAGTAACGGGCGCAGAGGTCGCAGTCCTCCATGTGGCGGTCGGCGAGCGCGGCCCGCTCGGCGAGTTCGCCGCTGCGGTGCAGGGCGAGGTAGGCCGGCTCGTACGAACCGGCCGGGGACCGGCGGCGCACGCTGGTCACCTTCATGCCGAAATAGAACTGTTCGCGACGGATCGGCACCGCATCCTCCGGCCGGGGCAGCCTCGCAGGCGGACACATCCGCGCGCGGCGGCGACGGCATGCGAAGACTGCCGCAGCGCGCGCCGCGCGGCATTGACCTGCGTCAACGCGGTCTCTGCGGAAGATCACCGTCGGAGGAGTTTGCGCAGCGCCCGGAGCGGTCGCGTGTTGACCACATCCGCCGCCGCGATCCAGCCTCGTCGGGCTTGGTCGACCGCGCCCGCCATGAAATCGAAATCGGTCTCGCGATGTGCATCGGTGCTGAGCGCAAGCTTCACGCCGGCGTCCTTCGCCATGCGCGCGTGCAGGTCGGTCAGGTCAAGCCGGTCGGGCTGCCCGTTGATCTCGAGGACCACGCCGCGGTCGCGGGCGCCGTCGATCAGCCGCTCGGCGTCGATCTCCAGCGGCGGCCGTCGCCCGATGAGACGGCCCGAGGGATGGGCGAGGATGCTGAACTGGGGATTGTCCATCGCCCGCAGGATGCGCTCGGTCTGGCGTGCGGCGTTCAGCGTGAACGCGCTGTGCACGGCGCCGACGACGAGGTCGAGTCGCGAGAGGATCGAATCGGACAGATCGAGGCTGCCGTCCTCGAGGATGTCGACCTCGACGCCCCTGAGCACGGTGAAGCCGCGCAGTTTTGCGTTCAGCCGGTCGATCTCGTCGACCTGCCGGGCGAGGCGCCGCTCGTCGAGGCCGTGAGCCACGGTGACGCGGCGGCTGTGCTCGGTGATCGCGATGTAGCGATAGCCCCGCGCGCGGGCGGCCTCGACCATGTCGGCGAGCGATGCGGTTCCGTCGGAGGCCCGCGTGTGCACGTGCAGGTCGCCGACGATGTCTTCGCGCGTCACGAGGCGGGGCAACGTGCCGGCGCGCGCCGCCTCGATCTCGCCGCGGTCCTCGCGCAGCTCCGGCGGGATCCACGGCAGCTCCAGCGCCGCGTAAACGTCTTCCTCGGTCCTGCCGGCGACCCGCTTCTTGCCCCGGAAGACACCGTACTCGTTGATCTTCAAGCCCCGTTTGCGGGCGATGCGGCGGGTCGCGATGTTGTGCGCCTTGGCGCCGGTGAAGTACTGCAACGCCGCGCCATAGCTCTCCTCGGGCACGACGCGCAGGTCGATCTGCAGGCCGCCGCGCAGCAGCACCGTCGAGCGCGTCGCGCCTCTCGCGACGACCTTGCCGACGTCATCGTATGTAACGAACCGTCGCATCGCCGCGGCGGGATCGCGGCTCGTTGCCAGCACGTCGAGGTCGCCGACCGTCTCGAGGCGGCGGCGGTAGCTACCGGCGACCGTGACACGGCCGATTCCGGGGGCTTCCTCCAGATGGCGCACAAGATCTTCGGCGATCTCCTCGGCGATCCGCAGTCGCGTCCGCTTCTCGCCGGCGCCGCGGGTGGTCAAGGCGTGCAGGATCTGCGCTCGCAGTTTCGGTCCGAATCCCGGGAGCTTGGTGAGTTCGCCGGTGCGCGCCGCGCGCAGCAGGTCGTCGACGCCCCCGATTCCCAGCATTTCCTGCAGCGCGTGCACGCGTTTAGGGCCGAGTCCCGGCAGTTCCATTAGCTCCGCGAGGTCTCCCGGCGTGCGCCGCTCGATCTCGTCGAGCAGCTTCAGGTGGCCGGTACTTACGATCTCGGCGATCTTCTCCGCGAGGTCGTGGCCGATCGTCGGCAGCTTCGAGAGGTCCTCGCCGCCGGCCACCATTGCCGCGAGGCTGCCGGGCAGCGCCTCGATCGTCTGCGCGGCCTTTCGGTAGGCGCGGACGCGGAAGGCGTTGGCACCCTCGATTTCGAGCAGGTCGGCGACGCGGTCGAACGTCGTCGCGATTTCGGCATTGCGGACGGGCACGACCGGACGGGGCCTCCGTGGAATATGGGCGATTTTGGCAGGCTCGATGCACAGAGGCATTGACGCACGTCAATCCGAGCGGCGAGGATTTGGAGCTCGCGCAAAGCCTGGTCGAGCGAGGACGATGTTCGATTTCATCTTTGGCAATCCGGTCAGCCGGATCCTCATCACCGTGGGGATCGTGCTGATCGTCGCCGGACTGCTGTGGCCGGTGCTGCAACGTATCGGCCTCGGCCGCTTGCCCGGAGACATCGTCGTCGAGCGCGAGAACTTTCGGTTCTACTTCCCGATTGTCACCTCGCTCGCGATCAGCGTGCTGCTTACGCTCGTGCTGTGGCTGATAAACCGGTAAACGGCGCCTTGCTTCTAGAGGCCGCGCTGGCGTGCCTCGCGCGCGGCTGGTCGGTGGTGCCGGTCGCCGCGGGCGAAAAGCGGCCGCTCGTGCGCTGGCAGGAATTCCAGGTGCGCCGCGCGGCCGAGGACGAAGTGCACGCGTGGTATGCGCGCTGGCCCGAGGCGGGGATCGCAATCGTCACCGGCGCGGTCTCGGGGCTCGCTGTCCTCGACGTCGACACGCGGCACGGCGGAGACGACACGCTCGCCGGGCTGGAGCGCGAATACGGACCACTGCCGGACACCGTCGAGGCGATCACCGGCGGCGGCGGACGACACGTCTATTTCGCCTATCCCGGCGCCGAGCTGCGCAATCGCGCTGCGCTTGCGGCCGGCCTCGACCTGCGGGCGGAGGGCGGTCTCGTGATCGCGCCGCCGTCGCTGCACGCGTCGGGGCGTCGTTACGAATGGGAGGTCTCGCACCATCCGGACGACACGCAAGTGGCCGACATGCCGGGCTGGCTGCTGCGGCTCGCGCGTGGCGAGTCGCCCGGCCACGGCCATGCGCTCGCCTGGTGGCGCGATCTCGTCGAGGGCGGCGTCGGCGAGGGCGCCCGCAACAGCACGATCGCCTCGCTCACCGGTCATCTGCTGTGGCACGGCGTCGACGCGAGAGTCGCGCTGGAGCTGCTGCTCTGCTGGAACCGGGTGCGTTGCAATCCGCCGCTCGACGATGACGAGGTGGCGCGTACGGTGGACAGTATCGCCCGCACCCACGCGCGCCACCGCGAAGGCGGTGACGCGCGGGGTCAGCGCGGAAAGCCGCCGGGCGGGGACTAGGCCGCCTTGCGGCCGCCGTCGCTCTTGCCCTTGCGGCTGGTCTTCTGGCTGCGCATGTGGCCGAGGCCCATCTGCTTCGCCATGCGCGCCCGCTTCTCGCGGTAGTTCGGGGCGACCATCGGATAGTCCGCCGGCAGGCCCCACTTCTTGCGGTATTCCTGCGGGCTCATGTCGTAGGCCGCACGCAGGTGCCCCTTGAGCATCTTGAAGCGCTGGCCGTCCTCGAGGCAGACGATGTAGTCGGGCGTGACCGACATCTCCACCGGTACCGCCGGCGCCTGCCCGGTATCGGTGACACCGATCCTGCGCGGCGGCTCGACGCCGGTCAGCCGGCGATAGGCCGACCGCAGCGAGCCCAGCACGCGCTCCGTTGCCCTGATGGCGGCGCCGAGGCCGCCGGCCGCTGTGGCTTGCAGAAACGTCTCTCTCTTCGTCGTCATCTTGCTATCCATCTTTCCGCGCGATGGCGGAACGTTTGTGGAACATAGCTCAAATTTAACTCAAAAACCGGGAGATTCAAGGGGAGACGGAAAAGCAGCAGCGATTTCTTCTTGTGCCGCCCGAACCGGTCCATAAATCCTTTACGATGCAAGCGGGCAAACTTCATGACGGCGCCCGCCGGCGCCACAAGCTGCGCAACATCCTGCAGTCGGCCCTGCTGCTCGTCGGCATGCTCGGTCTGCTGTCGCTGTGCGTCTGGATCGTGTTCGGGCCGGAAGGGACGCTGTGGGCGCTCGGCGGCTGGCTGCTGGCGCTGCTCCTCAGCCCGCGAATCTCTCCCCGCCTGCTGCTTCGCCTCTATCGCGCCCAGCGCCTGCACCCGCGTCAGTTTCCGGCCGGTTTCGGGATTCTCGAGGAGCTGTCGCGGCGCGCCGGACTCGATTTCGTGCCGGCGCTCTACTATGTGCCGAGCGCCACCCTCAACGCCTTTACCATGGGCCGCGGCGACGACGTCGTCATCGCGGTGACGGACGGCATGCTGCGGACTCTCGGACGCCGCGAGTTCGCGGGCGTCATCGCGCACGAATTGAGCCACGTCCGCAACAACGATCTCTGGGTGATGAGCCTCGCCGACAGCATCAGCCGTCTGACCAACCTGATGACGCTGGCCGGCGCGATTCTGCTGATCGTCAACCTGCCCTTCCTGCTCACCGGCCAGGCGCAGGTGTCGTGGCTGCTCGTGGCGTTGCTGCTGCTCGCGCCGACCATCGGCAATCTGCTGCAGATGGGGCTGTCGCGCGCCCGTGAGTACGACGCCGACCTCGACGCGGCGGCGCTGACCGGCGATCCGGCCGGCCTCGCATCGGCGCTCATGAAGCTCGAGCATCACCACTCCCGCCTGTGGGAGCAGCTGCTGTTGCCTGGACGTCGCATCCCCGACCCGTCGCTGCTGCGCAGCCACCCGCCCACGGAAGAGCGGATCGAGCGGCTGATGTCGCTCTACCCGCCGGCGCGCCTCGCCGCGCCGCCCGGGGCGGATGACATCGCACCGCCTGCCGACCTGCCGTGGCGCCGCCGGCAGCCGCGCTGGCGAATCACGGGCCTCTGGCACTAGCCGCGTCCGGTCGATTCCCGGTCGGCCGGGGCACCGGGCGAAAAAAAATTTCCGCTACCCCCTTGAATGAATTTTCAGTTTGATTAAATTCGCGGCCGTTAGCACTCACCGCAGAGGAGTGCTAACACTCAGGGTCATTCCGCTTGATGATAGGAAAAGTTGGAGGCAATGCAATGAAATTCAGGCCCTTGCACGACCGCGTCCTCGTCCGCCGCATCGAAGAGGACGAGCGGACCGCCGGCGGCATCATCATTCCCGACACCGCCAAGGAAAAGCCCATGCAGGGCGAGATCCTGGCCGTTGGGTCGGGCGCCCGCACCGAGAAGGGCGAAATCACCCCGCTTGACGTGAAGGTCGGCGACCGCGTGCTGTTCGGCAAGTGGTCAGGTACCGAGGTCAAGATGGACGGCGAGGAACTCCTGATCATGAAGGAGTCCGACATCATGGGCGTCATCGAGAACGCCGGCAAGGCCAAGAAGGCCGCATGAACTGATTAGGAGGGCGTAAATAAAATGGCTGCAAAAGAAGTTAAATTTTCGAGCGAGGCTCGCACCAAGATGCTGCGCGGCGTCGACATTCTCGCGAACGCCGTGAAGGTGACGCTCGGCCCGAAGGGCCGCAACGTCGTCATCGACAAGTCGTTCGGGGCGCCGCGGATCTCCAAGGACGGCGTCACCGTCGCGAAGGAGATCGAGCTCTCGGACAAGTTCGAGAACATGGGCGCGCAGATGGTGCGCGAGGTTGCGAGCAAGACCAACGATATCGCCGGCGACGGCACGACGACGGCGACGGTGCTGGCACAGGCGATCGTCCGCGAGGGCGCCAAGGCGGTGGCCGCCGGCATGAACCCGATGGACCTCAAGCGCGGCATCGACCTCGCGGTCGAGCGCGTCGTCGAGGACCTGAAGAAGCGCTCGAAGAAGATCAAGACCAACGAGGAAGTCGCGCAGGTCGGGGCCATCGCGGCGAACGGCGAGCGCGAGATCGGCGATTTCATTGCCCAGGCGATGGAGAAGGTCGGCAACGAGGGCGTGATCACGGTCGAGGAGGCCAAGTCGCTGCACACCGAGCTCGACGTCGTCGAGGGCATGCAGTTCGATCGCGGCTACCTGTCGCCTTACTTCGTCACCAACGCCGAGAAGATGCTGGTCGAGCTCGACGATCCGTACATCCTGCTGCACGAGAAGAAGCTGTCGAACCTGCAGGCGATGCTGCCGGTGCTCGAGGCGGTGGTGCAGTCGGGCCGTCCGCTGCTGATCGTCGCCGAGGACGTCGAGGGCGAGGCGCTGGCGACGCTCGTCGTCAACAAGCTGCGCGGCGGCCTCAAGGTCGCGGCGGTGAAGGCGCCCGGCTTCGGCGATCGCCGCAAGGCCATGCTCGAGGACATCGCGATCCTCACAGGCGGGCAGGTGATCTCCGAGGATCTCGGCATCAAGCTCGAGAACGTGACGCTCGACATGCTGGGCCGCGCGAAGAAGGTGTCGATCGACAAGGACGACACGACGATCGTCAGCGGTGCCGGATCGAAGGACGCGATCAAGGCGCGCTGCGGCCAGATCCGCCAGCAGATCGAGGACACGACGTCGGACTACGACCGCGAGAAGCTGCAGGAGCGGCTGGCGAAGCTGGCCGGCGGCGTCGCGGTGATCCGCGTCGGCGGCGCGACCGAG
>JBFHDX010000106.1:0-13022 GCA_041584475.1 Alphaproteobacteria bacterium
CCAGGTTCTTCTGGAACGGCAGCACGATGCGCTCGAACAGCGGGCTGACCAGCAGGATCTCGAACTTCATTTCCTGCCCGGTCTTCTTGTTGGCAAGCTTGCGCGTCTCCGCATTGATGTCCCAGCCCGCCTGGCGCAGGATATTCAGGGCCTCGCGCAGCTGTTCACGATTGTTGCCCGAGCCGTCCGTCGACGGCGGATTGTATTCGGCGGTGAACACTTCCGCCGGCAGTCTGCTTCGATGCTTGGCCAGAATCTGCCGCTCCTCGCCCTGCGGCAGGCCGCGCGCCGCGAGCTCCGAGTTCTCGAAAAAGCTTCGGGTTCGCGTGTACTGGCCGAAGAACAGCGTCTTGTTCGACCATTCGAAATCGAACGCGTAGGCCAGGGCCCGGCGCACGAGGCGGTTTTCGAACAGCGACCGGCGGGTGTTGAACACGAAGCCCTGCATGCCGGTCGACAGGCGGTGCGGCAGCTCCTCCTTGACCATCTGGCCGTCGGTCACCGCCGGGATGTTGTAGGTGGTCGCCCAGTGCCGCGAGGAGTTCTCCTCGCGGAAGTCGATCGAGCCGCTCTTGAACGCCTCGATGGCGACCGTCGCATCGCGGTAGTAGTCGTAGCGGATGCGGTCGAAGTTGAAGAAGCCGCGGCGCTGCGGGAGGTTGGCGCCCCAGTAGTCGGGGTCGCGCACATAGGTGATCGAGCGCCCGGGCTCGTGCGTCTCGATCCGATACGGCCCGCTGCCGAGCGGCGGATTGAGTGTCGTGGCGTCGAATTCGCGGCCCTCCCAGTAGTGTTTCGGCAACACGGTGAGCTGGCCGATGATCAGCGGCAGTTCGCGGTTCTCGCCGCGCTCGAAGTCGAACCGGACGGTGCGCGGCCCGGTCTTCCTGACCTCGGATACGCTGCCGTAGTAGAAGCGGTAGAACGGATCGCCCTTCGAGCGCAGCGTGTTGAAGGTCCAGATAACGTCGTCGGCCGTCACCGGCTTGCCGTCGTGCCAGCGCGCCTGGGGCCGCAGCGTGAACGCCACCCACGACCGGTCCTCAGGCATCTCGATCGTCTCGCAGAGCAGGCAGTATTCGGAGAACGGCTCGTCGAGCGACTGCACGGTCAGCGTGTCGTAGATCAGGCCAAGCCCGGCCGCGGGCTCGCCCTTGATGATGAAGCCGTTGAAGGTGTCGAAGCTGCCGAGCGAACTAAGCCGCACCTCGCCGCCCTTCGGGGCGTTCGGCACGACGTAGTTGAAATGGCTGAATCCGGGCTGGTACTTCAGGTCGCCGTGCATGGCGATGCCGTGACCGCGATAGACCTGGGCGGGGGCGGGCGCCGCCAGGGTCGCGGAAATCAGGACGGCGGACGCGGCGGTGGCGAGACGGAACATCGGTCGGACCTCTAATCTGCGCTTCGTTCGGGCGCGAGTGTACCCGAATTGCTTCCGATTGGCAGGGGCAATGCGACGCGTTCCGCGACACCGCCCTTGCCGCGACCTCGAATCGCGGCGCCCATGTTAACCATTTTTTGGGGGCCGGGGGCTAGCATGGTCGCTCGATCCGAGAATCCGGCCGGAGGCGGATCCGTGGCAAACACCCGAATGCAGAAGAAGATTTGGATCGCGCATTACATCTATGCGTGCGAAGACGGCGGCGCGCGCACCTGCACGCGCAAGATCAAAGCGGTCGACTACGACACGGCGCTCGAATTCGCCGCCGGCGATTCGCCGGCCGAGGAGTTCGTCGTCTCGGTCTATCCCGAATCCGAAGACCAGTTCCTCGGCCTGGTGCGCGGCTCGGCGCTGCGCATGAGCGGCCGTCGCTCCGACGAGAGCTGAGCGCCGTTCAGCCGCCCGCTGGCGGCAGCGGGTGCACGAAGCCGACGATATCCATCACCTCGTCCAGTATCGGGCGGCTGATCGCCCGCGCCCGCTCGGCGCCGTCGTGCAGGATGGCGTCGATGTGGTGCGGCTCGGCAACGAGGCGCTTCATATCCTTGCCGATCGGCCCGAGGACGGCGACACAGAGCTCGCTCAGCTGCTCCTTGAAGGCCGAGAACTGGGCGCCGCCGACGTCGCGGATCGCGTCCTCGACCGAGCGGTCCGAGAGCGCCGCGTAGATGCCCACGAGGTTACGCGCCTCGGGCCGGCCCTCGAGCCCCGCCACTTCCGACGGCAGCGGTTCGGGATCGGTCTTCGCCTTGCGGACCTTGCGCGCGATCTCGTCGGGCCCGTCGGTCAGGTTGATGCGACTGTACTCCGAGGGATCCGATTTCGACATCTTGGCCGAGCCGTCGCGCAACGACATGACGCGGGTCGCCGCCCCGGTGATGATCGGCTCGGTGATCGGAAAGAAGTCGACGCCGTAGTCGCTGTTGAACTTCTGCGCGATGTCGCGGCACAGCTCCAGATGCTGCTTCTGGTCCTCGCCGACCGGCACGTGCGTGCCCTTGTAGGCGAGGATGTCCGCCGCCATCAGGTTGGGATAGGCGTACAGGCCTACCGAAGCGTTCTCGCGGTGCTTGCCCGCTTTTTCCTTGAACTGGGTCATGCGGTTGAGCCAGCCGAGCCGGGCGACGCAGTTGAAGATCCAGGCCAGCTGCGCGTGGTCGGGGTTCTGGCTCTGGTTGAAGACGATGTTCTTCTGCGGGTCGATGCCGGATGCGATCAGCCCCGCCGTCACCTCGCGCGTCGACGAGCGCAGCTCTGCGGGGTCCTGCCACACGGTGATCGCGTGCAGATCGACCATGCAGTAGATCGACTCGTATTCGTGCTGCAGGCGGACCCAGTTGCGGATCGCACCCAGATAGTTGCCGAGGTGAAGGTTTCCGGTGGGCTGGATGCCCGAGAAGATCCGGTTCATGGGCCATGCCAATCCTTGGTATCGGGACTCCGTGAACGAAGGGCGCGGCCGGGGTCCGGCCGAGGCGGGTTTATCGCCGCTCGGGGGCGCCGGGTCAAGCCGCCGGCGCGGTGCCCCGGCGGCGCAGCGCGGCGAGGTCGGCCGGCCGCATCGCGCCGCTGATCAGCGCCAGCCCGCCATAGATCACCGCGCCGGCAGCGACGATGAGCGCGAGCGCCGCGGCCCGCTGCCACAGCGGCCCGGCGAGCGGCCCGGCGAGCAGCGCTGCGAGCCACCACACCGCCCCGGCCATCGCCCCGGCGCACAGCACGATCAGCGGGACCCGGCGCCGCAGCCTGGCGTCGAAGCGAAGCTGGCCGCGCCGCGCGAGCACGAGGCCGAGCATGCCGGCGCTGAACCAGTAGGCGAGCGAGGTGGCGAGGGCGATGCCGGCGTGCAGGATGACCTGCATCAGCGCCACCGCCAGCACGATGTTGAGCGCGACCGCTGCGACCGTGATCTTGAACGGCGTCATCGTGTCCTGGCGGGCGAAGAAACCGGGCTGGAACGCCTTGATCAGCACCGCCGCCGGCAGGCCGACGGCGAAGGCGACGAGGGCCGCGGTGATCGCCCGCGCCTCGGCCGCGTCGGTCGCGCCGTGCCGGTACATGACGTCGATGATCGGCCCGCCGACGGCAATGAAGGCGGCGGCCGCCGGCACGGTCAGGAACAGCGCGAACTCGATCGCGCGGTTCTGGTTGTAGGCCGCGGCCGCTTCGTCGCCGGCGCGCAGCTGGCGGCTCATCGCCGGCAGCAGCGCCACGCCGACCGAGACGCCGACGACGCCGAGCGGGAACTGGTTGATGCGGTCCGCGAGATAGAGGTAGGTCAGCGAGCCCTCGGGCAGCAGCGTCGCGAGGAACTGGTCGATCAGCAGGTTGATGTGGACGACGCTAGCGCCGACGACGCCCGGCAGCATCAGCGTGAACAGGCGCCGCACGCCGGGTGTCAGGCGCGGGCGCGGCAGGCGCGGCAGGATGCCCATGCGGCGACAGACCAGCGCCAGCCACAGGAACTGCCCGACCCCGGCGAGGGCGACGCCCCACGCCAGGGCGTGGCCGGGCAGCGCGAGCACGTCGTATTTCACCAGCAAGAGCGCCGCGATCAGGATCACGTTGAGCAGGATCGGCGCCGCCGCCGCCGCCGCGAACCGCCCCAGCGAGTTCAGCATGCCGCTGAGCATCGCCGTCAGCACCATGAACATGAGATAGGGGAAGGTGATCCGCGTCAGGTTCACGGTCAGGTCGAACTTCTCCGGCTGGTCGAGCCAGCCCCAGGCCAGCGCGGCCATCAGCCACGGCATCGCCGCCAGTGCCAGTAGCGTGAACACGAGCATCCAGTTCGCCATGACCGAGGCGACCTCGCCCGCGAAACGCCGCGCCGCGTCGGCGCCCTCGCTCTCGTGCCGCCCGGCGTAGAGCGGCACGAAGGCGGCGTTGAACGCGCCTTCGGCGAACATGCGGCGAAAGAAGTTGGGGAACTTGAAGGCGAAGATGAAGGCGTCGGCGACCAGCCCGGGACCGATCACGTTCGCGATCAGCACCTCGCGGACGAAGCCGAGCGCCCGGCTTATCAGCGTGAACGAGCCGACGGTGGCGATGGAGCGGAGCAGCGCCATGCGGCGAGGAATAGCCGATCCGCGCGGCGGAAAAAAGGCGATTCGGCGCTATTCCGCGGCTTGCGGCGCGCCGACCGTTTCGGGCGGCCGGTTCGCCCTGTCGAGAATCGGGATCAGCCGTTCGCGGATCTGCCCGAGCTTGCCGTGGTGTTCCACCTTCATGCCGAAGACGTCGCGCACGTAGAACACGTCGACGACGCGCTCGCCGTAGGTCGAGATTTTGGCGTTGGCGATCTGCAGGCCGAGGTCGCTGAGCGCGAAGGTGAGGTCGTAGAGCAAGCCGGGCCGGTCGCGCCCGTTGACTTCGATCACGGTATAGGTGCGGCTGGCGTTGTTGTCGATCAGCACGCGCGGCGGCACCGTGAAGATGCGCGTCCGCCGCGGCAGCGCCGGCGCGGCGTCCAGCTCCGCCGCCGGCCGCAGCTTGCCGGCGAGCGACTGTTCGATGCGGGCGGCGAGCCGGGCCAGCCGGTCCGGCCGGTCGAACGCCCCGCCCTCGGCGTCCTGCACCCAGAACACGTCGAGCGCCATGCCGTCGGTAAAGGTATGGATGCGCGCGTTCACGATCGAGGCACCGCTGACGGCGAGCCCGCCGGCGATGCGGCTGAACAGGCCCGGATGATCGGCCGTATAGACGGTGACCTCGGTGACCGCGTGGTAGCTGTCGACGCGCGTGTCGACGGTCAGCGACCGGCCGGCCTCGTCCGCTTCGCGTACCAGCCGCGCGTGGCGCCGCAGCGTATCGGCATCGAAGGCGAGCCAGTACCGCGGGTTGCCGCGGACGAGATGCGCCTCGACGAGCGCCGCCGGCCAGTCGGCCAGCGCCTCGCGCAGCGCTTCCTTCGCCCGCGCCGCGCGCGCCTCGCGCACGTCCGGCGCCGACGTGCCGGCGATGCGTTCCTCGGTCAGGTGGTAGATCTCGCGCAGCAGCGAGGCCTTCCAGCCGTTCCAGACCTGCGGGCCGACGGCGCGGATGTCGGCGACGGTCAGGCACAGGAGCAGGCGCAGCCGCTCGGGCGACTGCACCAACTCGGCGAAATCGACGATCGTCTTCGGGTCGTTCAGGTCGCGCTTGAAGGCGGTGCGGCTCATCGCCAGGTGGTGCTCGACGAGCCAGGCGACGGTCTCGGTCTGCTCGTTCGTCAGGCCGAGCCGCGGGCACAGCTGGCGCGCGATGCGGGCCCCGAGAATCGAGTGATCGCCGCCGCGTCCCTTGGCGATGTCGTGCAGCAGGACGGCGACGTAGAGGACCTCGCGCGACAGCACCTGCTTGATGATGCCGCTGGCCAGCGGCAGCTCGTCGACGAGCAGGCCCTGCTCGATGCGATGCAGGATGCCGATCGCGAAGATCGTGTGCTCGTCGGTCGTGTAGACGTGGTACATGTCGTACTGCATCTGCGCGACGACACGCCCGAAATCGGGGATGAACCTGCCGAACACGCCGGCCTCGTTCATCCGCCGCAGCGTCAGTTCCGCGTCCTTCCGCGATGTCAGGATCTCCAGGAAGATGCGGTTCGCTGCCGGATCCGCGCGCAACGCCTTGTCGATGCGCTTGAGGTTGCGCGTTACCTGGTACAGCGCATCGGGATGGATATCGAGCTCGTGGCGCTGGGCGACGGCGAACAGCCGCAACAGGTCGAGCGGGTGCTCCTTGAAGTGGCCGCGCGGCACGGCCAGCCGGTCGCCTTCGAGCGGCAAGCCCTCGACCTCCCTGCTGAACACCGCGAAGCCCGGGATGCGCAACCGTCGGCGGCGCTGGTGCCGCGCCTCGAGGGCGGCGCAGTAGATGCGCGTCAGGTCGCCGACGTCCTTGGCGACGAGGAAGTAGTGCTTCATGAAACGCTCGACGCCCTTGGTGCCCGAGCGCGCGCTGTAGCCCATGCGCCGCGCGAGCTCCGGCTGCACGTCGAAGGTGAGCCGCTCCTCGGGGCGGCCGGTCAGATAATGCAGGTGGAAGCGCACCGACCACAGGAAATCGTGCGCCTTCTGGAACAGGTTGGCCTCCGACCGGCTGATCATGCCGCGTTCGACGAGCTGCGACACCTCGTTGACCTGATAGAGGTACTTGCCGATCCAGTACAGCGTCTGGAGGTCGCGCAGGCCGCCCTTGCCGTCCTTGATGTTGGGTTCGAGCACATAGCGCGAATCGCCCATGCGCTGGTGCCGGTCGTCGCGCTCCTTGAGCTTCGCCTCGACGAATTCGGGGCCGCTGCCGGCAACCACCTCGCGCAGGAAGCGGCGCCGCAGGTCGGGGAAAAGGTCCTTGCTGCCCCAGACGAATCGCGCCTCGAGCATCGCCGTGCGGATCGTCATGTCGGCCTGCAACTGGCGGATGCAGTCGGCGATCGAGCGCGTCGCGTGGCCGACCTTGAGGCCGAGATCCCACAGCAGGTAGAGGATGTGCTCGATGACCTGCTCGCTGTACGCCGTGCGCTTGTAAGGGAGCAGGAACAGGAGGTCGATGTCGGAGGCCGGTGCCAGCTCGCCGCGCCCGTAGCCGCCGACGGCGACGATGGCCAGATGCTCGCCCGCGGTCGGATTGGCGACCGGGTACAGGCGCGAGACCGCGATATCGTGCATGACGCGAATCAGCTGATCGGTCAGGAAGCACAGTCCGGCCGCCGCCGCCGGTCCCCTGTGGTCGGCTTCGAAGCGCGTACGCACCGTCGCCCGGCCGCGCTCCAGCGCGTCGCGGTAGACGGCCAGCAGGCGGGCCTGCCGGTCGGCATCGCCCGACGCCGCTTCGACGGCCTCGCGCGCCGCCTCCATGACCGCGGCACGGTCGATGATCTCTCGACGGTTCTTCAGCCTCGCCATGGCACAGAAATGCGCGCCGCGGCCTCAAAAAGCAAGCAATGCGTCGTCAGCCGGCGTCTCCGAGCGCCGCATCCGGCACGCCGTGCGCCTCCAGCCGCCTGAACTCGCGCTCCAGCCGGTCGGTCGAACAGCGCGCCCGCGCGAGCCCGATCCGGTCGTAGAAATCGAGCGCGCCGTGCAGCACGTCTCGCGCCAGCCGGGCGGCTGTTGGCGCCATGGCGCCAACCTCGGGCGCGAAGGGCGACATCGCGCCGTGGACGATCAGCGAGCGGCATTCGTAAAGCGATTTGGCTTCGCACAGGAGCGCGGCGACGTCGCCCCCGCCCGCGCCCGCGGCGAGCACCGCCGCGCGGCGCGTCACCGTGCGCCACACTTCGGCGTGGTCGCCGACGACGACGGCACGCTCGATGGCGGCGACGAACTGGACGACACGGCCGGCGGCGGACGATTCGTTGACCGCTTCCCCGAACCACGACGCCGCCTCGCGGAACCGTGCCGCGAGCGGCCATTGCAGCGATGGATCGGCGATCGGCGCGAGTGCGCGTCCGGCGCGTCCGAGCCAGGCGCCGCCTTCCTGTCCGTGCGCGCGCTGCAGGATCGTCGATCCTTCGCGGACGGGTTCGGCCGCGGCCCGCACGGGATGCAGGCGCCCGCCCTCGTCGGACCAGAGTCCGGCCGGACGGACCGTCGGCAGGCCCGGCGCACCGGCGCGGCCGAGTATGCGGCCGTCATCGGGCTCGGCGAACAGCCGCAGCATGTCGAGCGCGCCGTCGACGGCGGCCAGCGCGCGGCGCCGCGAGACCACCCGGTCGCAACCGCGCACGCAGACCTCCGCACCCCACGGCCAGGGGGCGAAATCGCGCTCGAACAACGCGCCGAACTCGGGGTCGGCGCCCATCGCGTCGGCCAGCACTTCGCGTAACGCCCCGGCGCGGCGGAAGATCACCGGGCCGACCGCAAGACTCGCCGGTCCGCCACCGTCCCAGAGGCGGCACGGGATGAAGTGGGTGCGGTTCTCGATGTCGACGCGCGCCCGTCGCAGGGAAGCGGCCAGCATCCGGCTCGCCTGCGTCTCGTCGAGCTTCCGCCCCTGGTGCAGGAAACGGCCGGCAAGCTCGCTGCGGATGATCGTGGCGAACGCCGCCGGGTCGATGCGGCCGCGCCCCTCCCGCGACGAGGCGAGATAGCGGTGCGCCAGCGCGTCGATGCGCGCGGCCGGCCAGTCGCCGCCGGCGCGGACGGCGGCGATGGTCGCGCCGATATCGGCCATGTGCCGATCGGTCTCGGACGCGGCCCGGCGGCGCTCAGCCATCGCGGCGTTCCGCCAGCAGCCGTTTCAACCGATAGACCAGGTCGAGCGCCTCGCGCGGCGACAGCTCGTCGGGGCGGACCTCGGCGAGCGCCGCCTCGAGCGGGGAGCGGTCGCGGTCCGGGGCGTCGGCGGTTCCCGACGCGGCGGCGAACAGCGGCAGGTCGTCGGCGAGCCTTGCGACGGCGCCCGACTGCTCGCCGCTCTCGAGCGCGTGGAGAACTCGTTCCGCCCGCGAAACGATACTTGCCGGCAGGCCGGCGAGGCGCGCCACGTGGATGCCGTACGAGCGGTCGGCGGCGCCGGGTTCGACCTCGTGCAGGAAGACGACGTCGCCCTGCCATTCCTTGACCCGCATCGTGTGCGGCCTGAGCGCATCGAGCCGCGAGGCGAGCGCGGTCAGCTCGTGATAGTGGGTCGCAAACAGCGCGCGACAGCGGTTGCTCTCATGCAGGTGCTCGACGCACGCCCAGGCGATCGACAGGCCGTCGAACGTCGCCGTGCCGCGGCCGATCTCGTCGAGGATCACCAGCGCCTGCGGCCCCGCCTGATTCATGATCGCCGCGGTCTCGACCATCTCGACCATGAAGGTGGAGCGGCCGCGCGCCAGGTCGTCGGCGGCGCCGACGCGGCTGAACAGCCGGTCGACGACACCGATGTGAGCGCTTTCCGCAGGCACGTAGAGCCCGGCCTGCGCGAGCACGGCGATCAACGCGTTCTGGCGCAGGAACGTGCTCTTGCCGGCCATGTTCGGGCCGGTGACCAGCCACAGGCGCCGGTCCTCGGCGAGATCGCAGTCGTTGGCGACGAAGCCGCCCTTCTGGTCCGCCTCGAGCGCCGCCTCCACCACCGGGTGGCGTCCGCCGCGGACATCGAAGGCGCGGCTGGCGTCGACCCGCGGCCGCGCGTAGCGGCGCCTGACCGCAAGCTCCGCCGCGCCGGCCGCCACGTCGAGCCGGGCCAGGGCGTCGGCCAGTCGGGCGAGCCCGGCGGCGCGCTCGGTCACCGCGTCGGCGAGCTCGTCGAACAGCCGTAACTCCGCGGCCAGCGCCTTGTCGGCCGCCTCGGCAATGTCGCGCGCGAGATCGGCGAGCTCGACCGAGGAGAAGCGCACGGCCCCGGCCAAGGTCTGCCGGTGGATGAAGTCGTCGCCCAGCTTGTCGGCATGGGTCGGCGTCGTCTCGATGAAATAGCCGAGCACGTTGTTGTGCCGGATCTTCAGCGAGCCGATTCCGGTCTCCTGCCGATAGCGGCCCTCGAGCTCGGCGACGAGCCGGCGGCCCTCGTCGCGCAGCCGGCGCAGCCGGTCGAGCTCGGCGTCGTGGCCGGCGGCGATGAAACCGCCGTCGCGGGCGTGGATCGGCAGGTCGTCGCCGAGCGCCCGCGCGAGCCGTTGGCGCAGGTCGCCGTGCGGGCCAAGCTCGTCGGTGGCCCGCGCGATGCCGGTCGCGGCAGCGGCGCGCGCACTCGCGATCTCGTCCGCGATCGTCTCGCCGCAGCGGATCGCGTCTCGGATCGCGGCGACGTCGCGCGGCCCGCCGCGACCGACCGTCAGCCGGGACAGCGCCCGCCCGGCGTCCGGACAGCCGCGCAGCGCCTGCCGCACGGCGTCGCGCAACGGATCGTCGTCGACGAAGAACCGCACCATGTCGAGGCGCGCATCGATCGCCGCCGGATCGGTCAGCGGTGCCGCCAGCCGAGCCGCCAGCAGCCGCGCCCCGGCGCCCGTCACCGTCCGGTCGACCACCGAGAGCAGGCTTCCCTTGCGGTCGCCGCCGAGGGTGCGGCTCAGCTCGAGATTGCGCCGCGTCGCCGCGTCGATCTCCATGACCGCGCTGGCGGCCACGCGGCGCGGCGGATCGAGACGCGGCAGCCGGCCGACCTGGGTCAGCTCGACATAGTCGACGAGCGCGCCCGCGGCCGCCAGCTCGGCGCGCGTGAAGTCGCCGAAGGCGTCGAGCGCGGCGACGCCGAACAGCGCTTCCAGCCGCCGCCGGGCGTTCTCGGAATCGAACCGGCTGGCAGGCAGCGGCGACAGCGCCTCGCGCCGGTCGCCGAGCGCCGCGGCCAGCGGTGATTCGTCGGCCAGCTTTTCGGGGAGGATCAGCTCACCGGGCGAGACCCTTGCCAGCACCGCCGCCAGCGAACGGTCCGCCACCGGCTGCACCAGGAACTCCCCGGTCGAGACATCCATCCAGGCGAGCCCCAGCGCGCCCGCCGCCCGAGCGAGCGCGGCCAGATAGTTGTGCGCGCGGGCATCGAGCAAGGTCTCCTCGGTGATCGTCCCCGCCGTCACGACGCGCACGACGGCACGCTCGACAAGGGATTTGCTGCCCCGCTTCCGCGCCTCGGCCGGATCCTCGGTCTGCTCGCAGACGGCCACCTTGTACCCCTGGCGGATCAGGCGCGCGAGATAACCGTCGGCGGAATGGACGGGCACGCCGCACATCGGTATGTCGGCGCCGGCGTGCGAGCCGCGCTTGGTGAGCGTGATGTCGAGGGCCGCCGAAGCGGCCACGGCGTCGTCGAAGAACAGCTCGTAGAAGTCGCCCATGCGGTAGAACAGCAGGCAGCCCGGGTTCGCCTTCCTGATCGCCAGATACTGCGCCATCATCGGCGTCGCGGCGGATTTGGCGGATTTCGCGGCAGGCTTGCTCATGTCCTGCGGAAAATAGCACGCGCCGCCACCGCACGGAAAAGCCTATACGGCAGCGGCACCGCGGCGCTCCAGAAAAGGCCTTTGAATCGTCGGGCAATCCTAGTATCGACTAGGGATCGCTTCTCCACGGCGGCACGGAGCGGCGATGCGGAACCGGGAAGCGGACCGACGAAAATGACCGACACGCGCATCACCGACGACGAGGCCCTGCAGTTCCATTCGAGCGGGCGGCCGGGCAAGATCGAAATCAGCCCGACCAAGCCGCTGACGACGCAGCGCGACCTGACGCTTGCCTACTCGCCCGGCGTCGCGGTTCCGTGCCTGCGGATCGCCGAAGATCCGACCAACGCCTACCTGTACACGAGCCGCGGCAATTTCGTGGCGGTGGTCTCCAACGGCACCGCGGTGCTCGGGCTCGGATCTATCGGCGCACTGGCAGCGAAGCCGGTGATGGAGGGCAAGGCGGTCCTGTTCAAGCGCTTCGCCGACGTCGACGCGATCGACCTTGAGATCGATACCGCGGACGTCGACGAGTTCGTCAACTGCGTGCGGTTTCTCGCGCCGACCTTCAGCGGCATCAACCTCGAGGACATCAAGGCGCCGGAGTGCTTCGTCATCGAGCAGCGGCTGCGCGAGCAGATGGATATACCGGTATTCCATGACGACCAGCACGGCACGGCGATCATCGCCGCGGCCGGGCTGCTCAACGCGCTGCACCTGACCAAGCGCGACATCGCGCAGGCGCGGATGGTCGTCAACGGCGCCGGTGCCGCGTCGATCGCCTGCGTCGAGCTGATCAAGGCGATGGGCATGCCGCACGACCATGTCGTGCTGTGCGATTCGAAGGGCGTCGTCTACCGCGGCCGCGAGGCCGGCATGAACCAGTGGAAATCGGCGCACGCCGTGGATACCGATGCGCGTACCCTCGCCGACGTCATGCAGGACGCCGACGTGTTCTTCGGACTCTCCGTAAAGGGCGCGGTGACCCGCGACATGGTGCAGTCGATGGCCGACCGGCCGATCATCTTCGCCATGGCCAACCCGGATCCGGAAATCACCCCCGAGGAGGTGCGCGAGGTGCGGAGCGATGCGATCATCGCCACCGGCCGGTCGGATTATCCCAACCAGATCAACAACGTGCTGGGATTTCCCTATATCTTCCGCGGCGCGCTCGACGTCCGCGCGAGAACCATCAACGAGGAGATGAAGATCGCGGCCGCCCACGCGCTGGCGAAGCTGGCGCGCGAGGACGTGCCGGACGAGGTCGACGCGGCCTATGGTGGCAGGCGCCTGCGCTACGGGCCCGATTACATCATTCCGGTGCCGTTCGACCCGCGCCTGATCTCGGCGGTTCCGGCCGCCGTCGCCAAGGCGGCGATGGACAGCGGGGTCGCCGGCCATCCGATCGTCGACATGGTGACCTACAAGCAGGAGCTCTCGGCCCGGCTCGACCCGACCGCGTCCAGCCTGCAGGCGATCTTCGAACGTGTGCGGTCCAGCCCGCGCCGCGTCGTCTTCGCCGAGGGCGAGGAGGAGCAGGTCGTGCGCGCCGCACTGTCGTTCCGCAATGCCGGCTATGGAACGCCTGTGTTGATCGGCCGCGACGAGCACATCTACGAAACGATGGCGGCGATCGGGCTCGAAAACTCGGGCGAGCTCGAGATCCACAACGCACGGCTGAGTCGCGACAACAAGAAATACACCGACTTCCTTTACGAGCGCCTGCAG
>JBFHDX010000107.1:0-12913 GCA_041584475.1 Alphaproteobacteria bacterium
GAGTCAGTGGATCGAGGCGGAGGTGTCGTGCCCGAAATCGTCGCCGTAGACCGAGATCTGCCCGGCCGCCCAGTCCATCGCCTCGGTCAGGGTCTCGCGGCCGACCTCGTCGGCGATGATGTCGACGAACTCGCGCAGCGCCGCCTCGAAATTATCGGCGTGCAGGGTCCGCCCGTGCGCCCGCAGCAGCTTGATGCAGGCCGTGCCGTGCATGATCCAGAGGGCCGCCATGCGTGCGTTGTATTCCTGTGCGATCACGATCTGGTCTCCCCCTGCGGCGGGCCCGGTGCGCTGCGGTGCCGGCGCCTGCCGGCAGGTTTTCGCTTGCGCCATCATACGCATGCACAGTTAACGATCGGTTTACGCCGGCCCGGCGCGACGACCCTGAATCGTGCGCGGTTCGCCTTCCGGCTATCTTGTCGCGGCGGCGCGCTAGCGGTAACCTTGCGGAGGGCGACCGTGCGTCCGTACGGTCGCGTCGCGGTGGCCGGGCGCGTTCGATGGCCCCGTCGTCGCCGGCGAAAAAATTCCCGGAATTGCACGGCACGCGCGTGCGGGCGGGTTGTCGGGGTTTGGAGGACCAGAGGGATCCACGGGACCAGGAGAATGCGCCATGACCACCGAGAAGAAGAAAACCCCGAGCGCTCCGCCGGGTGAGATCGACTTCGAATCGATCGCCGCGCTCAACTCGATGACGCTCGACGCCTATGGCCAGGCGACGCAGGCCATGCTGCGCGGATTCGCGGCGATCAACGAGGAGCTGATGTCGTTCGCCAACTCGCAGATGCGCGACGGCGTGCGCGCGGGGCAGGCGATGATGACGTGCGGCGACGTCACCGAGGCGGTCCGCATGCAGATCAACGCGACGCGGGCGGCGAGCGAGCGTTACTTCGCCGAAGCCGGCCGCTTGCTCGACCTGACGGCGAAGATGGCCCGCGAATCGAGCACGCCGCTCGAGAACCGGGCGCGCGCCTTCATGGAGGAGACCCAGGCAGCGACGCGGAAGTAGCGCCGCCGCGTCTCGCATCCGGCACCCGGGTCCGGCGACCGCCGACGCGCCCACCGGCGCGCCGGGCCCGTCGTGTCGATGGCCGCGCCGCCCCTACTGGCGCGGGCGGATGCGCGTCCGCAGGTCGGGAATCGGGAATCCCGGAGCGATGCGGCACGGCCCGCCGAAGACCGGCGCGACCGCCTGGCACGTTGCCTGGATGCTGAACGGCGTCGGCTGCGGCCCGCCGGCGACCCAGCCGCGCAGGGATTGCCAGCCGGCCACGCCCTCGGCCGGGGTGAAGCCGCAATGGCTCGGCACCGCCTCGACGACGATCGCCGTCGTCAGGTTCGCCGCCGGCACGACGGCGGCATAGGCGCTCTCGTTCTCGACGACGACGAGGCCGTCCTTGTCGGTGTGCAGCGACACGATCTTCGTGTCGCCGACGTCGCCCGTCGGCGTGTAGTGCCGGGTCAGCCGGTTCCGCGCGCCGGGCTGCGGCGCCACCCGGGCGATGTCGAGGTCGATCGTCGGCTCCCCGTAGACGACGCCGAGATTGCCGGTGCCGAGATGGCCCGACAGCTTCAGCGGGTCGTGCACCAGGTCGCTCATCGCGAACGTGGCAAAGCCCATGTCGCGCAGCAGGAAGCTCTCGGGGATGCGGGCGGTCTGCAGGATGCGTTGCAGCCGCTCGCTCTGATCCGGCGTGCGCAGCGCCGGCGGCAGCAGGACGCCGGTGCAGGCGTTGACGGCGACGCCGAGCTGCGTCGACGTGAAGGGGAAGCCGGCCGGCAGCCCCTCGGCGCCGCCGGGGATGAAGGCGCCGGGCACGCCGTCGCAGACCGCATCGTAGATCAGCCGCAGGTCGAGCGCGCCGTCCCAGTTGCGGCTGCCGGCGACGGCGCCGCACAGGCTGAGCGCCCCGACCACGTTGCCGAGATGCGCCTCCTCGATAGCCGCCGCGGTGACGATGCCGCCGAGCGAGGCCCCGGTGACGAAGACCTGCGCCGGCGGACCGAAGTTCGCCTTGAAGATGTCGAGCAGGTTCTGCAGGTCGTTCTTGGTCTTGAACACCGCCCAGCCGATCTGGCGGTAGCTCGACGCGGCGACGGCGTAACCCTGGGCGAGCTGGACCTGCGCCAGCGGTCCGAGATCGGGCATCGGCGCCGGCATGTCGAGATCGAATCCGTGGTTCCAGAGCACGAGGTCGCCGTTCCAGTCGTCGGGGACGGCGATGGTGAAGAAGGCTCCCTCGCCGGTATCGCCCTTGATCACGGTCTGGGCCGCGGCCGGCGCACCGGCGACGAGCAGCGCGGCGAGCATCGCGGACAGGACAGAAAGTCTGGTCATGAACAGTCTCCCGCTCGGTTGACAGCGTTTGCGGTCTTCGGTCACCGACCGCCGAAAGTTATACCATAGGCGTGCGGCCCGGTTCGCGTTCCTGTTCGACAACGGATGAAAGCGGCCGCGCGACCGTTGCCCCGCGCGCGGCCTGCACCCTGACCGGCAACCGAACGCGCGCCGACGCCGGTTTACGCGTTCTTAAACGGTGCCGGCGATGCTTCCGGCCAACGGGTAGGAGGAGGGCGAGCATCGTGACCCCGGTCGCCGAATTCATGCTCAGATACGGCATTCCCGCCTTCGTCGGCGCCCTGGTCGTGCTGTCGTGGCCGCGCCGTCGCGAGCGCAGCTTCGTCGTGCGCACGCGTATCGCGGCGCCGCGGCGACAGGTGTGGGTCCATCTCACCGCCGATCCCGGCGACCCCGCCTACGCGACATTGTTCGAAAACACCGTCTCGTCCGAGGCCGACGCCGGCGACCCGGCGGTCTTCCGGCGCGTCATCGATCACAGCGGCGGGCATCGGACGAACCTGGTCACGATCGTCTACGAAGTGCTCGGGCAGCGGGAGCCGGAGCGTCTGGTGATGCGGCTGAATGCGGTCGACGACCGGGCGTTTCCGTTCGGCGAGCAGAACACGGAAATCTTCGAGCTCGCCGACCGTGGCGACGACACGGCGCTCACCTTCACCTGGCGGGGCGAGACGGCGACGTGGTGGCAGTTTCTCATGGTGTGGCGGGGGGTCCGGCGCCACATCGCCCGGCTCAAGCGTGTCAGCGAGCGCGGCCCCGCCGCCCTGGTGCCGCGCCGGCAGGGCTTCCCGTGGAAGGCGCTGGCCCTGTCCGCGACCGCCTTCGGGAGTTTCGCGATTCTGGTCGGCTGGCTGGGGGCGTTGTTCCTGGCCGCCACCATCGCGGTGCACGAGTTCGGTCACTGGCTCGCCTTTCGGGTCACCGGGCATCCGGCGCCGCGCTTCGTCCTGATCCCGTTCCTGGGCGGCGTCGCGGTCGGCAACCACCCGCACCGGACCCGACTGGACGAGGCGTTCGTGGCGCTCATGGGGCCGGCGTTCAGCATCCTGCCCTGCGCGGCAATGCTCGCGATCAACGCTGCGATATTGCCGCCGTTCCTGGTGGAGATCGACGGCTGGGCGCAGGTTGCGCGCCATTTCGACTGGCCCTGGAAGTTCGCCGGGTTCGGCGCCCTCGTCATCCTCGTGGTCGGTGCCGTGAACGCCCTGCAGCTGCTGCCGGTGCTGCCGCTCGACGGCGGGCAGGTGCTGCGCGCGGTGCTGCACTCGACCGCCGGGGGCTCGGCGCGGCGGGTCCTGCTGGCCGTGACCGCGGCCGGTTTCGCCGGCTTCGTCTATCTCGGCGACCATATCCTGGCGGCGATCCTGGCGCTGGGGTTGCTCGGCGCATGGCACATGGAAACCGGCCCGGCGCCGGCGCATCCCATGCGGCTCGCCGGCCTGTCGGCGATAATCGTCGGCTACGTCGCCACGTTCGCAATCCACATTGCCGCGGTGGCCTACGGCCTGCGCGCGTTCGACCTCGACCTCAGGCTCGGCTTCTAGGAATCGCTGCCCCGTGCCGGGGCCGGGTTGCGCGAGACGGACCCGGTGACGGATAGCCAGGAAATTATGCGGCCATCGCCTCGAGCCGGGCCAGGACCGCGTCGTCGACGTCGATTCCCTCTTCTCTCGCCCGGCGCCGCGCCTCGGCCTTCGCCATGCCGGGAATGTGGACGCCGTAGTCGCGACCGAGCCGCGCGATCTGCGCCGCCATGCGCGTGGCGAAATCTCGACCGACCGGCGCCGGATCGATCGCCAGCACGAACAGGCCCGTCGCCGGGCACGCGTCGCCGGAAAAGAAGGACGGCGCGTCGAGCGACCAGTTCGCTCCGGTCAGGCCGGCGGCCAGCACGTCGACCATCAGCGCGATGTTGGCCCCGCGCGCGCCGCCGAAGGCGAGCAGCGTGCCGTCCAGGGCGGCCCTGGGATCGGTCGTGGGTCGACCCTGCCGGTCGATCGCCCAGCCGGGCGGGATCGCCTCGCCGCGCTCGGCCGCGGCGCGGATGTTCACGTACGCCGTGGCGCTGGACGACTGATCGATCAGCAGCGGCGGGCCGTCCGCCTGCGGCGCGGAAAACGCCATCGGGTTGGTGCAGAAGACCGGCCTCGTCGCGCCGGAGCCCGCGAGCAGCGGCGAGCCGTTGGTCGCCGCGAGGCATACGAGCCCCGCTTCTGCCGGGCGCAGCGCGAAGGTGCCGAGCGACCCGCAGAGCGTGGTGTTCCTCTGCAGGAACGCGCAGATGCCGAGCTCGCGCGCCGTGGCGACGAGATCGTCACAGGCGAGGTCGAAGCCGGTTTGCGGCAGCCCGCCATGGCCGTCGACGAGGATCATCGTCGGCGCGGGCCTCTCGATCGTCGGCGCGGCGTGCCCGTCGATGCGCCCGGCGGCGAGGCCATCGACGTAGTCGAAGACGTGTGCCACCCCGACGCTGCGCTGGCCGAGCTCCTCGGCGAGCACCGTCTGGCGCGCCAGCGCCGCCGCGTTTTCCGGTGCGAAGCCCGCGGCCGTCAGCGCCCGGACCAGCAAACCGTGGAGCGCGTCCGTCCCGATCGTCGCCATCGTCCCGCCTCCCGTCCCGGCCATTGTGGTCCGCGCATCATACGCGGGACCGGCAGCGGTGGCGCAAGGGTGCGGGAAAGCGTCGACCCACGGTCGTTCCCGGCCGGGCCCTGAACGCTGGCTCCGTCGCGTGATCTTTGCCGAAGGTTGCTGGGTCGCTGGTCATTCCCCCAACTCCTTCGAAAGCCGCGGTAATCGGCCAGTCAGGCCGGTACGGCGGGCCGGCAGACGTCAGGGTTCGACCTGGAGGTCGAGCGTGCGCAGGCCTCGACCCATCGGGCCTCGATGGTAGATCTGTAAGGGAGTCGATAGTCATTCGTCTCGCGCCTGCAACTCGTGAAGACCAGAATGGCAGAGAGGTCCGCATGGAGGAGCCCGCAGATTTCCATCCGCAGGAGAGCGGCGTTTTGTACCTCACCGAGGGTGGGACCGAAACCGAGATCATGTACCGCTACGGCTACGAGCTCCGCGAGTTCGCGATGTTCGAACTCATCGACAATCGCTCGGCGATGAACGACCTGCACGATATGTACCGCCGCTACCTGGACGTTGCGGCGAAGCACGGATTTGCCGCCATGATGGCGGGTCTCGATTATCGTGCGAGTCCCGACTGGGCGGCGAAGATCGGCTATACGCGCACGGCACTCGCGGAGATGCAGCACCGCTGTATCGACTTTCTCCGAGAGGCGGCGAAGCCGTACGACGACCAGCTGCCGCGCATCGTAATCTGCGGCTGCTGCGGGCCGCGCGGCGATGCCTATTCGCTGAACCGTACGATCAGCGCCGAAGAGGCCGAGGACTATCATTCCGTCCAGCTCGAGACGCTGAAGGAATGCGACGTCGACCTGGTCTGGGCAGCGACTTTCAACAATATTCCGGAAGCCGTCGGAATAAGCCGCGCGGCCAGCAGGATCGGCCTGCCACTCACGGTCTCGTTCACGCTCGACAGCACGCATCACCTCAAATCCGGTACCAGTCTCAGAGAAGCGATCGAGACCACCGATCGCGACGCCGGAGACGCGAGACCGGATTTCTACGGCGTCAATTGCTCGCACCCCATCGAATTCGAGCCAGCCCTGGAGCCGGGAGACTGGATCCAACGATTGCGCAGCTTGCGGCCGAACGCGGCGAAGATGGACAAGATCGCCTTGTGCAAACTCGGACATATCGAGGAGGGTGACCCGGTTGAGCTCGGCCAGATGATGGGCGATCTCGCCCGGCGGTTTCCGCATGTCGATATCTGGGGCGGCTGCTGCGGCTCGTGGGACAAGCATTTCGAGGAAATCGCCCGGAACGTGCGGCTGGCCCATCCGAGCGCTGCAGCCTGAGGTCGTCGAAGCGGGGGAAAACGGCCGCTACCAGCACCTGGGTGCGACTTCGCTCTCGGCGGCGCGCGGCGGTTCGGACAGGCGCGCGGCGGCGCCCGATCTCTCATGTCGGGTCGACCTTGCGGGCGGCATCGGTCGGCGGCCGTTCGAGCCGAGCCCCGGGTGGCGCCGGGCCACGCACTCAAGACGCCGTCGACGCCCGTGATCGCCCCGGCGGCGCATCGCCGACACAGGGCCAATCGCCTGATTTCGCGTTGCCGCGGCGCGGAGCTGGGCTAGAATACCCCGCATTCCGCCGTTCGCGGGCGCCGAGCGCGCGGGACACAGGGGGACAGCGAGGACGCAAAACGTCCCGTCGCAAGGAGGCATGATGAACAGGCCTCTCTCCGGGCTTGGGCTGCGGCAGGTCATCAACGCGGCAGGCACGATGACGTCGCTCGGGGCCGCCGCCGCCAACGAAGACGCGATCAGGGCGGCGAGCGAGATCCTGCCGCGCCATGTCGAGATGCCCGATCTGCAGCGCGCGGCGTCGCGCGCGATCGCCGCCGCCACCGGCAGCGAGGCGGGTTGCGTGACGGCCTGCGCCGCCTCGGGAATCACGCTCGCGGTCGCCGCCTGCATGACCGGCGACGACCTCGCCCGCATCGAACGCCTGCCCGATACCGACGGCCTGCGCGACGAGACCGTTCTGATGAAAGGCCACGACTGCCATTTCAGCGGCGGCATCGGCCAGATGATCCGGCTTTCCGGTGCCCGCGTGAGGGAGATCGGCTCGGTGAACCGGGCGACGGCGTACCAGCTGGAGGGCGCGCTCGGCGAGCGCACGGCGGCCGCGCTTTACGTCGTCTCGCACCAGACGGCGCAGGTCGGCATGATCCCGCTCGCGACGTTCTGCGAGACCTGCCACCGCCACGACATCCCGGTGATCGTCGACGCCGCGGCGGAATACGATCTGCGGGGCTTTCTGGCGGCCGGCGCCGACCTCGTCCTCTACAGCGCGCACAAGGTCCTCGGCGGCCTGACCGCGGGCATCATCGCCGGGCGTAAGGAGCTGGTGCGGGCCTGCTATCTGCAGGAGCTGGGAATCGGGCGCGCCATGAAGGTCGGCAAGGAGGCGATCGCGGCGACGATCGCCGTGCTCGAACGCTGGGAACGCGGCGACCGGGCGGCCGTCGAGAGCGCCGAGCGGGAGCGGGCGGAGCTGGCGATCGAGCGCCTGAAGCCGATTCCGGGTCTTGCCGTGGGGCCCGAGCCCGATCCGACGGGGAATCCCGTGACGCGCGTGCGCATCCGGGTCGATGCGGACGGGACCGGGCCGGATGCGGCGGACCTTGCGCGGGCGCTTGCGGCGGACGAGCCGGCGATCCACGTGCGCGAGCACGACAGCGACCCGCGCTCGCTGCAGCTCGATCCGTGCAACCTGTCGGACGAGGAGATGCGCGTCGTCTGCGACCGGATCGCCGCGGCGATGCAACGGGCGTCGCGCGATACCGAGACATTCCGGGCGTCGCTGCCGGCGGCGTTCGGCGACTGGACAGCGACCTGGCCCGATGGCGGGCCCGGCCAGCGATAGGGCCGGCGGGCGCTCGTCCGCCGGAGATTGCGTAACTCGCGAGGCCGATACGGGGGATTCATCGATGGCCGAGCGGCAACCGCTGCTGCGCATCGAGGGCGTGACCAAGAACTTCGGCGCGGTCGAGGCACTGCGGGGCGTCAGCTTCGACGTCCACCTCGGCGAGGTCGTGGCGCTGCTTGGCGACAACGGCGCGGGGAAATCGACCCTCGTCAAGATCATCGCCGGCAACCTGCAGGCCGACGCCGGCACGATCAGCTTCGAGGGACGCACGGTGCGCTTCGAGACGCCGTCACAGGCCAAGCTGGCCGGGATCGAGACCGTCTACCAGGATCTCTCGCTCTGCCCCAATATCGACGTCGTCGGCAACTTCTTCATGGGGCGGGAGCTCTACCGCAACGTCCTCGGCCTGAAGATCCTGCGCGAGCGCGACATGCAGGCCGAAACGGAACGGGCGATGGCGGACATCGGCACGAGGATCCCCTCGGTGCGCACGAATGTCGAGCACCTGTCGGGCGGCCAGCGCCAGGCGATCGAGCTCTGCCGGTTCGTGCACTGGGGCGGCAAGCTCGTGCTGCTCGACGAGCCGTTCGCCGCGCTCGGCGTCGAGCAGACCCGCCGCGGCCTGGAACTGGTCAAGGCGGTCAAGCGCAAGGGGATCGCGCTGATCGTGATCACGCACAACATGCTGCACGCATTCCAGGTCGCGGACCGCGTCGTCGTGCTGCGCCACGGCATCGTCGCCGGCGACCACGACGCGGCCTCGACCTCGCCCGAGGAGGTCGTCGCCATGATCACCGGCGAATTCGCCCGGCAGGCGGCTACGGGTTGACCGATCCACAAACAGCAAATCAACAGAGGAGGTGGAATCATGAAACGCACATGCAGCCGATTGATCGGCATCGTCGCGGCGGCGGGCTTCCTGGCCCTTGGTGGTGTCATCGGCACCGCGCCGGCGGCGGAAAAGGGCACCGTCTATTACTTGGTGCCGACGCTGCTCGACGAGTTCCAGACCGAGTCGGTGAAGTCGATCGAGACCAGCGTCGGCTCGCTCGGCTACCAGGTCAGGACGCTGGACGGCCAGAACCGGTCCGACGTGCAGCTCAACCAGCTCGATGACGTGATCCAGCTCAAGCCGAAGGCGATCATCATGGCCGCCGTCGACTTCGACTCGGTCGTGCCCGGCATCGAGAAGGCCCGCGGCGCGGGGATCCCCGTCATCCAGTTCGACCGTCAGATCACCAGCACGCTGAGCGACTTCACCTCGGTGGCCGGCACCGTCGAGATCGGCCAGATCGCGGCCGCCGAGATCGCACGCCTGCTCAGCGAGCGGTACGGCGCGGCCAAGGGCAAGGTGCTGCAGATCCTGGGCGATCCGGGCGACCCCTACACGCTCGATATCCAGAAGGGGTTCGAGGAGAAGATGAAGGCGAATCCGGACGTCAACATCATCACCAAGGCGGCGATGCAGTGGGAGGCGTCGAACGCTGGCGACATCGCCGAGAACCAGCTGCTGGTCAATCCCGACATCGACCTCATCTTCGTGCACGCCGCGCATCTCGCCGTGCCGGTGGTCGCCGTGCTCGAAAGCAAGGGCAAGAAGCCCGGCGACGTCATGCTGGTCAGCTCGAACGGTGCCCCGGTCGGCCTCGATCTCATCCGCAAGGGCTGGGAGCAGGTCGAGGTCGAGCAGCCGCTCTACGCCCAGGTCTACGGGGTCGCCATGTTCCTCGACAAGATCGTCGCCGGGCAGGAGCTCAAGGCGGGCACCTACGACGTGCTCGGGCTGAAGGGCGTGCTGACGCGCGAGAAATGGGGCTGGAACCTGAAGGTGCCGGGCGCCGCGATCACGGCGAAGAACGTCGATGTGCCGCGGTTCTGGGGCAACCTCAACGCGCCGACCGAACCGGTCGCCGTCGTCAAATAGCCCCGGCGGAACGGTGCGCACCGGCGGGAAGGTTCGGCTTCCCGCCGGTGTCGCCGGCTGCGATCATCGTGCGGCAATGAACGGGGAGTTCCGATGACCGTGCAATCCCCCTCGAGTGCCATCGGGGCCCGGGGCGGCACGTTCGGCCGCCGCGCGATCCTGCTGTTCGTCCTCGAGAACCTGGTCTGGTTCATCCTCGCGATCGTGCTCATCGCCGCCTCGCTGGCGATCGAAAACTTCTTCCAGATCGGCATCTTCATCAACATCCTGCGCCAGGCGACGTTCGTCGGCATCATCGCGGTCGGCCTGTCGATGGCCATCATCTCGGGCCACATGGACCTCTCGGTCGAGTCGGTGATGGCGTTCTCGGCCATGCTGGCTGCGATCATCGTCGGCAGCAACGGGGCCGGCTGGGGGCTCGACGTCAACACCTGGCTGACGCTGCTGCTCTCGATCATGGTCGGCGCGGCGATCGGCGCAGCGAATGGCGTACTTGTCGTCAAGCTCGGAATCAGCGCCTTCATCGTCACGCTGGCCGCCTATATCGGCGTGCGCGGCATCGGCCTGGTGCTGTCCGGCGGCCGGTCGGTATACGGCCTGCCCGACGATTTCCGCGGCGTTGCCAACACCGAGCCGCTGGGCATCCCGGTCCTCGTCATGCTGCTGGTACTGACCTACCTGGTCTTCGGTTTCGTGCTCAAGCGCACGCGGTTCGGGCGCTACATCTACATGATCGGCGGCAACCGGACCGCGCCCTACCGGGCCGGCATCCCGGTGCACCGGATCCTGATCACGGTGTTCATGCTGTCGGGCGCGCTCGCCGCCTTCGCCGGCTGGCTGCTCGCCGCGCGCACGAACGGGGCGACCGCCAATCTCGGCATCGGCATGCTGTTCGAAGCGTTCGCCGCGGTCGTCATCGGCGGCGTCAGCCTGACCGGCGGGGTGGGGCGGCTGAGCGGCGTGTTCGCCGGCGTGCTGATCCTCAGCACGATCGACACCGCGATCAACGTCATGGGCATGCCGCCGCACTACATGCAGGTTATCCGCGGCGGGCTCGTGCTGGTGGCGGTGCTGCTGGACTCCTTCAAGACCGTCATCCACCGGCGCTTTCTCTGACCGTGCAAGCGGCCGGACGGCCGGCGCCGCCTATTTCGCTTGCGGCAGCACCGCCGTCGGCATCTCCGGCAGCGTCTGGCCGCCGTCGACGACGAGCGTCTGGCCGGTGATGTAGGCGGCCTCGTCCGAGGCGAGGAACAGCACGGCCTGGCCGATATCCTCGGGCGTGCCGAGGCGGCCCAGCGGGACCGCCGACTTCTGCGCGTCGATGAAGGCTTGGTCGCGATGCAGCTTCATGCCCTCGGTCAGGATGTTGCCGGGTTCGACCGCGTTGATCGTGATTCCGTAGGGCGCCCATTCGAGGGCGGCGGTGCGCATGAAGCCGAGCACGCCCGCCTTGGTCGCCGCGTAGTGGCCATGGCCAGGTGAGCTGACCAGTGGCCCGGTGATCGAAGACGTGATCACGATGCGTCCACGCCGCTGCGCCTTCATGTGCGGCAGGCAGGCCTTCGCCGCTAGGAACGGACCCTTGAGGTTGACGGCGCAGACCTCGTCCCATTCGGCCTCGGTGATGTTCTCGATCAGGGTCTCGGGGAAAATTCCCGCATTGGCGCACAGCACGTCGATGCGGCCGAAGCGGTCCATCGCCATCGCCGCCACCGTCTCGTTGTACGCCACCCGGCTCGTATCCGCGTGCACGTAGCCGACGTCGAAGCCGGCATCCCTGAGCTCGGTCTCGGTTGCCTTGCCGGCCTCGTTGCTGATGTCGGTGAACAGGACGCTGGCGCCCTCGCGGGCGAGACAGATAACGATGCCCTTGCCGATGCCCCGGGCCGCGCCGGTGACGATGGCAATGCGGCCGTCCATGCGATTGGCCATGGTGGCTTGCCTCCCTGCTCGACTGTCCTAGGCGGGCCGGTAGGCGACGGCCTCGATTTCGACCTTGGCGTCGATCATCAACGCCGCCCGCACGGTCGAGCGCGCCGGCGCGTCGCCCGGAAAGAACTCCGCGTAGGTCGCGTTGAAACGACCGAAGTCCCGCGCGTCGTCGAGCCACACCGTCACCTTGACGATGTCCGCCAGCGTGCAGCCGGCCTCGCCGAGGACCGTCTCGATATTGCGCATCACCTGGCGGGTCTGGTCCTCGATGCCGCCCTCGACGAGCCTGCCGGCCTCGTCGAAGCCGACCTGGCCGGACACGAACACGAAATCGCCCGCGCGGTAGGCTTTCGAGAACGGCAGGCCCTGCGCGCTCCTGCCGCCGATCGCGGTCTTGCTCATCTCGCTGCTCCTCGTCCGTGGCATCGGTGCCGGACGATCGGACGGTGCAACCGGTCGCCGGCACGGTGTTGCGGCCGACGCCGCAGACTCCGCCGCTCGAGCGCGCCGCGTTCGGCCTCGCCTCAAGCTTGGCGCGGGGCGGGGCACGGTGCAACAGGAAAGGCGGGCCCCGGCTCCGGTGTGCCGCGGAGCGGCAAAGGGGCGGAACGGCAATGCCGGAAGAGTTGGCGCGCCCGGGAAGATTCGAACTCCCAACCTCCTGATCCGTAGTTTTAAGTTCGTATTTTCCGGCAAGCGCCAAGTGCCGCCATAAGCAATATATCAGGCGGGTTACAGACGATACACCTTGCCATAAATCGCCATTGAAACGCGGTTGCTAGGTTGCTAAATGGTATCTACGACCCTGTAGCAACCGCCCGGAGCCCGCGCCGATGTCCACCGCTCAGAACAACCAACGCAAGATCACCAAGCGCACCGTCGATGCGCTCAAGCCCGGGCAGATCGTCTGGGACGCGGAAGTGAAGGGCTTCGGCGTGCGCCGCCAGCGGGTTGCCAAGGTCTATATCCTCAAGACGCGCGTCGGAGGGCGGCAGCGCTGGATCAAGATTGGGCGGCACGGCTCGCCCTGGACAGTCGAAACGGCGCGCGCGAAGGCTTTGAGCCTGCTGGGCGAGAAGGCAGCCGGGCGCGATCCGGCGCAAGCGCGGGACGCGGAAAAGAACCAACGCATCGTCAAGGATCTGATTACCGAATTTCTGACCGACCATGTGAAGGCCAAGCGCAAGGCC
>JBFHDX010000108.1:0-12845 GCA_041584475.1 Alphaproteobacteria bacterium
CTTCAGGCTCTGCGCCGCCTCGAGCACCGGCGCCGTGACCTTCGTCGCGGACCGCACGGCGAGCCCGTCGTAGCCTGCGATGCGGCGCACCAGCTCGGGCTCTGCCAGCCCGACCTCGACGTCGACGTCGAGCCCGCGCTCGCGGAAGATCTCGGCGGCGCGCGGGCTCAGATCATCGGAAATCAGGACTTTCGGCATCGCATTGTTCCCGCGTCATTGGGCGGCCAGCTGTCCCCTGCCGACCTGCTCGTACGCCCAGTCGAGCCAGGGCAGCAGCGCCTGCATGTCGGCGCGCTCGACGGTCGCCCCGCCCCAGATGCGAAAGCCCGGCGGTGCGTCCCGGTAGGCGCCGATATCGTACGCGACGCCCTCCCTATCGAGCAGTTCCGCCATCCGCTTCGGTGTCGCGGCGGCATCGTCCTGCGCGCGTTCCGGCGCGATCTCGAGACAGATCGACGTCGACGAGCGGGCGGCGGCATCGCGGGCCAGAAAGCGGACCCAGCCGGAGGCGGCGACCCAGTCGGCGACGACGGCGAGGTTGGCTCGCGAACGCGCGATCAGCGCCGGCAGGCCACCGACCTCCTCTGCCCATGTCAGCGAGTCGATCGCATCCTCGACGCACAACATCGACGGCGTGTTGATCGTCTCGCCGAGAAAGATCCCGTCGATCAGCCGGCCGCCCTTGGTCAGACGAAAGATCTTCGGCAACGGCCACGGCGGGGCGTAGCCTTCGAGCCGCTCCACCGCACGCGGGCCGAGCACCAGCATGCCGTGCGCGCCCTCACCGCCGAGCACCTTCTGCCACGACCAGGTCGTGACATCGAGCCTGTCCCACGGCAGTTCCATGGCGAACACGGCGGAGGTCGCGTCGCAGATGGTGAGGCCGGAACGGTCGGACGCGATCCACTCCCCGTCGGGAACGCGCACGCCGCTCGTCGTGCCGTTCCAGGTGAACACCACGTCGCGCCCGGGATCGACGCTCGAGAGGTCGGGCAGGTCGCCGTAATCGGCCTCGATCACGCGAACGTCGGCGAGCTTCAGCTGCCCCGTGACGTCGGCGGCCCAGCCCTTGCCAAAGCTCTCCCAGGCGAGCACGTCGACACCGCGTGCGCCGAGCAGCGACCAGAGCGCCATCTCGACGGCGCCGGTGTCGGACGCGGGAACGATGCCGATGCGGTAGTCGTCGGGGATGCCGAGGATCGCGCGACTGCGATCGATGACCTCGCGCAGCTTGCTTTTGCCGCCGGCCGCCCGATGCGATCGTCCGACCCAGGCAGCGCCGAGCACCGACGGTGACCAGCCGGGACGTTTGGCGCACGGTCCCGATGAGAAGAACGGGCGTTCCGGCCGCCGCGCGGGCCGGTTCATGACCGATCGCCCGGACGGACGCAACCGGCACCGACTGTTCGCAAACGCAGCAAATTCCGATGCATCTTCGGTTCCTCGGGTGCCACGAACCAGACGCGAGAAACTAGACGCGGTGCCGGTTGCGGTCAACGGCCAATGGTGCAGTGCGACATCGGCGGCGCGGACCGCCGCCGGCGCTACAGCCCGTAATAGCCCGGCGCGAACAGCGAGAAGACGATCCAGAGCAGGAACAGGAGCGGCAGGCCGACCTTGACGAAGTCGCTGAAGCGGTAGTGGCCCGGAACCATGATCAGCAGGTTCGTCTGGTACCCCATCGGCGAGGCGAACGAGCAGTTGGCGCCGAGCAGCACGGCGATGGCGAACGGCTCCGGAGGCAGACCGAGACCCAGGGCGATGTTGATCGCGATCGGCGTGAACAGCACCGCCATCGCGTTGTTGGTGACCAGGTTGGTGAGCAGCGCGACCATGAGATAGAGCGCGCTGAGGATCGTCGCCGGGTTGCTGCCGTCGAGCAGCCAGAGCATCTGCCCGGCGAGAAAGCGCGCCCCCCCGGTCACCTGCAACGCCTCGCCCAGCGCCAGCGCCGTCGCAACCATCATGACGATGCGCGAGTCGAGCGCGCGCGTCGCCTCGCGCAGACCGAGCACGCCGGTCGCCAGCATCGCGGCGGCGCCCATTATCGCGGCGGCGGCGATCGGCATGACTCCGGTCGAGGCGACGAGAATGACGCAGGCAAAGATGGCGATGGCACGCTTCGCGTGGTGCACCGACGGCAGCGCCGCCGCCGACCATTCCATCAGCAGCACGTCGCGGTTGCCGCGCAGCGCCCTGACATCCTGGTTCCGCCCCTGGATCAGCAGCACGTCGCCGGCTTCGAGCGGGATCTGCGTAATGCGCCGGCGCAGCATGCGGCTGCGCCGCTCGATGCCCAGCACTATGCAGCCGTGCCGGTAGCGGAACCCGATGCGCTCCAGCGTCCGGCCGACCATCGGCGAATCCGGCGGCACCATGACCTCGGCCATGACCTGGTCGCCGGTCGTCCACGGCCGCTCCTCCTGCTGGCCCTCGTCCGCAAGCGGCTCGGGAA
The DNA here is from genome assembly GCA_041584475.1 of Alphaproteobacteria bacterium. Classification (GTDB taxonomy): domain Bacteria; phylum Pseudomonadota; class Alphaproteobacteria; order UBA8366; family JADFVY01; genus JBFHDX01. The sequence goes on from JBFHDX010000108.1 coordinate 2,456, forward strand.
TCTCGGGATGCAGCAGGTGCGGATCGCCGTGCAGGGTCTCGGTGAGCGTCTTGCGCGTCGCCGCCACGACGACGAGGTCGCCGACCTGCAGCGTCACGTCGTCGAACGGCGGCAGGATCGCCCGCTCGCCGCGTTGGATCATGAGGACGGTGATCTCCGGCAGGGCGGCGAAGACGCCGAGATTGGACTCCTCGCCGACCAGCCGCGAGCCCTCTCCGATCGTGATCTGCGCGACGAACTGCTTGGCGGAAACCAGCAGGCGCGGTCCGCTGATGGCGCGGTCCGGCAACAGTCGGGGCGCGATGAAGAGCAGATAGACGAGCCCGACGGCGGCGAGCAGGCTTCCCGGCACGAAGAAGTCGAACATCTTGAGCGGCGCCTCGCCGAGGGCGACGAGCGTGCCCGAGACCAGCAGGTTCGTCGACGATCCTAGCAGCGTCGTCATGCCGCCGAGGATCGCGGCAAAACTCAACGGCATCATCGTCCGACCCGGACCGTGGCCGAGTTTCTCGGCCAGCGACTGCATGATCGGTATGAAGATGAGGACGACGGGCGTGTTGTTGAGGATCGCGCTGACCACCGCCACGACGACCAGCGACAGCGCGACCGACCCCGCGGCGCTGCCGCGCGTCAGCTTGAGGAGCACCCAGGCGCCGCGACCGAGGGCGCCAGTCGTCGCCAGGCCCTGGCCGATCACCAGCAGCCCGAGCACGGCGATCAGCGCGGGATTTCCGAAGCCCGCGAACAGCAGGCCGAGGGTCATCTGCTCGATGGGGAAAAGCTGGAACAGCAGTACCAGCCCGGAGAGAATGAGCAGCGAGGTCAGCTCGTAGCTCAGCCGCTCGCTGGCATAGAGCAGCAGCGCCCCGACGCTGAGCGCGAACACCGCCGACATCTGGATTACGTGCACGTCGAAGACGTTCAAACCCCCCAACCTCCGCCAAGCCGGACGCCATGGCCCGGACAGATCATGCGGTATTCGCCGTCGGCCTTCTGCGCAGTATCGTCATCGCCTGATAGGTTATCACCGTATCGCCGTCCTGGTTTAGCACCTTGAAACCGAGGCGCACCGATCCGCGGTCGGCGCGCGAACGCGACGGCCGCGTTTCCAGCACGTCGACGATCGTCCGTATGGTGTCGCCGGGGCGTACCGGAACCAGCCAGCGCACCTCGTCGAGACCGGGGCCGGCGATGTTCGAGCGGTTGAGCAGGCCAAGGTCGTAGAACAGCCTGAAGCTCAGCGCCAGCGTCTGAAAACCGCTCGCGATGAGGCCGCGGAACGGACCGGTCGCGGCGTCCGCGATGCTCACATGCATGTGCTGCGGGTCGTAGGACAGGGCGAAGTCGATGATCTGCGACTCGGTCAGCGAGGCGCTGCGCGACTCGAACCGGTCTCCGACCGTGAAGTCCTCGAACCACCGTGTATGCATGGTGTCGGTCTCAGAGCGATTCGGCGATCGCCTGCGTGAGATCCCTGGTGTTGGCCTTGCCGCCCATGTCCGGGGTCAGTGCCGCCTTGTCCCTCAGCACGGTCTCGATCGCCGCGACGATCGCGTCGGCGGCATCCTTGTGCCCCAGATGCTCGAGCATCATCGCGCCCGACCAGATCTGGCCGATCGGGTTGGCGCGCCCCTTGCCGGCGATATCGGGCGCCGATCCGTGCACCGGTTCGAACATCGACGGGTAGTCGCGTTCCGGATTGATGTTGGCGCCGGGCGCGATGCCGATCGTTCCGGTCGCCGCCGGCCCGAGGTCGGAGAGGATGTCGCCGAGCAGGTTGCTGCCGACGACGACGTCGAACCAGTCGGGATGCTGGACGAAATGGGCGGTCAGGATGTCGATGTGGAACTGGTCCCATCTGACGTCGGGATAGTCCTTCGACACCGCGCGCACGCGCTCGTCCCAGAAGGGCATCGTGTAATAGATGCCGTTCGACTTCGTCGCCGACGTCAGGTGCTTGGCCGGCCTGCTCTTCGCCAGCTCGAAGGCGTAGCGGACGATCCGGTCGACTCCCTTGCGGGTGAAGATGTTCTCCTGGATCACCATCTCGTCCTCGGTGCCATGATTGAACCGTCCGCCGACTTCGGAGTACTCGCCCTCGACGTTCTCGCGAACGACGTAGAAGTCGATGTCGCCAGGCGCGCGTCCGGCCAGCGGCGAGGTTACGCCGTCGAACAGGCGCACCGGACGAAGGTTGACGTACTGGCGGAACATGCGGCGGATCGGGATCAGCAGACCCCACAGCGAGATGTGATCGGGCACGCCCGGGAATCCGACCGCCCCGAGATAAATGGCATCGTGGTCCCTGATCTGGTCGAGCCCGTCCTCGGGCATCATCCGGCCGGTCGCCTTGAAGCGCTCGCAGCTCCAGTCGAACTCGTCGTAGTTGAATTCCAGCCCGAAACGGCCGGCGACCCTCTCGAGGACCTCGATGCCCGCCGGGACCACCTCCTTGCCGATGCCGTCACCCGGAATGACGGCGATCCTGTATTTTGCCATGGACGAGCCCTCCGCCTGTCGATGCGCCTGTTCGCTGTCGGGTGCGGCGAAACTAGCCGCGCCGCAAGTGCTTCACAAGCCCCCGCATCACGGGTGCCGGCGGCGTTCGGCGCGTCGATCACTTTTTGCCCCGAAAGGCCGTGTTCTGTCGCTGTTCGCTTGACCATCGGAGCCGGAAGGCGCAAACTCCATGTGCGGCTGAGGCCTTGACGGCCGGCCGATTTAGACGCCGCAATACCTGTGCGGCATCTTGGTCGCCGATCGCAACCGCGGGCGGTTGGAGCCAATATAGGAAATGTCGAAACGACACTAGAGCCGCCAGCAAGCCTGGCGGCTCTTGCCGTGGAAAGACAGCGCCCCGCCATGCCGCAGATCCAGTCCATCACCGCCGAATCGCTGGCATTGGCAGCGGATCACATCCGTGCCGGCCGGCTCGTCGCCTTTCCAACGGAAACGGTGTACGGGCTTGGTGCCGACGCGACCAACGGGGCGGCCGTCGCGGCGATCTTCGAGGCCAAGGGTCGGCCCCGCTTCAACCCGCTTATAGTGCATATACACGATACGGCCGCGGCACGCCGGATCGGCCGCTTCGTCGACACCGCGGAAACGCTGGCGGCGCGGTTCTGGCCGGGCCCGCTGACGCTCGTCCTGCCGCGCCGTCCGGACACCCAGGTCTCCGAGCTGGTGAGCGCCGGGCTCGACTCGATCGCCCTGCGCGTGCCCGCGCACCGGGGTGCCCGCCAGCTTCTCGAGGCCGCCGGGCGGCCGCTCGCCGCCCCCAGCGCCAACCGCTCGGGGCGGGTCAGCCCGACCACCGCGCAGCACGTCGCCGAGGAGCTGGGCGATGCCGTGGCCCTGATCCTCGACGGCGGCCCATCGGCGGTCGGCGTCGAATCGACGGTGCTCGACCTCTGCGGCGAAGAACCCATCCTGTTGCGGCCGGGCGGCGCCCCGACCGAGGATATCGAGGCGCTGCTGGGGCGACCGCTGGCCCTGCCCGGCGAAGCGGCGGCGATCCGCTCTCCGGGCATGCTCGAGAGCCATTACGCCCCGGCGCTGCCCCTGCGACTCGATGCCGGCCACGCCCGACCTGGCGAGGCGCTGCTCGGCTTCGGCCCGGCGCCGGACGCCGACCTCAATTTGAGCGAACGCGGCGACCTGCGCGAAGCGGCGGCGAACCTGTTCGCCTTCCTGCGGCGGCTCGACCGCCCGGAGCGAACCGGAATCGCGGTGATGCGGATCCCGGATCGGGGGCTTGGCCGCGCCATCAACGACCGGCTGCGTCGCGCCGCCGCGCCGCGCCGCTAAGCGGTGCGGCGCCTCGGGCCCGGCACGGCCGCGGTATTGGACGAAGGAGGGTAGACATGCTGCAACGGCCAGCGACGCGCCATCGCGTGCGGTGCCGAGCCGCCATCGCCATGGCCCTGCTGGCGTTCGCCACGGCGGCGTCGGCGCAGCAGCCGGCCATCGAGTCGCCGACGCTGAGTGGACTGATCACCGAGGCCTCGACGGCGCATACGCTCTGGCTCGGCGCGATCGACGTCCGCCTGCGCGGTGTCCGCATCCTCGACGAGAAGGCGGCCGAAGCCCTGCAGTTCATGCGCTCGCTGGCGACGAGCCGCAAGGCGACTTGCACGCTGACCGGCGAACGCGCGGACACGCCGGCCGGCCCGCTCGTCGGCCGCTGCACGATCGCGGATCCCGGCGACGCCACCGCGCTCGACCTCGGCGAGCGGCTGATCGGCCTCGGCTACGGCCGCCCGTGCGCGGCGCCGCAGCCGGCGCCGCTGATCTGGCCGCCGGTCTATCGCTGCGAATAGGCGACTCGCGGACACGATAGCGCGACCGGCCGTGACCGGCGGCGGCACGCCGTCTTGTCGTGAGCCCGGGCAGTCCCTAATCTCGCGGTCATGAAACGGAAGCGCAGAAGCGGCAAGCCCGTCGCGGCGCCGCCGGCGCAGGCGCTCGAGCGCATCAGGGCGGTCGTCGGTCCGAACGGATGGTCGGACGACTCGGACGAGCTCGAGCCGCTGCTGCGCGAACCGCGCGGCCTCTTTATCGGCAGAACGCCGCTGCTGGTGCGTCCGGCGACGACGCGCGAAATCTCCGACGTGGTGACGATCTGCGCGGAGCACGGCATCGCCATCGTGCCGCAGGGCGGCAACACGGGGCTGTGCGGCGGGGCGACGCCGCACGCGCATGGCGGCGAGATCCTGCTGTGCCTGTCGCGCCTGAACCGCGTCCGCGTGATCGATGCGGGGAATTACACCATGACCGTCGAGGCCGGCTGCGTGCTCGCCGACATCCAGGCGGAGGCCGAGCGAGTCGACCGCCTGTTTCCGCTGAGCCTGGGCGCCGAGGGCTCGTGCCAGATCGGCGGCAACATCTCGACCAACGCCGGCGGCGTCGCCGTGCTGCGCTATGGCAACATGCGCGACCTCGTGCTCGGGCTCGAGGTGGTGCTGGCCGACGGCCGAATCTGGGACGGGCTGCGCGCCCTGCGCAAGGACAATACGGGATACGACCTCAAGCAGCTGTTCGTCGGCGCCGAAGGGACGCTCGGCATCGTCACCGCGGCGGTCCTGAAACTGTTCCCCCTGCCGAAGGACGTGCAGACCGCCTTCGTCGCGCTGCGTGATCTCGATGCGGCGATCGAGCTGCTGGCCGCGGCGCGCACCGCCAGCGGCGACGCGGTGACGTCGCTCGAGCTGATCCCGCGGCTGGCGCTGGAGTTCGCGATCCGCCATGTCAGCGGCGTCACCGATCCGCTCGACTCGGCATGCGACAACTACGTACTGGTCGAATTCTCCGGTGCCCGGCCGGACGGCGGCATGGCTGCGAACATGGAAGCGTTCCTCGGGGACGCGTTCGAAAAAGGCCTGATCCGCGACGCGGCCATCGCCCGTTCCGAGGCGCAACGGGCCGCCTTCTGGCGCATCCGCGAGGCCATCGTCGAAGCCCAGAAATTTGAGGGCGGCAGCATCAAGCACGACGTCTCGGTGCCGGTCGACCGGTCGCCGGAGTTCATCCGCCGCGCGACGGCGGCGGTCGAGCGGGCGATGCCCGGCATCCGGCCTCTGCCCTTCGGCCATATCGGCGACGGCAACATCCATTTCAATCTGAGCCAGCCCGAAGGCATGAACCGCGAAAAGTTCCTGGCCGAGTGGCCAGCGATGAACCGCATCGTCCACGACATCGTCGCCGAGCTCGGCGGCTCGATCAGCGCCGAGCACGGTCTCGGCCGCCTCAAGCGCGACGAGATCACGCGCTACAAGAGCGCGATCGAGCTCGAGCTGATGCGCCGGGTGAAGACGGCGCTCGACCCGTTGGGCATCATGAACCCGGGCAAGGTGGTGTAGGCCGGCATGAATGACGGACGACAGCTGAGCGAACCCAACCGATTATTTGATCACCGTGATTTCGGCAGAGGGACTCCTCGGGCAATGGGAAACGGCCGCGCTGCAGCGATCGTCTTGTCGTTGTTCATAGTGTCCGCCTGCTTCGCGCCCGGAAGCATGATCGGTCGGGTGGGGGTGGCCGGCAGTATCGACGCCCCGTCGGATCGAATGCCGCAATCGTTTAGGGTCACCTTGCCGGGAACCTATGGCTTGGGCGGCCTAGATGAGGTGTTCGGGAAGCCGCAATACTACGGTCACCAAAGCAGAACTGTTCTTGCCACGGTGACCCGCGGCGAATTCTCGGCAGAGTTTGATGTCGGGTACCATGCCACTTTTTGGCTTATTCCACCCGTAGGCCCCATTCCGAAGCATCCGCCTCCGCCGTACTTCGCACTTCGCTTTCCCGATGCGCCTGATGAAGTCTACCTTGTCGGGGTTGTCGACGATCGCATCAAGTACAAGGTGTTCGATGCAAACAAGAACGTCGAAATACAGCCGCAGGACGGCACCTGGTTGATCGAGGGACGCCGGTATGAACCGACAGAGAACGGCGCAAGGGAGACTTGGTACCTGCATGTCGGATTGGCACGGAACGCATCCTGAATCGGGGTGAACGATTTGTCGGACAAGCGGTCACGATGGCAATGCGAGACATCCGCCGGCTGCCCTTCGGCCGAATCGGGGACGGCAATATCCACATCATCCTGAATCAGCCGCCAGGCATCGACCGCGACGAGATCACGCGCTACAAGAGCGCCATCGAGCTCGAGCTGATGCGCCGGCTGAAGGCGGCGCTCGACCCGCTGGGCATCATGAACCCGGGCAAGGTGGTGTAGCCCGCGAGCGGGACGCGAGCCTTATTCCGCCTGCGTGCCGCCGCCCTTGCCGCGCCGGCCGCCGCCGGCGGGCAACTCCAGCAGATCCCTGAGGTCCATCGGGAACGGGAAGACGATGGTCGACGAACGCTCGCTGGCGATCTCGGTCAGCGTGGTCAGATAGCGAAGCTGCATCGCCTCGCCCCGCTTGGCCAGGACCTCGGCGGCCTCGAGAAATTTGTGCGCTGCCTGCTCTTCGCCTGCTGCATCGATCACCTTGGCGCGTCGCATACGTTCGGCCTCGGCCTGCTTGGCGATGGCGCGAATCATGCTCTCGTCGAGATCGACATGCTTGAGCTCGACATTGGCGACCTTGATGCCCCAGGCGTCGGTCTGGTCGTCGAGGATCTGCCGGATATCCGCGTTCAGCTTCTCGCGCTCCGCCAGCATTTCGTCGAGTTCGTGCTGGCCGAGCACCGACCGCAGCGTCGTCTGGGCGAGCTGACTCGTCGCCATGGTGAAATCCTCGACCTGGATTACCGCCTTCTCCGGGTCGACGACGCGATAGTAGACGACGGCGTTGACGTGTACCGAGACGTTGTCGCGGCTGATCACGTCCTGCGTCGGCACGTCGAGCACACGCACACGCAGGTCGATCCGGACCATCTGCTGGACGCCGAGGAACACGATCCGCAGGCCGGGCTGGCGGATACCGGTATAGCGCCCGAAGGTGAAGATCACGCCGCGCTCGTATTCGCGGAAGATGCGCAGCGACAGCACGAAATAGACGATGACCAGAACAAAGAAACCGGCAATGAATGGCATGGAATCCTCCGTCAGTTCCCCTCGGCAGCCGCGGGGGCAGGCTCAACGACCAGCGTCAGCCCCCTGATCTCCTTGACGCGCACGCTGGCCCCCGGCTGTACGGGCCCCGTGGCCTCGGCCTTCCAGATCTCGCCCTGGATGCGTACCCGCCCCTCATTTTCCGCCCACTCGACGACCGTCGCCAAATGGTCCAGCATCGCCTCGCGCCCGCTGACCACGGGCCGCGATCGGGCGCGCGAGAACAGCACGATGATGAGCAGGATGAAGCTGCCGCCGGCGGCCGCGATCGACCCGATGAGCCAGGGCGAGACGCCGTAGCCCGGCACGTCGGTCTTGATCAGCATGATCGAGCCGGCGACGAAGGCGATCAGGCCGCCGATGCCGAGCACCCCGAAGCTCGGCAAGAAGGCCTCCGAGAGCAGGAGCGCCAGACCGAGGATGATCAGCGACACCCCCGCATAGTCGACCGGCAGCACGTGCAGCCCGTAAAGACCAAGGATGATGCAGATCGCGCCGACGACGCCGGCGATGATAGTGCCTGCATAGAACTCGATCAGCAGCGCCTGCACGCCGATGGTGAGCAGCAGATAGGCCACGGTCGGGTTGGTGATCACTTCGAGCAGCTCGGTGCGCCAGTCGGGCTCGATCGCCACGATCTCGAGATCCGCGGTCTCCAGGGTGCGCTTGTCGCCGTTCAGATCGACCGTGCGACCGTCGGCCTTCGCCAGCAGGTCGTCGACGTTCTCGGCGATGAGATCGATGACGCCCTGCTCGAGCGCGTCCTCGGCCGACAGGCTCGCCGCCTCGGTGACCGCTTTCTCCGCCCATTCGACGTTGCGGCCGCGTTTCTGCGCGAGGCTGCGGATGTAGGCCACGGCATCGTTCAGCGCCTTGTCCTCGAGCCCTGGCTTGCCCGCTTTGGCCGGCTGATCCGCCTCGTCGGCCGCCGCCTCTTCGTCTTCGGCCGCTGACTCCGAGTCGGATTCGTCCTGCTTTCCGGAACCCTTGCCGGGCTTCGGGCCCTTGTCCTTGTCCTTGTCCTTGTCCGTGTCCTCGTCGTCGCCGGCCGGCGCGAGCGGGGAGCCGCCGCCGATCTGCACGGGCGTCGCGGCCCCGAGATTCGTCGCCGGCGCCATCGCCGCCAGATGCGTGGCGTACAGCATGTAGGTGCCGGCACTCGCGGCGCGACTGCCGGACGGGCCGACGAAGCCGATCACAGGGACCGGCGAGGCGAGGATGTCGCGAATGATCTCGCGCATGGAGGTATCGAGGCCGCCGGGCGTATCCATCTGCAGGATCACGACGACCGCGCCGTCCTCCGCCGCGTGCTCGAGACCGCGGTGCAGATAGTCGGCCACCGCCGGGCCGATCGGCCCGTTGACCGTCAGCAGCGCCGCATGGCCGCGATCCTGTGCGCGGCCGCCGTCGCCGACGGCGAGCAGGAAGAGGCCCAGTCCCGCCGCGGCGAGCGCAAAGCCGCGCCGCATCCGTGCCCTGCCGATTCCCCACGCGAAATTCATGGACTTAATGATGTGCCGTGCAGCCAGCCCTGTCCAGCGCCGATGCTCGCCGGCACCTCCGACCCGGATGGCGGCGCCGGCATCCGAGGGCGGTTCCGCAACCGGTCAGGCCTGCTTCACGTTGCGCAGGAAACCGTCGATCTCGGCGCGCAGCATTTCCGCCTGGCGCGACAGTTCCTCGGCCGAGGCCAGCACCTGGCCGGCGGCGGTGCCCGTCTCGCTCGCCGCTTGGCTGACGCCGGCGATGTTGGTGCTGACTTCCTGCGTGCCTTTCGCCGCCTGCTGGACGTTGCGGGCGATCTCCTGGGTCGACGCGCCCTGCTCCTCAACCGACGACGCCACCGCCATCGAGATCTCGTTTACCTCGTCGATGACCTCGCGGATCTTCCGGATGGCCGCCACCGCCTGTCGTGTCTCGTCTTGGATCGCGCTGATCTGGGCGGCGATCTCGTCGGTCGCCCTGGCAGTCTGGTTGGCGAGGTTCTTGACCTCCTGGGCGACGACGGCGAAGCCCTTGCCGGCTTCGCCGGCCCGCGCCGCCTCGATCGTCGCGTTCAGAGCCAGCAGGTTGGTCTGGCCGGCGATCTCGTTGATGAGATTGACGACTTCGCCGATCGTCCCCGCCGCCTCGGCGAGACCGCCCATCGTCTTGTCCGTCGTTTCGGCCTCGTTCACGGCGTGCAGCGCGATGCGTACGGACTGGTTTACCTGCTTGCCGATCTGCGTGATCGCAACGCTGAGCTGTTCTGCCGTGGCGGCGACGGTCTGGACATTGGCCGCCGCCTCATCCGACGCCGTCGCCACAGCCGAGGCCCGGCCGCGCGCCTGCTCGGCGGTCGAGGACATCGACTGCGCCGTATGCTGCAATTCGTTCGCCGCCGAGGACACGGTTCCGAGCATGCTCGTCACCTTGGCATCGAAACCGCCGATCATCTCATCCACCCGCCCCGCTCTCCGTTCGCGTGCTTGGCGTTGCGCCTCCTGGTTGCGCGTCAGTTCCCGGTTTTCGACGATGCTCTTCTTGAAGACGCGAACGGCGGCGGCCATCTGGCCGAGCTCGTCATCCCGATCGGCCCCCGGCACGTCGACCGACTGGTCGCCCGCCGCCAGCCTGCGCATGGTGTCGGCCAGCGCTTCCATCGGGGCGACCAGCCATTTCCGGTTCGCCCAGAGGAAACTCAGCGCCACGAAGAGCTGGACGGCGAATACGGTGAACGCGCCGGCAAGGGCGACAACCTGGACGCTGCGGACGCGGGCAAAGACCCGCTCGGCCGCGGCTTCGCGTTCCTCCCGGACCGATGTCGTCAGGCGTTCGAGCGCCGCCAGCGCCGGC
>JBFHDX010000109.1:0-12664 GCA_041584475.1 Alphaproteobacteria bacterium
GCCGTCTTCTCGAGCGCCGCGAGCGCCGCCTTGCAGGCCTTTTCGTCGCGCCCCTTGCGCACGGCTTTCAGGCGCGCGATCTGCGCCTTGCGCACGGCGGTGTTGTCGATGTCGCGGATCTCGACATGGTCGTCCTCGGCCGGGCGGTACTTGTTGACGCCGACGATCACCTCCTCGCCGCGGTCGATCGCCGCCTGACGGCGCGCCGCCGCCTCCTCGATGCGGAGCTTCGGCATGCCCGAGGCGACCGCCCTGGTCATGCCGCCGAGCGCCTCGACCTCGTCGATCAGCTTTCCCGCATGCTCGATGAGCGCGCCGGTCAGCGCCTCGACGTAGTAGCTGCCGCCGAGCGGGTCGACCGTCTTCGTGATCCCCGTCTCCTCCTGCAGGATGAGCTGCGTGTTGCGGGCGATGCGGGCGGAGAACTCGGTCGGCAGCGCGACCGCCTCGTCGAGCGCGTTGGTGTGCAGCGACTGGGTGCCGCCGAGCGCGGCGGCGAGCGCCTCGATCGCGGTGCGCACGACGTTGTTGTAGGGGTCCTGCTCGGTCAGGCTGACGCCCGAGGTCTGGCAATGCGTGCGCAGCATCAGGGAGCGCGGGTCCTTGGGCGAGAATTCCTTCTGCATCAGCGTCGCCCACAGCGTGCGCGCGGCGCGCAGTTTCGCGATCTCCATGAAGAAGTTCATGCCGATGGCGAAGAAGAAGGAGAGCCGCGGCGCGAACCTGTCGACGTCGAGCCCCTTGGAGGCCGCCGCGCGCACGTATTCGAGCCCGTCGGCGAGCGTGAAGGCGAGCTCCTGCACCTGCGTCGCGCCGGCCTCCTGCATGTGGTAGCCGGAGATCGAGATCGAGTTGAAGCGCGGCATCTCGTGCGCCGTGTACTCGATGATGTCGGCGACGATGCGCATCGAGGGCTCGGGCGGGTAGATGTAGGTGTTGCGGACCATGAACTCCTTGAGGATGTCGTTCTGGATGGTGCCGCTGAGCCGCGCCCGCTTCACCCCCTGCTCCTCGCCGGCGACGATGAACATGGCGAGCACCGGCAGCACGGCGCCGTTCATCGTCATCGACACCGACATCTCGTCGAGCGGGATGCCGTCGAACAGGATCTTCATGTCCTCGACCGAATCGATGGCGACGCCCGCCTTGCCGACGTCGCCGACGACGCGCGGATGGTCGGAATCGTAGCCGCGGTGGGTCGCGAGGTCGAAGGCGACCGAGAGCCCCTTCTGCCCGCCCTCGAGCGCCTTGCGGTAGAAGGCGTTCGATTCCTCGGCGGTCGAGAAGCCGGCGTACTGGCGGATCGTCCACGGGCGCTGCGCGTACATCGTCGCGCGCGGGCCCCGCGTGAACGGCGCGAAGCCGGGCAGCGTGCCGACATGGGCGAGACCCTCCAGGTCGGCCTCGGTATAGAGCGGCTTGACGTCGATGCCCTCGGGCGTCTGCCAGACGAGGTCCTCGAGCGCGCGGCTCTTGAGCTCGGAGCCGGCGAGCGCGCGCCAGTCCTGCAGCGACTTGCGGTCGAAATCGGCCATCCCGGGAGTCTCCTCGCTACCAGCCTCTAGTGTCCCGAATCCAAATTTCGCCTGATCGAATTTTGGATTCATAGGGACACTAACTTTTTGACTCTAGTGTGATTCAGCTTCCGAAGTTCGGCACATGCAAGGTGTCGAACTTCGGAAGCATCACACTAGCGCACCGGCGGGCGTTCCGCGCTCTTTTGTGCACTGCACAATAAAATAGCCGAGGCCGCGCGGATTGTCCATATGCGCGGTGGGGGGACCGAAAATCACATGGTGCGCGCAGCCGGCCGGCCCCGGTGAATCCCGCCCCAAGCCCTCCTCCAGCGAGGGCGAGGTTATCCCGGCGGGCTTCCCCGTGAGTTGCCCCTCTCCCTTCAGGGGGGTTGCGGGGCGAGCGATCGCGCGGCGCAGTGCGGACCACCACCTACCTTCCCTCCCCCCCCCATGGCGGGAGAGGGGATTCCATGGCCGAGCGGGACGGAAAAGCCCCTCTCCCTTCAGGGGGAGGGATTGGGGAGGGGGTATGAAGGGGCCTTGCGCCGCCACCGGGCGCGGATATGAAATCTGCGCCCGCCTCCCGAGGCCAGCCCGGCGCTCGGCGTGCAGGCCGACGGCTCGGCCTAGCCCCCCGTCGCCTCCAGCGCGATGCGGGCGAAGATGGCGTCGAGCTCCTTCGCCATGACGTCGAGCTTATCGCTCTCGTACGGCGCGAAGACCGAGCTCGGCGTGCGGTAGGTGAGCGTCGCCGTGCCGTCGGCCTTCTCGGTCAGGTAGAAGCGCAGCGGCGCCTCGATGCCGGCGGCGACGCTGGACTCGAGCATGCGCACGGCGAAGTCGGGCCGGTACACGCCGATCACCATGTTGCCGGGGATGGCGACGCCGATCGAGGCCGCGCCCTTGGTCGCGCTGGCACGCGTGACGATGCCCATCTTGTTCGACTTCACGGCCGCCTCGAGACGCTGCACGAGATCGTCGAAGGCGAACGAGGTCGGCATCACCTGGGTGCCGGGATAGGGCGTCGGGTTCTCGGCGCGGGCGCTGCCCGCTGCGACCAGGGCGGCGATCGCCGCGAGCATGGCGAGGGCGACCGGAATCGCGACGCGATACGGGGAGACCGAGCGGGCGGCACGGCGGCGGGGCAGGGACATGGTGGATCACTCCTTCTGACTGCCTTCTCGGGTGGCAAACGCCTTCCGCAGGCAGCTTAGCCACGAAAGGCCGCTTCGCGCAGTCATAATCGCGTGAGAAAGCCGACTACCAGCTGAACATCGGCATGACGTAGTCGGGACGCTGCCCGGTCGCGGCGATGAGCGCGGCGAGCCGGTCCGGCGCCGGCGCCTCGCCCGGCGCGACGCCGAGCTCGGCGGCATGTATGCCGCCGGCGACGAAGGCGGACTCGATGCCGGCGTTGGCGGCGCCGGCGATGTCGTGATGCAGCGAGTCGCCGACGCCGAGGATGCGGCGCGCCGCCGGGTAGAGCTCGAAGCAGGTGCGGTAGACCGAGACGTCGGGCTTGCCGTGCCAGCGCACGCGGCCGCCGAGCTCCTCGTAGCGGCGGGCGACGGCGCCCGGGCAGATCACCAGCCGGCCCTCGGGCGAGACGCTGACGAGGTCCGGGTTGGCGCAGATCATCGGCAGGTCGCGGGCGACGGCGGCGCGCAGGCCCGCTTCGTAGGACACCAGGCTCTCGCGGTTGGTGCCGGCGTTGAGGATGAAGTCGGCGTCCTCGACGCGCTCGACGCACTCGAGGTCGACGCCCTGCGTCAGGCCGCGGTCGTCGCCCCAGCTGTACAGCAGGCAGCGCCGGCCGAGCGCACGGTAGAACGGATCGCTGCGGTCGCGCAGGTGCCGCCACGTCTCCTCGCCCGAGGTGACGAGGTGGTCGTAGAGCGCGCGGTCGATGCCGATCTCGTCCATGCGGGCGATGCCGACGTCCCGGCGGCGCGCCGAATTCGACAGCACGATCACCGGCTTGCCGAGGTCGCGCAGCGCCGCCAGCGCCGCCAGCGCGCCGGGATAGGGCGTCTCGCCGTCGTGCAGCACGCCCCACTGGTCGACGAGGAACAGCTCGTAGCCGCCGGCGATCGCGCCGAGGCCGGAAATGCGGGTCGGCGGCTCTACCATTCGAAGCGGCCGCAGGCCCAGGTCGGCACGGCGCCGGCTTCCGCCGCGTAGCGTTCGATGCGGGCGGTGTCGGGGCGCCCGCCGGCGTCGCACAGATCGTCGCGATGGATGCCGGCGGCGACGAGCAGCGAGTCGAGGCCGGCGCCGACGGCGCCGCGGATGTCGGTGCGGAACGAGTCTCCGACGACGACGATGCGCTCGCGCGCGACCGGGCCGAGCAGCGCGACCGCCGACTCGTAGAGCGAACGGTGCGGCTTGCCGTGCCAGCGCACGTCGCCGCCGAGCGCCTCGTAGCGCTGCGCCAACGCGCCGGCGCAGAGCTCCTCGCGGCCGAGCCGGTGGACGACGAGGTCCGGGTTGGCGCAGACCATCTTCACGCCGCGCGCCGCCGCCGCCGCCAGCAGCGCCTCGTAGTCGGCGAGCGTGTCGTGCCCGCCGTACGGCCCGATCGCGAGGATGAAGTGGGCGTCGCCGATCTCCGGCACCGCCTCGACGTCGAGCCCGGCCAGCATGTCGCGGTCGCCGTCGGTGCCGATATAGAAGCAGCGCCGGCCGATGCCGACGTACCACGGGTCGGGTCGCTCGCCGGCGAGGCTGCGCCACGCCTCCTCGCCGGACGACATGATCCCGTCATAGGCGTCGGCCGGGATGCCGGCGTCGGCCATGCGGCGCGCCACCGCGGTCGCGCGGCGGGGGCCGTTCGACAGCACGACGAGGCGCGCGCCGCCCTCGCGCAACCGCCGCATCGCGGCGAGCGCGTGCGGGAACACGGTGCCGCCGTCGTAGAGCACGCCCCAGAGGTCGAGGAGGAAGCCATCGTAACGCCCGGCGATGGCCGACAGGCCCGGGATGACCGTGACCGTCATCGGCGCCGCGGCCGGCGGACGGCGGTCACGAGCGAACCAGGCTGGGCTGGCCGAACAGCGGCCCCTGGCCGAGGCCGATGTCGAAGCCGATCAGCTCGACGAGGCTGAGATCGGTCTCGACGTTCTCGACGACGACGTCGATGCCGATGCCCTTGAGCGAGGCCGCGAGCCCGCGCACCGTCTCGGGATCGTCGGCCTGGTTGGCCTGCACGCGGATGAATTTGGAGCCGACCTTGATGAAGCGGAAGCCGAAGCCGACGAGCGATTCGAAGTCGATCTCGAGGTCGGTGATCTCGTCGATCGAGAAGCGGCAGCCGGTCTCCTGCAGACGCACGAGGTCCTCGACCGCCTGTTCGCCGTGCTCCATCAGCGCCGCCTGCGGGAACTCGAGCACGAGCTTGCCGGCGAGTCCCGGATTGGCCTCGAGATGCTGGATCAGCGTCGAGAAGAAGCCGCGGTCGGCGAGCGTCATGCCGGAAACATTGTAGAAGCAGGCCGATTCGTCGCCGCCCGGCGCGTCGAGCTCGACGATGCGGTCGAGGCAGCGCGCCAGCAGCGCGTTCTCGATCGCCATCATCACCGGCTCGCGCCCCGACAGGTCGAGGTTCTGGTCGATGGTCAGCGCACTGCCATCGGCGGCGCGGACACCGCCATAGCATTCGACGTGGACGGGCGTGCGCTCGGGCAGGGTGACGATCGGCTCGGCGTAGAGGTCGACCGCGTCCGCCTGCAGCGACTCGGCGATCGCGCGCAGGCTGTTGTCGACGAGGCTGTCCGAGTCGGCAGCGCCGATCTGCTGCTCGAGCGTGGCGAGCGCAGCGGCGGTCAGCCCCTCGGCCGCGGCGGCCGGCGGCGGCGCTGCCTCGGGCTGCGGTGCTGCCGGCTCGGGCGCTGCGCGGGGCGGGGGCGGCGGCGCCGGCTGCGGCTCGGGCGCTGCCGCGGGCTGCGGCGGGGGCGGGTTGTCGGCCACGGCGGGGGCGGCCGGCGCCGGCTGCGCGGCGGCGGCGATCATCGACTGCACCTGCTGGATCTGCTGCTGCAGCGTCGCCTGCTGCTGCTGTAGCGCCTGCAGCTCGGCGCGGAGCTGCTCGCCGGTCTGCTTCGCGTACTCGACGTCGCCGGAGACCGACTGCTGGAACTGCTGCAGCTGCGGGATGAACTCGCGCGTCGCGCCGTAGTCGTCCTGCAGCGCCTTGAGCTGCTCGGTCGCCGTCTGCGCCGCCGCCTGCACCTGCTGCGCGGTCGCATTGGCGCCCTGGGCGTCCGCCTTGGCCTTGCCGACGTCCTTCTCCATGCCGCTGATCTTGGTCTCGACCTTGTCGCGCAGGCCGACAAGGGCGCGCGCCGTTCGCTGGTGCGTCTCGCTGCGCAGCAGGAACTCGTGCGACAGCCCGCCGAGCATGATGATCACGAGGCCGATCAACAGGCCGATCATGAACTCGCCGGAAATGGCGGACAGGACGACGATCGCAAGCAGCCCGACAGCCACATAGCCGCCGGCCATGATGAGGTTCAGTCGCTTGTTCATCACGTCGTCCGAGCGAATCCCCGTCGGTCGCGCCTCGATTCGCCGCGCAAGGGTACGCGCGCGGGACTCCCAAGGCAAGAAGGCTCCAGCCCCCGAATCTTTAAAGCTTCAAGGTTAATCTATGGCTAACGGTGCCCGGCGCCGACCGCCGCCGACAGCGACGAAAAGCCGTCGGCGCGCAGGTGTCCGGCGAGCTCCGCCTTCATTGCGGCGAGCAGGCCGGGGCCCTCGTACACGAGTGCGGTATAGAGCTGCACCAGCGACGCGCCGGCGCGGATCTTGGCGTAAGCGTCGGCGCCGCTCGATATGCCGCCGACGCCGATCAGCGGGACGCCGCCGCCGGTGAGGCCGTACATGCGCGACAGCAGCTCGGTCGACGGGCGGAACAGCGGCCGGCCGCTCAGACCCCCGGCCTCGGCGCGGCGGTGGCCGCGCAGCCCCGGCGGCCGGGCGATCGTCGTGTTGCCGATGATGAGCCCGGCGACGCAATCCGAGCGGGCGACCTCGGCGATGTCCGCGCAGTCCTGATCGGTGAGGTCGGGCGCGATCTTGACGAGCAGCGGCGGCGTCCCGTCCGGGCAGGCGCCGGCAAGCGCAGCCGCCACGGCGTCGACAAGGGCCGCAAGCTCGCGGCGTCCCTGCAGCGCCCGCAGGCCAGGGGTGTTGGGCGACGAGACGTTGATCACGAGATAATCGGCAAGCGGGCCGAGGCGGCGCGCGCAGGCGGCATAATCGGCGGCTGCGTCCGCGCTGTCTCGGTTCTTGCCGATATTGACCCCGACGATGCCGGCACGCCGGCCCGCGAGGCGCCGGGCGACCGCGTCCACGCCGTCATTGTTGAAGCCCATGCGGTTGATCACGGCGCCGTCCTCGGGCAGGCGGAACAGCCGCGGCTTCGGATTGCCGGCCTGCGGCCGCGGCGTCACCGTGCCGACCTCGACGAAGCCGAAGCCCATGCGCAGGCAGCCGCGCCAGGCTTCCGCGCTCTTGTCGAAGCCGGCGGCAAGCCCGAAGGGGTTCGCGAAGTCAATGCCGAAGGCGTTGCTCGCGAGCACGGGATCGTCGGGCTCGTGCTGCATCGGGCCGAGGCCCGCTGCCAGTGCGCGCACGGTGAGGCGGTGTGCGGTCTCCGGCTCGAGATGGCGGATCAGCCTGAGGGCAAGACCATGAGGCGGCATGTCGGCTCGGCGGACGGTCCGGTGTCGCCGGACCCTAGCCCACGGCTGCGCGCCGGACAAGGATCGCGGGCGGCGGCGACGTATATCCCCTCGATACCATGGTTTCGCAAGTTGCGACGTCGCGGGCTTTTTCGCCCGTACTTCGAATTTCCTTTTGTAATCATTCAATTAGAAGTTCGCAACGGCGCAAGTTTCGGACCTTCGGCGCATCTGGCACGGGGTTTGCACAGCCGGAGTCGATCCGCTTTGGAATCCGCCGGACGGATCACGGAGATAGAGAGCCATGAGTGTCTACAAGGTGCAAACAGCCGACGCATGCGACGCGACCGTCGATGCGCGCGAATCCGGAAAGGGCGCGACCGGCGATGCGGTGCCGCGTGAACCCGTCATGCGCCGCGTGCCAGAGAAGCCGACGACGGCCATGCTCGCCGCCGGCAGCGCGGTCGGCCGCGTATCCGTCGAGACCGCCTGGAACATCTGGATGGCGATGCTGAAGGCGGCGGCCTGACCGACGATCCGTCGGCCGGACGCCGCCGCGCGCCGCGGCCGCGCAATCGACTTTCCGTACCGTGCACGACGGTCTATCGTGCATCCATGAACATGATAACCTGGCTTGATGGCGGCTGGTTCGAAGGCAACCAGCCCATCTGGGGTCCGTTGACCCAGGCCACCTGGCTCAGCGGCGTCGTCTTCGACGGGGCGCGCGCCTTCGAGGGCGTCGCCCCCGACCTCGACCTGCACTGCGAGCGGACCATCCGCTCGTGCCGTGCCCTCGGCCTCGACCCGGTCGTGCCGGCGGGGCAGATCCTCGAACTGGCGCGCGAGGGAATCGCGAAATTCGCCCCCGGCACCGCCGTCTACATCCGGCCGCTGTTCTGGGCCGAGGAGGGTCTGCTAGTGCCGGTGCCCGAGAGCACCCGCTTCGCGCTGACGATCTTCGAGGCGCCGATGCCCGAGCCGACGGGCTTCTCCGCGGGCCTTTCGACCTATATCCGCCCGGCCCCGAACATGGCGCCGACCGACGCCAAGGCATCGTGCCTCTATCCGCAGGGCGGGCGCGCGATGCGCGAGACCGCGGCGCGGGGCTTCGACAACGCGGTGATGCTGGACCCCGACGGCAACGTGTCGGAGTTCGCCACCTCGAACCTGTTCATCGCCAAGAACGGCGCCGTGCACACGCCGGTGCCCAACGGCACCTTCCTCAACGGTATCACGCGCCAGCGCGTGATCAAGCTGCTGCGCGAGAAGAAGATCGAGGTGCACGAGCGGAGCGTCGCCCCGGCCGAGCTCGACGGCGCCGACGAGATTTTCTCGACCGGCAACTACAGCAAGGTGATCCCGGTCATCCGCTACGAGGACCGCGACCTGCAGCCGGGGCCGATGTTCCGGCTCGCCCGCGAACTTTACTGGGAATTCGCCCACAGCGAAGGATGATCGCGCCGATGCGAAGCGAGACCCCGGCATGAGCGAGTTGATGCGGACGGTGCGGGTGCGCGAGGCCGAGATCTACGTGCCCGTCAAGCTCGCCAAGACCCTCGACCCGGCGAAGGTCGAGTCGCTCGCCGAAGACATTCTCGAAAACGGGCAGACGACGCCGGTCCACGTGCGCCGCGACGAGGCCAGGAACCGCTACGTGCTGATCACCGGGCTACACCGGCTCGAGGCGATCCGGGCGCTCGGCGAGGAGACGATCGACGCGCTCATCGTGCAGGCGGCGAAGCGCTGACGACATCGCCGGCCCCGGCCGGCCGCACGTTCCCGAGCCTTACTTCCCGGGCCTGTCGTCGGCACGCGGCGGCGCGAATTCGCCCGCCGGGTTCGGCCGGTAGGTCGGCGCGACCGTCGTCGGCGCGGACGGCAGCACGTCCTGGTCGAGCTCGGAGCGGAAGGTCCGGCTGTAGCTGGCGATCAGGCTCCCGTCGTCGGGGTCGATGAGCCGCAGCTCGACCCGGTAGTCGCGGTTGGCCACGACGCCCTGCACCGGCGGCGACTCGAAGCGGAACTGCCGGGCATAGACCCCGGCGACGCCGCGCACGACGAGCGGTGGACCGCCGGCCGGATCCTCGAACTCGGCCTCCAGGATCGTGCCCGGCGGCACCCGTCGCTTCACCCTGGCGACGAAGCCGTAATAGGCGGCGGCGACGTTGTAGTTGAAGATGAAGCCGCCGCCGGCGAACTCGATATAGGGCTGGCGCGGATCGTCCTCCTCGCACGCGGCGGCCAGCGCCAGCACGGCCGCGAGCATCACGAGCCCGGCGCAGCGCGCCAACCGAAACGGGACTGCCATCGACAACTCCCCGGCGCCGTCAGCGCCGATCCTCGTGCCGCGCCCGCGGCTGACGGGTCACTCGTGCTCGCCGACCCGCCCGCGCGTCTTCTTGATCATGGCGCGCCGCCGCTTGGTGTCGAGGCGGCGGCGGCGCGCAGCGAGCGTCGGCCGCGTCGCACGGCGCACCTTCGGCGCGACCGCCGCCTCGCGGATCAGCGCCACGAGACGGTCGCGCGCGTCCTGCCGATTGCGCTCCTGGCTGCGAAAGCGGCTGGACGCGATCACGATCACGCCGTCGCGCGTCATGCGTCGGCCGGCGAGGGCCTTCAGACGCTCGAGCACGGCCCCGGGCAGGTTGGGGCTGCCGGCCGCGTCGAAGCGCAACTGCACCGCGGTCGCCACCTTGTTGACGTTCTGCCCGCCGGGTCCGGGGGCACGAACGAAACGCTCCTCGAGCTCGCCGTCGTCGAGCTCGATGGTCGGGGTGATGCGGATCATCGGCACAGTCTACAGGGCCTCGGCGCGCTCGGAAATGCCGCACCTCCCGTGCTATAGTGCCGGCCATCGGGCCCATGGCGGAGGCCGTTATGCCCGGATCCTGCGTAACCGTGTTCGGCGGCACCGGCTTCCTCGGCGGGGCCATCGTCGGCGCCCTCGACCGCGCGGGTTATGCCGTGCGCATCGCCGCGCGTCATCCGGGCCACAGCGAGCCGGGCGAGTCGCGTATCGAACGGCTGGCCGCCGATCTGCGCGACGCCGAGTCGGTGGCGCGGGCCGTCGAGGGCGCCGAGGCCGCGATCAATGCGGTCGGCCTCTATGTCGAGCGCGGCAGCGAGACATTCGAGGCGATCCACGTCGAGGGCGCGCGCCGCGTCGCCGAGGCGGCAGCCGGTGCCGGCGTGGCGCGGCTGGTCCACATCTCGGGGATCGGCGTCGACCCGGCCTCTCCGTCGGCCTACGTGCGGGCGCGGGCACGCGGCGAGCTGGCGCTGCGCGAGGCCTTCGCCGCGGCGACGATCCTGCGCCCGAGCGTGCTGTTCGGACCGCAGGACTCCTTCCTCAACACCTTCATCGGGCTCTTGCGCGTGCTGCCGGTGTTCCCGCTGTTCGGCGCGGGCGATACGCGGCTGCAGCCGGTGCATGTCGACGATGTCGCCGCGGCCGCGGCGGCGGCGCTGCGCCATCCCGAGTCGGCGGGCCGGACCTACGAGCTGGGCGGTCCGAAAACCTACCGCTACCGCGAGCTGATCGAGATGCTGATGGCGCGCAGCGGCCGTCGGCGCATGCTGCTGCCGCTGCCGTTCGCGCTCTGGGACGTGCAGGCCCGTCTGCTGGGCATGCTCCCGAACCCGCCCTTGACACGCGACCAGGTGGCGCTCATGCGCGACGACAACGTGGCCTCCCCCGACCTTCCCGGCCTCAAAGAGCTCGGAATCGCGCCGACCGCGATCGAGGACGCGCTGGCGCTGTATCCGGCGCTGCGGGGCAGCGGGCGCCGCGGCGAGGCATAGCGGCCGGCGACGGCGGACTATCGGTTCCCCAGATCCAGCCCCAGCAGCACCACGCGCTTCGCGCCGCCCTCGGTCTGCTGGTCGCCGAGGGGACGGAAGCCGAACCGCTCGTGGAACCGCAACGATGCCGGGTTGGGCGGCGTCTCGTTGACCTCGCAGGTCAGCAGCGGCGCCCGTCGGCGGGCGAACGCCGCAGCGTGATCATAGAGCGCGCGGCCGATGCCGCGGCCGCGGAAGGCGCGGTCGGTGATGACGCGGTCGATATAGACGAAGGCGGGGTAACGGTCGCAGAACCAGCGGTAATTCTCGCTGTCATACGCGGTACCGGGAAGGAACGCGACCAGCAGGCCCGCCGGTGCGCCGTCCACTTCCGCCACCGTCGCGAGCGCCGCCATGTCGACGAGCGCGGCGAGCGAGTCCGCGGCGAGCGCGCTGACATGCGGCACCTCGCTGTTGTTGAGGGCCAGCGCCCAGCCATGCTCGGCGGCGTCGAGGGGCCGGAGGTGCGGCTCGCTCACCTCTCGCTCCACAGCAGCGCCGGGGCGGTCAACCGTGATGGCCGGTGATCGGCCCGTCCTTGAACAGATTGTCCTTGAGCTCGTGCGCGAAATCCTCGTCGTTACGGCGGATCCACTCGAGCACCATCGCGGCGTGCTCCATCTCCTCGCGCATGTTGTGCAACAGGATCTCCTTGAGCGCCTCGTCCTCGCAATCGTCGGCGCGCTGGCGGTACCAGTCGACCGCCTCGAGCTCCTCCATCAGCGATACGATCGCGTGATGCATGCTGAGCGTCTTCTTGCTGAGCCTGTCGCGCGGGGCGTGAAGCGACTCGCTGGACATCCTCGTGCCTCCTTGGTGTCGGGTGATTGCCGGTCGTCGCGCAACATATGGCGCTGGGCGCCGCCTGGCCAGCCGTTATCGGCAAAAAAAGAACGGCGTTCAGGCAGCCCCCAGATCCTCGCCGGCGAGCGCGCGGCGGATCAGATCCCTCGTCTCCGCGACGCCGTAGAGCGCGATGAAGGAGCCGAGGCGCGGGCCCTGCTCCTGCCCGAGCAGCACCTCGTAGCAGGCCCGGAACCAGTCGCGCAGCGACTCGAACGGGTGGCGCTTGCCGACCTCGTAGACCTGGGTCTGGATGTCCTCGCCGCTCGCGCCGTCGGGCAGCGCGTCGAGCACCGCCAGCAGGTCCTCGAGCGCCGCGCGCTCGGTGTCGGTCGGGGCGCGGTATTTCTTCTTCGGCTTGACGAAGTCCTGGTAGTAGCGGATCGCGTGCCCCGCCAGCGCATCGAGGATCGGGTCGCTCGCCGGGCTCGCGCCGGGCACGTAGCGTTCGATGAAGCCCCAGAGCACCACCTTGTCCTCGGCGTTGATGACGCTGGCGAGGTTGAGCAGGATGTTGAACGGCAGCGGCGGTACCTGCCCCGGCGGCTCACCGGCATGAATGTGCCAGGCCGGATTTTCGAGCCGCCGCGCCGTGTCCTCCTCGCCATATTTCGCGAGGAAGGAGAGCCAGTCGTCGACGGCGCGCGGGATCACGTCGAAATACAGCCGCTTCGCCGATTTCGGCTTCTGGTACATGAACAGCGCCAGGCTGTCCGGCGGCCCGTAGGCGAGCCATTCCTCGATCGTCAGCCCGTTGCCTTTCGACTTCGAGATCTTCTCGCC
>JBFHDX010000110.1:0-12551 GCA_041584475.1 Alphaproteobacteria bacterium
CGCGCGCGCGCCGGTCGCGAGGATGATGTGCTTGGCGGCGAGCTCGGCCACGGCCTTGCCGTCCTTGGTCACGCCGAGCTTGCCCGGGCCGTTCAGCCTGCCCTCGCCGTCGAACACCGTGACCTTGTGTTTCTTCATCAGGTAGCCGACGCCGCCGCTGAGCTGTTTGGCGACCTTGCGCGAGCGGTCGACGACTTTGGCCAGGTCGAAACCCAGCTTCTCGGCCGACAGGCCGAAGGCCGCGGCGTGCTGCATGTTGCGATAGATTTCCGCCGAGCGCAGCAGCGCCTTGGTGGGAATGCAGCCCCAGTTGAGGCAGATGCCGCCGAGATGCGCGCGTTCGACGACGGCCGTTTTCAGCCCCAGCTGCGTCGAGCGGATCGCGGTCACGTAGCCGCCAGGGCCGCCGCCGACGACGACGACGTCGAATTTGCTTTCTGCCATCCTCAGATCCTATCCGGGCTGTGTCGGGTCAACGCCCCGTGCGGGGCATCGCCCGTGTTGAGAAGGCCGGCCCGCTCGAACAGCAGGACGCGGCATTCGCGCTCGGCGCGAGGCCGGTGTTCGACGCCACGGGGAACGACGAGGAACTCCCCCTCCTCGAGCTCGACGGTGCGGTCGCGCAGGTCGATCGACATCCGGCCCGCGACGACCAGGAACAGCTCGTCGTCGTGCTCGTGCTTGTGCCAGACGAACTCGCCCTCGAGCTTCGCCAGCTTGATCTCGTAATCGTCAAGCGTTCCGACGATTTTCGGACTCCAGCGCTCGTCGAACAGCGCGAACTTGGCGGCGAGGTTCACCTTGTCCATGCCCGCTTCACAGCAGCATGGCGAGCGGGTTCTCGATCAGCCGCCTGAACGCCGCGAGGAACTCCGCGCCGACGGCGCCGTCGACGACGCGATGGTCGACCGACAGCGTGCAGCTCATCACCGTCGCGATGGCGAGCGCGCCGTCCCGGACGACGGGCTGCTGCTGGCCGGCGCCGACGGCCAGGATGCACCCCTGCGGCGGGTTGATGATGGCCGCGAAATCCTTGACGCCGTACATGCCGAGGTTCGAGACGGAGAAGCTTCCCCCCTGGTATTCCTCGGGCTTCAGCTTGCCCTCGCGCGCGCGGCCCGCGAGATCCTTCATTTCCGCCGAAATCTCCGCGAGTCCCTTGCTCTCGGCCGACTTCACGATCGGCGTAATCAAGCCGGCCGGCGTTGCCACCGCCACCGAGATGTCGGCGTGCTCGTACAGGAGAATCCCCTCATCGTCCCACGAGGCGTTCGCCGCCGGCACCTTCTTCAGCGCGACTGCCGCCGACTTGATGACGAAATCGTTGACCGAGATCTTGAGATCGTGCTCCTCGTTGATGCGCTTGCGCGCGGCCAGCAGATCGTCGATCACGCAGTCGATCGTCAGGTAGAAGTGCGGAACCGTCTGTTTGGCTTCGCTGAGGCGCCGCGCGATCGTCTTGCGCATATTGGTGTTGGGCTGCAGCTGGTAGCCCATGCCGAGCGCATCGGCCAGAGCGCGCGCACCGGGGCCGGACGGCGGCGAGATCGCGGGTCTGGCGGCGGGCACCGCCGCCGGCGCGGCAGGTGCCTCGGGTTTCGCGGGTGCGGCAGGTTTCGCGGGTGCGGCGCCACCCTCGATCACGCCCTCGACGTCGCTTTTGACGATGCGTCCATGCGGTCCGCTGCCGCGGATCGCGGCCAGGTCGATGCCCGCCTGTTGCGCCATGCGCCGCGCCAGCGGGCTGGCAAAGAGGCGGCCGGCCCCGTCGCCGCCCGCGGCGGGTCTCTCGCCCGAATTGCTCTTTGTCGCCGCGGGTTCAGGCGCCGGTTTCCCTGCTGCCGCCGGTGCCGGGGCGGCTGCAGCCTCGGCGACCGCCGGCTCGGGTTGTTGAGCCGCCTTCGAAGCGGCCGCGTCGGCCCGGTAGCCCTCGAGCGCACTGGCGTCTTCGCCCTCTTCGAGCAGCAGCGCGATCGGCTGGTTGACCTGCACGCCCTCCGTGCCGTCCGTGACCAGGATCCGTCCCAGCACACCCTCGTCGACGGCTTCGACCTCCATGGTCGCCTTGTCGGTCTCGATCTCGGCGAGCACGTCGCCGGAGGCGACCTCGTCGCCTTCCTTCTTCAGCCATTTGGCCAGATTGCCCTCGGTCATCGTCGGCGAGAGCGCCGGCATCAGGATTTCGATCGGCATGCGCCCCTCCCCGTTACGAGCGGTAGCAGACCGCCTTGGCGGCCTCGACGATGGATTCCGCCTGCGGCAGGGCGAGGCGTTCGAGGTTGGCCGCGTACGGCAGCGGCACGTCGGCGCCGCAGACCCGATGGACCGGCGCGTCGAGCCAGTCGAACGCCTGCTCCATCATGAGCGCCGCGATCTCCGAACCGATGCCCGAATACGCCCAGCCTTCCTCGACGCTGACGATACGGTTGGTCCTCTTGACCGACTCCACGATCGTCGCGGTATCGAGCGGGCGCAGCGAACGCAGGTCGATCACCTCGGCGTCGATGCCCTCGGCGGCGAGGGCCTCGGCCGCCTCCAGCGCCTTTCCGACCATGATCGAGAAGGCGACGATGGTGACGTCGGAGCCCCGGCGCACGACCTTCGCCCGGCCGATCGGAACGACCCAGTCGTCGCTGTCGGGCACTTCGAAGCTCTGGCCGTAGAGGATCTCGTTTTCCAGGAAGATGACCGGGTTGGGATCGCGGATCGCGGCCTTGAGCAGACCTTTCGCGTCGGCCGCCGACCACGGCGAGACGACCTTCAGCCCGGGCACGTGCGCGAACCAGCTGGCGTAGCATTGCGAATGTTGCGCGGCGACCCGTGCGGCGGCGCCGTTCGGCCCGCGGAAGACGATCGGGCAGCCCATCTGGCCGCCGGACATGTACAGCGTCTTGGCCGCCGAGTTGATGATGTGGTCCATCGCCTGCATGGCGAAGTTGAAGGTCATGAACTCGACGATCGGGCGCAGCTTCATGAAGGCCGCGCCGACGGCAAGACCGGCGAAGCCGTGCTCGGTGATCGGCGTATCGACGACGCGCCGGTCGCCGAACTCGTCGAGCAGCCCCTGGCTGATCTTGTAGGCGCCCTGGTACTGCGCCACCTCCTCGCCCATCTGGAAGACGGCCTCGTCGCGTCGCATCTCCTCGGCCATGGCATCGCGGAGCGCCTCGCGCACCGTCTGCATCACCGTCGGTCCATCCCATTCCGTGTCGGCCGGCGCCGGCTCCTGGCTCGGTGCAGCCGGCGGCGCCGCGACCGGCTCCGCGACCACCGTCACTTCGGGCTCGGCGCCCTCGTCGGCGCGCGCAGCTTCACCCCGCCCGCCGTCGCCCTTGCGCGCGTATCCCTCGACCGCGCTGCTGTCCTCGCCCTCGGCCAGCAGCAGGGCAATCGGCTGATTGACCTGCACGCTCTCGGTGCCGTCCGGCACCAGGATCTTGCCCAGAACGCCCTCGTCGACGGCCTCGACCTCCATCGTCGCCTTGTCGGTCTCGATCTCGGCGAGAACGTCGCCGGCGGCGACCTCGTCGCCCTCCTTCTTCAGCCATTTCGCCAGATTGCCCTCGGTCATCGTCGGCGAAAGCGCCGGCATCAGGATTTCGATCGGCATGTCGCTCCCCTCCCCTCAGGCCTCAACGAGCACGTCGGTCCACAGTTCGGCGGGATCCGGCTCGGGGCTCTTCTGCGCGAAATCGGCGGCGTCGGCGACGATGTCCTTGACCTCCCGGTCGATCTTCTTCAGCGCGTCCTCGCTCGCGTGCTTGCCGCCGAGGATCTTCTCGCGCAGCAGATCGATCGGGTCGCGCTCGCTGCGCATCTTCTGCACCTCCTCCTTGGTCCGGTATTTCGCCGGATCCGACATGGAGTGCCCGCGGTAGCGGTAGGTCAGCGCCTCGAGGATGTACGGGCCCTTGCCGGCGCGGCAATGCGCCACCGCCTTCTCGGCGGCCGCCTTCATGGTCATAACGTCCATGCCGTCGACGGCTTCGCCGGGGATACCGTAGGCCTTGCCGCGCTGGCAGAGATCGGTGCTCGCGGAGGCGCGCTCGACGGACGTTCCCATGCCGTACTTGTTGTTCTCGATGATGTAGACGACCGGCAGCTTCCACAGCGCGCCCATGTTGAACGCCTCATAGACCTGACCCTGGTTGACGGCGCCGTCGCCGAAATAGGTCATGCACACATTGTCGGTGCCGTTGTATTTGAAGGCGAAGGCAAGTCCGGTGCCGATCGGCACCTGGGCGGCGACGATGCCGTGCCCGCCGAAGAAATTCTTCTCGCGGCTGAACATGTGCATGGAACCGCCCTTGCCCTTCGAATATCCACCGCTGCGGCCCGTCAGCTCGGCCATGACGCCGCGCGGGTCCATGCCGGTCGCCAGCATGTGGCCGTGATCGCGATAGCTCGTCACGACGGCGTCCTCGGGCCTGGTCGCGGCCTGCGCGCCGACGACGACGGCTTCCTGACCGATGTAGAGATGGCAGAACCCGCCGATGAGACCCATACCGTAGAGCTGTCCCGCCTTTTCCTCGAAGCGGCGGATCAACAGCATGTCACGGTAGAATTTGAGGAGTTCCTCCGGTTTCGCCGCGGGTGTTTCTGATTTCTTGCCCCGCGGCTTGCGCTTTGCAGCGGCCTTGGCCATGCCAAACCTCCCTGTCCCCGAATTGGCACGCGGGCGCGCGGTAGCGCCCGCGGCGGCTCAAACTAGCGGCGGCGCTGCAAATTGACAAGGATTATATAAGTTATTGTTATAAAATAAGAAATGTATTATAAACCGAAATTTGGTTCATCGATCAAATAAATATGAAATTTGTTGCAGCACGAACGTGCCGGAAGCCATCGCCCGCGCGAACGCGGCGACCGACGCGGCGGCAGAGGCCTCCGCGTCGCGCACGCCGCGCCGCCGGTTCCGCTTGCGCTCGGAGTCCTACCGTCGCTCGACGTCCGGGTCGAGCAGAATGACGACCTCGTCCTCGCCGATCAGCCCGAGGACCTCGCGGGCCCGTTCCTCCAGCATGTCGAGATCGAGACTGTCCGGTCGCAGCAGTCGCACCCGCTGCTCCAGCGTACCGCGCTCGGTCCGCAGCGTGTCGAGCGCGGCTGCGGCGATCGCCGTCCTGTGCTTGAGCGCGAAATACGCGCGCAGCCCGCGTTCACCCTCGACCGCGTGATAGGCGAAATAGCCGATCAGCATGACGCCGATCAGGGAGACGGCGATCTGGCGCCCTTGGCGACGGAGTTCGCGAAACACGGCCATCCGCGAATCGAATCACAGCGCCGAGTCGCGCGTCAATCAAAAAACTGCCTACAATTTCAAT
The DNA here is from genome assembly GCA_041584475.1 of Alphaproteobacteria bacterium. Classification (GTDB taxonomy): domain Bacteria; phylum Pseudomonadota; class Alphaproteobacteria; order UBA8366; family JADFVY01; genus JBFHDX01. The sequence goes on from JBFHDX010000110.1 coordinate 5,322, forward strand.
ATGATTCTTTAGGCTGTAGAACGCGATGGCCAAGACTCGGATTGGGTGCATTGTCAAGCCTTGAGAACGCTGCGCCCGGCGTAGACGCCGTTGTCGCCCAGCAGCTCCTCGATGCGCAGCAGCTGGTTGTACTTCGCCAGCCGGTCCGACCGCGAGAGCGAGCCGGTCTTGATCTGCCCGCAGTTGGTGGCGACCGCGAGGTCGGCGATCGTCGCGTCCTCGGTCTCGCCGGAGCGGTGCGACATGACCGCGCGATACCTGGCACGGTGAGCTATCTCAACGGCTTCGAGGGTCTCGCTGAGCGAGCCGATCTGATTGACCTTGACGAGGATGGCGTTGGCGGCACCCCTCGCGATGCCGTCGCGCAGGCGCGCCGCATTGGTCACGAACACGTCGTCGCCGACCAGCTGCGTCCGCGCCCCGAGTTCCGCGGTCAGCATCTCCCAGCCCTCCCAGTCGTCCTCGGCCATGCCGTCCTCGATCGACAGCACGGGGTAGCGCCCGCACAGCTCGGCGAGATATTTCACCATGCCCGCGGAATCGAGGGTCTTGCCCTCGCCTTCGAGCCGGTACTTACCATCGCTGAAGAATTCGGTCGCGGCGCAGTCGAGGGCGATCATGACGTCCTCGGCGGGTCGGCGTCCGGCCGCCTCGATCGCCTTCATGATGAAACCGAGCGCGTCGTCGGAGGACGCGAGATTCGGTGCGAAACCGCCTTCGTCGCCGACGTTCGTGTTGTGGCCGGCATCGCTCAGGGCCTTCTTCAGCGCGTGAAAGATCTCGGCCCCCGCCCGTACCGCTTCGGCAAGGTCGTCGGCGGCGACCGGCATGATCATGAACTCCTGGATGTCGATCGGGTTGTCGGCGTGGGCTCCGCCGTTGATGATGTTCATCATCGGCACCGGCAGGGTCCGCGCCAGGGTGCCGCCGACATAGCGGAACAGCGGCAGCCCGGCGTCGGTGGCGGCCGCCTTGGCAACCGCCAGGCTGACCCCGAGGACTGCGTTCGCGCCCAGGCGGGCCTTGTTTGGCGTGCCGTCGAGCTCGAGCATCATGCGGTCGACGTGCAGCTGGTCGTCGGCATCGAGTCCGGACAGCACGTCGAATATCTCGCCGTTGACGGCTTCGACGGCCTTGCGCACCCCCTTGCCGCCGTAGCGCTCGCCGCCGTCGCGCAGCTCCAGCGCCTCGTGGGTTCCCGTCGACGCGCCGGACGGGACCGCGGCCCTGCCCGCGGCGCCGGATTCCAGCTCGACGTCGACCTCGACCGTCGGATTTCCCCGGCTGTCGAGGATTTCGCGCGCATGCACATCGACGATGGCCGTCATTTCGTACCTCCTGTCCTGCCGCGCTCCGGGCATCGTTCGCGCGTCGGCGCAGGGCATACAATGCATGCCTTTGCGGCGCAAGGTCGGAGCCGTCGGGGGCGCTTATTGCGCGACGGGCCAATCCCGTCAACACCTGCCAAAATCCCTGCTAACGTTGGCGTTCCCGGCGCCGCATGTGTTCATAAGTGTACGAAGGAAGCACGCGCATGAGACATTTTCGCACCATTGCCGCGCTCGTCGTGATGGCGGCTCTGGGCGGGTTCGTCCTGTGGGCGCTGCTCGCCCCCGGCCCCCCGTCCCCCGACGGTCGAGCGGTCAGCGACCGTTATCGCGAGATTGCCGACATGATCGACGACAACCTGCATTTCTCCGTTCATCTCACCTGGGCGGTCACGACGGACACGATCGCCAGCGTGCGCGGCGAGATCGATGCGACGGATATCCCCGTGCTGGTCGAGATGCTGGCCGACGACCGGGCCGCTATCCGGATTGGCGCGAGCAGTCTGCTCGCGACGCTGGGCGAGGCCGCACTACCGGCGCTCGCGGAAGCCGCGCGCTCGCCCGACTGGAAAACCTCCATGGCCGCGAACGACGCGCTCATCCTCATCGAGATGTGCCGGACCAATCCGGCGGGTACGGATCCGGTGGCGTGTCCCGACCGCTGACGCCGGCCGGTTCGGCTCGACGCGCCTCAAACCGCGACTGGCGTCGCCTTCGCAAGCCTGTCGAATTCGACGAGCGTGCGCACGAGGTCGGGCAGTTGCCGCAGCGGCACCATGTTCGGCCCGTCCGACGGTGCGCTGTCGGGATCCTGGTGCGTCTCCATGAAGACCGCGGCCACGCCGACGGCGATCGCGGCGCGCGCGAGCACGGGCACGAACTCGCGCTGACCGCCCGATGTCGTGCCCTGTCCGCCCGGCTGCTGCACCGAGTGGGTGGCGTCGAACACGACCGGATATCCGGTGCCGGCCAGGATCGGCAATGAGCGCATGTCGGAGACCAGCGTGTTGTAGCCGAAGCTGGCGCCCCGCTCGCACAACAGAATATTCGCGTTGCCGGCCCCGGCGATCTTTTCGGCGACGTTGGCCATGTCCCACGGCGCCAGGAATTGGCCCTTCTTCACGTTGATCGCGCGGCCGGTCCTCGCCGCCGCCACCAGCAGGTCGGTCTGCCGGCAGAGAAACGCCGGGATCTGCAGCACGTCGACGACCTCGGCCACGGTGGCGCAGTGATCGGGCGCGTGCACGTCGGTCAAGACCGGCAGTCCGGTCGCCTCGCGGATTTCCGCGAAGATCGGCAGCGCCGCGTCGAGACCGATGCCGCGCGCGCTCGAGGCGGAGGTCCGGTTCGCCTTGTCGAACGACGTCTTGTAGATGACGCCGACACCGAGCTGCGCGGAGATCTCGCTCAGCGCCTGGCTCATCTCCAGGGCGTGCTGCCGGCTCTCCAAGGCGCACGGTCCAGCAATCAGTGTGAACGGCAGGTCGTTCCCGACCGTCAGGCTGCCGATGGTCACGTGGCGTGGCGCTGTCATCGTTTGGTCGTCCTTCCTGGCGTCATACGAGCCGCGATTTCTCGATCGCAGCCCGGACAAACGAGGCGAAGAGCGGATGCGGTTCGAACGGCTTCGATTTCAGCTCCGGATGGAACTGCACGCCGACGAACCAGGGATGGTCCGGAATCTCGACGATCTCGGGCAGGATCCCATCGGGCGATATCCCGGAGAAGACGAGGCCGGCCTCCTCGAGGCGCTCGCGATAGTTGATGTTCACCTCGTAGCGATGCCGATGGCGTTCGCTGATCTCGATGCGGTTGCCGTATGTCTGGGCCACGCGGGAGCCCGGCGTCAACACGCAGGGATAGGCACCGAGGCGCATGGTGCCGCCGAGATCGTCCCGGACGCTGCGGCGCTCGACGACGTTGCCGCGCTGCCATTCGGTCAGCAGGCCGACCACGGGTTCCTGGCACGGGCCGAATTCGGTCGATCCCGCATCGCCAATGCCGGCAAGATTGCGTGCGGCTTCGATCACCGCCATCTGCATGCCGAAGCAGATGCCGAAGAACGGCACGTGCTGCTCGCGGGCGAACCGCACCGCCGATATCTTGCCTTCCGCGCCGCGGCCCCCGAAGCCGCCCGGCACGAGTATGCCGTTGCAGCCTTCGAGCCGGTGCAGGGCCGCCTCGTCGCTCTCGAATATCTCCGACTCGATCCAGTCGAGATTGACCCTGACGTTGTTGGCGATACCGCCGTGGCCGAGCGCCTCGTTCAGCGATTTGTAGGCGTCGAGCAGGTTCGTGTATTTGCCGACAACGGCGATCGAAACCTCGCCCTCGGGCGCGCGAATGCGCTGCACGATGTCCTGCCACGCCGTCAGGTCGACGTCGCTCTCGCGGCCGGGTTCGATGCCGAAGCGCTTGAGGACTTCCGTATCGAATCCCGCCTCGTGATAGCGCAGCGGGACGTCGTAGATCGTATCGACGTCGAGCGCCTCGATGACGCGCTCCGGCCGCACGTTGCAGAACAGCGCCAGCTTGCGTCGCGACTCCTCGGGGATCGGCCGGTCCGAGCGGCAGAGGACGATGTCGGCCTGGATTCCGACGCTCAGGAGCTCCTTCACCGAATGCTGCGTCGGCTTCGTCTTGGTCTCGCCGGCCGCCGGGATGTAGGGCAGCAGTGTCAGGTGCACGAACAGCGCCCGGTTGCGGCCCAGTTCGTTGCTCAACTGGCGAATCGCCTCGAGAAACGGCAGGCCCTCGATATCGCCGACGGTGCCGCCGATTTCGCACAGCACGAAATCCTCGTCCGTCAGATCGGAGGTGACGAATTGCTTGATCGCGTCGGTAATGTGCGGGATGACCTGGACCGTCGCGCCGAGATAGTCGCCGCGGCGTTCACGCGCGATCACGTCCGAATAGATGCGACCCGTGGTGACATTGTCGCTCTGCCGCGCTGGGACGCCGGTAAAGCGCTCGTAATGCCCGAGATCGAGGTCGGTCTCCGCACCGTCATCGGTGACGTACACCTCGCCGTGCTGATACGGGCTCATGGTGCCGGGATCGACGTTGATATACGGGTCCAGCTTGCGCAGCCGGACCTTGTAGCCGCGACACTGCAGCAGGGCGCCCAGCGCCGCTGCGGCTATACCCTTGCCAAGTGAGGAAACCACGCCGCCGGTGATAAAGATGAACCGCGTCATGGACCCCCACTCTAGTCGACTCCTGCGCCGCACCCAAGCGGCATTCCGGACGCGGCCCCGGAAGTGCGTCCCGGCACGGTCCAGGTATCAGCCGGCGAGACGATCACCGGTCGCAATCAGTCCGAGAGCGGTACGCCGGGCTGTGCGGGCGGCGCCGGTTCCTCGACCGGAGCCGACGGTGCCCCCGGGCTCACGGGCGCGACATCGAGGATCGACGTTGGCTGGCTGCGATTGCTCGCAAGGATCGCGAGCAGCAGGCTGGTGACGAAGAACACGGCCGCGAGGAACGCCGTCGTCCGGGTCAGCAGGTTCGCGCTGCCGCGAACGCTGACCAGGCCGCCCCCGCCGCCGCCGATGCCGAGTCCTCCCCCCTCGCTCCGCTGCAGCAGGACGACCACGATCATCGCAACGATGACGATAAGATGAATAACGAGCAGGACGGTTTCCATCGGACCCCACTGGATGCGTTATCGACGTCGCAGCGCCGTGCGGACGCAGGTTGGCCTGACGACCGCGGCTTATTTAGCTTCTAATGTCGCCGATGGCTAGGGACAACTTCCGGCGATAGCCAGAAAGTCCTCCGCGACCAGGCTCGCGCCTCCGATCAGGCCGCCATCGACCCCGTCGATCGCCAGGAAATTCGCCGCATTGGCGGGTTTCATCGATCCCCCGTAGAGGATCCGCACGTGTTCGGCCAGGCGCAGCCCGTACTTGACCTGCAGGTATCCGCGAATGTGCGTGTGGACGTCGTCGACATCGCGGCGCGTCGGCGTCTTGCCCGTGCCGATGGCCCAGACCGGTTCGTAGGCGATCACGACCGTGTCCGGCGACGCCGACTCGGGCAGCGAACCTTCCAGCTGCGTACTGACGGTGGCGAGCGTCTGGCCCCGGTCCCGCTGCGCCAGCGTCTCGCCGACGCAAACGATCGCGCACAAGCCGGCCCGATGCGCCGCAATCGCCTTGGCTCTGACAAGGTCGTCGCTTTCCCCGTGGTCGGTGCGTCGTTCGGAGTGCCCGAGAATGACATAGCGGCACCCTGCATCCGCCAGCATCTCGGCGGAAATGTCACCCGTATGCGCGCCGCTGGGCTCGGTGTGACAGTCCTGGCCGCCGAGCATGACTTCGCTGCCGGCGATCGCCTCGGCGACGGCAGGAATGAGCACCGCTGGCGGGCATAGCAACATCTCGACGCTAGTAGCCGGGTTCGCGGCGATCGACTTGGCGAGGTTGACCGCGTCGGCCTTGAGGCAGTTCATTTTCCAGTTGCCGGCAATCAGTGGAATTCGTCCCGCTGCCATTCGATCGCCTCCGTGGCGCTTATCAACCGAGACCGCCCTTGCGTCCGACCGCCTGATGCCAAGGCTTACCACGCTGCACCGCCGCTGGCCACACGATCGATTGTCGAGCAAGGATTGTCTGTTGCGGTTGGTGCCGCCGCACTTCTATGATGCCGCGCCGCGCGGGAAACCGCCGCTTGCAATTGATTCTACCCGGGTCCGACCATGCTTCAGAAACTTAGAAAATCGACGGCGAGCATCATCGCTAAGTCCCTCTTCGCCCTGCTGATCCTCAGTTTCGCGGCCTGGGGCATTCAGGGCTATATCTTCCAGGCGCAGCAGAGCGATGCCGTGGCGACGATCGGCGAGACCAAGATCACCGGACCCGAATTGTCCCGTGCCTTCCGGCAGGACCTGCGTCGCTTTCAGCTCGGGGGCATCGATATCACGCCGGAGCAGGCTCGCGACATCGGCCTGCTCGACCAGAGCCTGGAACGACTCATATCGGGTCGTTTGTACAGCCAGGCGGGCGACTGGCTCGGCCTGGCGGTCAGCGATGCCATGGTCAGCACGGCTATACAGCAGGAACCCGCCTTCTTCGACGAGACCGGCCGGTTCAGCCGCGACCGGTTCAACACGGTCCTGAGCCAGGGAAACTACAGCGAGGGCCAGTTCGTCGCCGACATGCGACGCGACATTTACCGGCGCCAAATCCTGAACAGCTTCGACATCGCGGGCGACGCGCCGATGGCGATGGTCCGGCCGCTCAATGCATGGCGCGGAGAAAAGCGGGTTGCCGTCGTCGCTGCCGTGCCGATCGACGATTCGCTCGACGTCGGGAAGCCCGACGACGAGACCCTGCGTCGGCTCCACGAGGAGATGGCGTCCGAATTCACGGCGCCGGAACGCCGGGTCGTCGCGTTCGTCGACATATCGCCGCAGGTGGCAACGCGGGAGATCGCGGTCGCGGAGGAAGAATTGCGCGACGAGTACGAGCGGCGCATCGATGAGTTCCGGGAACCGAGACTGCGGATCGTCCAGCAGATTCGACTGCCCGACGAGGCCACCGGGAAACGCGCCGCCGCGGCGCTGGCGAGCGGCGAATCCTTCGCCGACGTCGCGCGCGACATTGCTGGCCAGGATGCAAACGACCTCGAATTCGGTCGCTTCGCCGACGGCGAGTTTCCGCTGCCCGACGTCGCCCAGAGCATCGAGGGACTCGATGTGGGCGAAGTCTCCGATCCCGTCGAGTCGGCGTTCGGTTGGCACATTTTCAGGCTCTCGGGGTTTCAGGAAGAGCAGACGCGATCGTTCGAGGACGTGCGCGCGGACATCGAGCGCGACCTGAAGTCGTCGCGGGTCGGCGACATGGTCCAAAGGCTCGCCAATGACATCGAGGACGTATTGGCGCGCGGTGACCCGCTCGAA
>JBFHDX010000111.1:0-12271 GCA_041584475.1 Alphaproteobacteria bacterium
CCATCGCCATGCGCGCCGCGTTGGTGCCGGCGACGCCGCCGCCGATGATCACGACCCGCGACGCGACCACGCCCGGCACGCCGCCGAGGAGCATGCCCGAACCGCCCTGCTCCTTCTCCAGGCAATGGGCGCCGACCTGCACGCTCATCCGTCCCGCCACCTCGCTCATCGGCGCCAGCAGCGGCAAGTGCCCGTCGCGGTCGGTGACCGTCTCGTAGGCGATTGCCGTGCAGCCGGACTGCATCAGCCCTTCGGTCTGCGGCCGGTCGGCAGCGAGATGCAGATAGGTGAAGAGCACCTGACTTTCGCGCAGCATCGTGCATTCGACGGGCTGCGGCTCCTTGACCTTGACGATCATGTCGGCGCGCGCGAACACCGTCGCCGCATCATCCGCGATCTCGGCGCCCGCATTGCGATAGGTTGCATCGTCGAATCCGATTCCCGCGCCCGCGCCGGTCTCGACAAGCACCTGGTGGCCGTGATGGACCAGCTCGCGAACGCTCGCCGGAACGAGGCCGACCCGGTATTCGTGCGTCTTGATCTCCCTGGGAACGCCAACCAGCATGATGGACCTCCGATTGCCTGGCGTTGCGCGCCGATCCGGTAATGCTAGCGCGCGCAACCCGGCGTGAACAGGCGCAAGCGAGCCCGGGCGCGGGACTAACCGGCGCCCTGCCGAAGCAACATGTCCTCCGCCTCGTCGGCCGGCAGCGGGGCCGCGTAGTGGAAGCCCTGGGCATATTCGCAGCGTAGGTTGAGCAACCCCTCGACGTGGGCGGCGGTCTCCACGCCTTCGGCGATGACGTCGAGGCCGAGCGTGTGGGCCAGCATGATGATGATCCGGACCAGTTCCTGGTCGCGCGCCTCGCTGATCATGCGGATGACGAAGCTGCGGTCGATCTTGAGCGTGTCGAGCGGGAACCGGCGCAAATGGCTGAACGACGAGTATCCGGTGCCGAAATCGTCGAGCGCGAGACCGACGCCGAGCGATTTGAGCCGGCCGAGCACGCGGGCGATCAGCCCCGGATTCGTCATCATCAGGCTCTCGGTGATCTCGACGCGCAGATTTTTGGGCGTCAGGCCGGATTCGGCAAGGACTCCCTCGGTCATCGCGAACAGACCGTCATCGACGACGTTGCGGGCCGAGAGGTTGACGCTGACGGTGAGCCGCCCCTCCAGGCCGAAGCGTCGCTGCCACTCGGCCGTCTGCGCACAGGCGTCGGACATGACCTTTTGGCACAGCGGCACGATGAGGCCGGTTTCCTCGGCGACGCCGATGAATTCGGACGGCGGCACGATGCCGCGCTGCGGATGGTCCAGCCGTGCCAGCGCCTCGAACCCGGCGACGCGGCCCGTCGCGAGGGCGACGATCGGCTGGTAGTAGACGATTAGGCGCTGCTGCTCGATCGCTTTGCGGAGGTCGGTCTCGGTCTGCATGATGCCGACCGCCTCGCTGTGAAGCTTCTTGTCGAACACCCGGATGCGGGCGATGCCGTCGCGCTTCACGCGCGACATGGTGAGTTCGGCGTCGCGCACCATTTCGTCGGCGGCATTGTAGGTGGGCGTGCCGAACACGATGCCGATGCGCGACGACGTAAAGACCTCGCGGCCGTGCATCGTGAACGGTTCGCTGATCGCCTTGTTCAGCCGTTCGACCTCGGTGCGCGCGTCTTTCGGGCTCGCGATATCCTCGACCAGGATTCCGAAATTGTCGGCTCCCAAGCGGGCCAGCGTATGGCCCGGCCTGAGGCGGTTTTCCAGGCGCCGCGCGACGGCGGCCAGCAGGTCGTCGCCGGCGTTGTGCCCCAGGCTTTCGTTGACGACGCGGAAACGGTCGAGATTGAGCACGGCGAGCGCGAATTTCTGGTCCGGATTGCGGCGGATGCGCGCCAGCGCCTGACCGAGACGCTCGCACAGCAGCGTGCGATTGGGCAGGCCGGTCAGCGCGTCGTGCAGCGCATCGTGGATGAGGCGCTCCTCGGCGCGTTTCTGGTCGGTGATATCGGCCTGCGAGCCGGCCATCCGGTAGGGCCGGCCCTGCTCGTCCCGGACCGCGACACCGCGCGCCAGCATGCGCAGGATCTCGCCGCTGCGCCCGCGGATCCGGTATTCGCTCTTGAACGTCGCCGTGCGTCCCTGCAGGTGGGCCTCGACGTCGGCACAGAAACGTGCCACGTCCTCCTGGTGGATGCGATCCAGCCACTCGTCGGGCGAGTTGCCGATGTCGTGCTCCTCGCACCCGAGCATGGCCTTCCAGCGCTGCGAGAAATAGATGGTGTTGCGGTCGAGGTCCCAGTCCCAGAGACCGTCGTTCGCGCCGCGCGCGGCCAGCGCATATCGCTCCTCGCTCGCGCGCAGTGCGCGCTCCGCCTCCTTGCGCTCGGTGATGTCGCGGACGATACCGGTGAAATGCCGGTGCTCGCCCACCTTGAGCTCGCTGATCGAGACTTCCATGGGAAACACCGTGCCGTCCTTGCGCAGTCCGCTGATCTCGCGCCTCGTACCGACGGCCATACCGACTCCGGTCTCGATGTAGCGCTGGATGTAGCCGTCGTGGGCCGAGCGATGCGGCTCCGGCATCAGCATGTCGACCCGCTTGCCGACCACCTCGGAGGGGTGGTAGCCGAAGATTTCAGCGGCCGCCGGGTTGAAGTCGCGGATCAGGCCGAGCTCGTCGATGGTGATGATGCCGTCGACGACGGTGTCGAGGATGCCCTGCAGAAACTCCTCGCGTGCCGGGATCTGGACCATTCCGGCGTAGCGGGCGGTCACGTCCGAGACGACGGCGACGACGTGCGACGTGCCGCCGTCCCCGGCTACCGGCAGGAACCGGGCTTCGAGCGCGCGGTCGCCGGCGACGACGGTGGCCGTGGCCGGATCGCCGTCGAGGGCGCCCCGCATGGCGCGGGTCAACGTATCGTAGCCGTCCCAGACGGTTTCGGCCGGCGTGCCGGTGATCGCGTCGGTCAACAACCCGATCTCGGGAAAGCTGCTGCCTTCGGCCATGACCACGCGGCCCTGCGAGTCGAGGACGCAAAGGCAGACGGGGGCGGCGTCGACCACGGCGGTAAGCATCTGCCGCGGGTCGATCAACTCCATCTTGTCGCCTTTCCGGACCTTCTTCATGAAGTCGCCGGACTCGCCATGGCAGCCCCCGCCGCGGATGTCGACAGGCGCCCATTCTGTCGTTCACGCCTTTAACGGGCGGTTAACTGTGCGTGCACGAATGATAGCGAAATGCGATTTATCGCCGGTGCAGGCAAGGCGGTCCGCCAGCCTGACGACCGGCGGCCGGCCTGGGTTTCCGATATGTCAGGTGGCGTTGACGGTGCGACCGGATCCAAGGACGGAGGTCTTGAAATCCGGATAGGTCAGCGTGCCGATGCCGATGATCGATCCGGTCACGAGCTCATGCTGCAGATTGATCACCTCGATCGTCACCAGCGGGATGATCCCGCCGACGAGGTCGACACCGCCGACGTCCGTGGATTCGAACGTGACCCGCACGTTCTCTTCCTGGATGCCGTCATAGACGTCGCGCATCAGCGCCAGCATAGCCTGGAAGTTCTGATCGCCGGTGTCCGGCGGATATTCGGGCGAGTCGGCCGGCGAACCGCCGGTGCACGAGACCTCGCCACCGGTCGATGTGCACTGGATCGTCTGTCCCGCCAACAGGTTCGCCGTGTTGGCGATCGGGTTGTCGAGGATCGCGAAACGCACTGCACGCCGCGTCGCCTCGGCCGCGCGCTGGTAGTCGAAGGCGATCAACGAGAACTCGAGCAGCCCGATCGACAGCAATATGAGGATCGGCAGGGTGATCGCGAACTCGACCTGAAACCCGCCTTCCTCGCGCCGGGCGAACCTGGAGAATATGGGTGTGATCCGTTTCCGCATGGTCAGTCCCCGAAGATCGCCTGCATGTGCGTCAGCTTGATCGTCGGGTCGAAAGTGCCGATGAACTTCTCGGTCACGAACGGCAGCAACGGTACGTATGGCACGTCGACCGTGAGAATGATGACCTCGACGTCGATATCCTCGGATTGTCCCGACATCGTCTTGGTGTAATTCTGCGTCGTTACCGTCACGCTCGCTTCGGGTTCGGCGTAGCCACGAACCAAGAGCGGGGCATTGGGATCCATGGTTCCGGTCCTGGTCAGGCTGACGATGTTGTCCTTCGCATCGTCGCTCAACGGAACCTGGTTGCGCGCGGCATAGGTGATCGCCGAGCGCATGCCCTTCTCGACGGTGATGCTGTAATAGATCATGTTCCCGAGCTCCGTGGCCGAGAGGAACATGAGGAGGAACAGCGGGGTCACCAGCGCCAGCTCGGTCGCCGCCAGGCCCCGCTCCTCGCGGACGAACCTATTCAACAAGACGGACATTGCCGTGGAACTCCAGTGATGTCTTGGCCGTCAGGCCGCGCACGATCTCACCATGAATCTCGGCCTGGTTGCTCGCGCCGCCCGACTCCTCGGTGATGAAGATCTCAACATACGAGCCCTTGGCCGGGATCGTCGCGTTGCCCTGGAAGCTGTGGCTCGCGCAGTCGGCAATCGCGATCTTCATCAGCCGGCGCGCCTGACCCTGCGTCGAGACGGTCTGGCTGAGCGGCGGTTCGCCGTCCACATAGTTGTTGTCCGGATCGCCCGCATCGGTCGGGATCGTCGCCGCGGCGCCCGGATTCGACGCCGGCCATGCGGACGGGTCGACCGGGGTCCAGTTGCCGCCGGACGGCTCCGTCAGCGACATCGAGGTCTCCTTGCCGCCGTTGCCGTTGCGCTTCCAGTAGGGAATCCCCTGCTCGAACAGGTACATCTGGTAGCGGCTCGCGTCACTGAGCACGCCCTGCACGTCGGCCCAGGCAACACCCGGATGCCGCGGGGTCCAGTACGCCTCGCGGTCCCACTCGCCGTCGCCCATGTTGAGGGTGTTGTCGGCGATCATGACGTTGTCGCGCGGATAGTTCATCGTATTCGGCGCCGGTTTGACGCTGGAATCGTTGGTCGGCTGGCCGAAGCGGACGTTGACGCCTTCCTTTACCTTGCCGGTCTTGTTACCGGGCGCCGTGCCGAGCGCAAGCACCGCATAACAGCCCAGCGGCTCCTCCGCCTCGAGCGCCGCCTGCACGGCGTTGGCGCCGCCGCCGCCGCCGTAGTTCACGTCCTCCGGCAGGTCGAGCAGGCCGAAGTTGCCGGGCTGCCACGCGCCGCTCTGGCCGGACTGCTTGATGCGCACGCCCTTGCCGTGATGTGCGGGCAGGCGAAGGTCGCTGCTCGAGGTCCCGTCGCCATTGTCGAACGGGTTGCAGATCATCAGCGGCTGCGCCTTGCAAATGTATGGGTCAGACATCGCCACCGCGCGCGCATCGAGCTCGGCGATGTCGCTGGCGCCCTGCCCGGTCAGGATGCTGACCGCCGGCGCGTAGAAGAACGACAGCGTCTTGCGCTCCATGATCACTTCGACGAAACGGGCGGCGTTGTCATCGGTGGTCTCGGGCCCGCGCGAAATGTGATCGGCCGCGGCCTCGTAGATCTTGACGTCCCAGACCGGCAGCAGCGTCTCGCCGGCGTTCTTGAGCGCCGTCGAATAGGCCTTCATCGAACCCCTGGCAACGAAATCGGCGCGGTCCACGGCACCCGGCAGGGCGTCGAGCTGCGCCGCGCCGGCGAGCGCACCGGCGTCGGCGCGGTTCTGCATCTGCGTGCGCAACAGCACGATACGCCCGATATCGATCGAAAGGGCGGCACCACCCACGCCGACTGCCATGAAAGCGCCGGTATAAATAAGGATACTGCCCTTCTGCTGGCGCAGAAAGGCGCTTGCCACTTGGGAAATACGCTGGCAAAGTCCCTTAATCATCTCAATCTCCTAACCCACCAGTCGAGGCGGACTATTAATTTTATTGTTGCCCGCGCGAGATGCAAATGTAATAGTATCGGACAAAGTACAATATATTCTTAAAGATGTATAAAATCCCAACGGTTCACCGTTTTACTTCGATATCCTTGCCGTCAGCCCGAATGATTTGGCAAAACCATATCCTCCGCATCCGGGGCTACATGCGGAACGCCGGCCGCGTACTTGTGCTCGCGGCCTGCGGTCTCGCATTACTGGGACTCTCGGCATGCAATAATCGGGCCACGGAAGAGCCGGTACCCGACGACGAGGCGTTGCTGCAGCAGAACCAGCGCGCCTCGGAACTGGTGCGCATCGGCAACGAACTGCGCGCCAAGGGCGATCTGATCTCCGCCGCCGAGGTGTACAGCCGGGCGATGCGCGCCGATCCCGACTCGCCGCTGCCGCCGGCCCTGCTGGGCGACACGCTGCGCCGCCTCAAGCGCTACAACGAGGCGGAGCAAGTATTCGCCCAGGCGCTGGAGCGCAATCCCTACAGCGGCCTCTCGCTGCAGGGATACGGCATCCTGATGATCGAAAAAGGCCAGCCGGAATCGGCGATCGCGGCGTTGACCAACGCCGTCGACGAGGAAGCGGCCGATCATCGCGTCTTCAACGTGCTGGGCATCGCCTACGATGCGCTCGGCGATCATACGCAGGCGCAGACGCAATACATGACCGGCCTTGCCCAGGCACAGGGGAACCGTTCGCTGCGCAACAACATGGCGTTGTCGCTGGCGCTGCAGGAACGCTACGAGGCGGCCATCGAGCAGATGCGCCAGCTGATCGCGGCCGACGACTCCAAGGATGCGCCGTACCGGCACAACCTGGCCCTGATCTACGGCCTCGGCGGCCGTATCGAGGAGGCCTCCGCAACCCTGCGGCCGGTGCTGCCGCCGGCCGACGTGGCGAACAACCTCGCCTACTACCAGTCGCTGCGCGCGATGGACCCGAACCAGCGGCGGGCCGCGGTGCTCGATGTGGTGCTGCAGTCGCTGTTCCTGTCCGGCAACAGCATCGGCGCCCAGCAGTCCGCCCGCTGAGCAGTTTCGAACGTCGCCGCACCGAGGGGGCGGCGACGTAGGCAAAATCGCGAGCGTGATCGAACGGGTCAACCGCCGCCCAGCTTGCTGCCCGAGAAGCTGGCGATCGCCTGGATGACGGCCGGGCCGATGACCACCATGAACAGCACCGGCAGGATGAACAGTGCCAGCGGCAGCGTCATGATCGCCGGCAGCCGTGCCGCCTTCTCTTCCGCCCGCATCAGGCGCTCGCGGCGGAACTCCGCGGCCAGCACGCGAAGCGCATAGGCCAGCGGCGTACCGTACTTCTCGGCCTGCATCAGCGTGCCGCAGACGGCGCCGATGTCTTTCAGGCCGGTGCGGCTCTTGAGGTTCTCGAGCGCCTGCCGGCGTTCGGGCAGGAACCCCAGCTCTAGCGCGGTCAGCGAGAACTCCTCGCCGACCGCCGGCGACGAAAAGCCGATCTCCCTGGCGACGCGCGAGATCGCCGAGTCCAGGCTGAGGCCTGCCTGCGCACAAACGACCATCAGGTCGAGCGCGTCGGGCAGACCCTTCTGCAGGTCCTTCTTGCGCTTGCTCGCCAAATTGCTGATGTACAGGTCGGGCAGGAAAAACGCGCCGATCGCCGTCAGCAACGCGATCAGGACGCGCTGAATGTAGGCCATGTCTTCCGGCGCGAGGATGTTGATGGCGATGAGTCCCAGTGCGCCACTGACGAACGGCAGCGCCAGTTTGAAAAACAGGTACGCGACCATCGCGTCCTTGGTGCGCAGGCCGGCACGGGCGAGCTTGTCCGAGGTCTCCTTGGCGACGTCGCCGCGCATCAGGTCGAGCCGCTCGACCAGCTTGCGCATCATGCCGATGCTGCTGCGCTTGACCTCGTTGCGGTTGCCACCCGACCCGGCCAGCAGGCCCTCGCGCAGCGCCTCGCGCCGCTGCTTCAGATCCTTCATGCGGTCGGAGACGGGCCTGGGCTCCAGCAGGCTGCGCCAGACGAACACCACCGCGAAGAAGGACGAAAGGGCGACCATCAGGACGATCGCGTCTTCCTCCGCCAGGGTGAAGCCCAGAATTTCCATCGCGTGACGCTCAGATTTCGAAGTTGACCATGCGCCCCATCACGAACCAGCCCATCGCCAGCATCGTTCCGCCGATCATGAGGATCGTGTGCCCGGCGTCGGTGGTGAACAGGATGCCGATATATTTCGGCGCGATGAGCGCGAGCAGACCCCCGATGGCGAACGGCAGGCCGCCGAGAATGTATTGGCTGGCCCGGGCCTCCGAGGACATCGCCCTGACCTTCAGCTTCATCTGCTTGCGGCTGCGCACCAGCTCCGCCAGATTGTCGAGCGTCTCCGCAAGATTGCCACCGGTTTCGCGCTGCACGGCGAGCGTCACGACGAAGAACTTGAACTCCGGCGCGCCGATGCGTTCCGCCGACCCCCACAGCGCGTCCTCGAGCGTCATACCGACGCGCGTGTCCTCCATCACCCGCTTGAATTCCTCGCCGATCGGGGCCGGCAGTTCCTCGCCCACCGTGTTGATGGTCTCGGCGACCGGCAGGCCCGACTTGACGCCGCGGACGATGAGGTCGAGCCCCTCGCCGAGCTGGTCGATGAAGGCGTCCTGCCGCTTCTTGATCATGTGGCCGACCAGCTTGTGCGGCACCGCCACGCCGGCCGCGATGCCGACGAGCGGTGCCGCCGCCGCCGGCAGACCCGAGAACAGCCAGTAGCCGACCGCGGCGACGATGCCGGTCAGGACCGACATGGCGAAATACTTGCCGAGCGTGAGCGGCTTGCCCGTCGCCTCCAGCCGCGCCCGCATGACGTGCGGGTTGGGCAGGATGCGCCGCGCCAGCCGGTCGAGGGCTGTCGCGCCCTCGTCGCGCCGGAGGCGCGCCGCCGGGTTGTCTGCTTCCTTGCCCTTCTTGGTCTTGATGCCGAGCGACTTCATGCGCTCGCGCATCTTGCGCTTGTTCTTGGCGGTTTCGCTGAAGAACGAGGCGTACAGGATGAACGCGACGGGAATGATGAGCATTCCCATCAGGATGAAGATCTCGGGGCCGGCGAAGAGTCCTCTCACAGCGTGGCCTCCAGCAGCTTCTTGTCCAGACCGTAATATTGCGCGCGCGCCGTGAAACTCGGCCGGATTCCGTGTTTCTTGAATTCGCCGATCAGCTTGCCGCTCTCGTCCTCGCCAACGAACTCGTAGGTGAACAGATCCTGCGTCGTCACGACATCGCCTTCCATGCCGGTGATCTCGGTCACCTTCTGGATGCGTCGGCCGCCGTCGCGCATGCGGCTGATCTGAACGATCATCTGCACCGCCGCCGCGATCTGCTTGCGGATCGCCTCGTTCGGCAGCTTGGTGCCGGACATCGCGCACATGTTCTCGAGGCGGCTGATCGCCTCACGCGGCGTGTTCGCGTGCAGCGTTCCCATTGAGCCGTCATGGCCGGTGTTCATGGCCTGCAGCATGTCGAGAGCCTCGCCGCCGCGAATCTCGCCGAGGATGATGCGTTCCGGGCGCATACGCAGGCAGTTCTTGACCAGATCCTGCTGGTTGATTTCGCCCTTGCCTTCGAGGTTGGCGGGGCGCGTCTCGAGGCGGACGACGTGCGGCTGCTGGAGCTGCAGTTCGGCGGCGTCCTCGATCGTAATGACGCGCTCGTCGTCGCCGATCATGCTCGACAACGCGTTGAGCAGCGTGGTTTTGCCCGAGCCGGTGCCGCCGGAGATCACGATATTCAGCCGCACGCGGCCGGCGATTCGTAGCGTCGTCGCCATGTCTTCCGACATGCTGCTGCCGACCATCTGGTCGAACGTGATCTTCTGCTTGGCGAATTTACGGATCGAGATCGCCGCGCCGTCGATCGCGAGCGGCGGGATGATGATGTTTACACGACTGCCATCCTCGAGGCGCGCGTCGCAAAGCGGCGAGGATTCGTCGACGCGCCGCCCGACCTTGGTGACGATACGCGTGCAGATGTTCAGCACATGCTGGTTGTCGCGGAACTTGACGTCCGTCAGCTGCAGCTTGCCGCCCTTTTCGACGTAGACCTGGTACGGGCCGTTGACCATGATGTCGGTGATCGCCTCGTCCGCGAGCAGCGGCTCGAGCGGACCGAGTCCCATCATGTCGTCGACCAGCGATTCGACGAGCAGCTTCTGCTCCGAGCCGTTGAGACGGAGTTTCTCCTCGGTGAGGATCTCGCTGACGATCTCCTCGACCTGGGCCATCAGATCCTCGCGCGCGAGTTTGGTCGCGGCGGCGGTATCGATACGCTCGAGCAGGATCGGCTGGATCTTCTGCTGCGCCGTCTGCAGCGAGTTGCGTGTGGCCCCCTTCGGCTTGTCGTCCGCCTTTGCCGCTTCGCCGACCTTGCCTTTGCTGCGAACCGAGGAGAGAACCTCGTTGAGCAGCACCGTCACGACGTTGCGCCGATTGAAGGGGTCGAGGTCGATGTTGTTCTTCGCTGCCGCATCGGCGACGAGCTTCTCGATGATGCCCGCCAGGGCCACCCGGTTCTTGCTGGTCGCGTCGGTCGGCTTGATGTGATCGCCGAGGACCGGTCGCACGAGATCGCAGCATTGCTCGATCAGATCGTCGATGTTCGGTTCCGGCGCGGTCCCGCCACCGCCCTGCGGTGCCTGCGGCGCGGCCGGCTGCTGCGGGGGAGCCGTCGCGGCGGGCGGGGATTCGGGGGCCGAAGGCTGTGTCGGAGCTTGCTCGGGTGCCGGCTGTTGCGGCGCCGGCTGCTGCTCCGGCGCTGACTCCTGCGGCCGGTCAGGCAAAGGCAATACGTTGCCGCCGGCCGATTGGCCGCTACCCGGTGACGGATTGCGTTTTCCTCCGAACATGACCTGCCTCGTCGTTATTCGTTCGCTTCAGTCGGACCCGATGACTTTCAGCTTGCCTTCTTGCCCATGAATGCGCCCAGGAACGACGCCTTCTTGTCCGCGCTATCGGCGGGCGCATACAGGGACGTGCAGAACGCCCGCAGCGTCCGCACGACGGGGCTCTTCGACGCCCCGACGGGAAGCGGCTCGCCGGCATTCAGCGCCGCCGCGACACCCTTCGTGTCGGACGGAATTTCCGAATTCACGGCGATACCGGTGGTCGCCTCGAAATCCTTCGCATTGACGTCGGTCTTGCCGACCACGCCGAGATTGGTCAGGACGAACTGCTTGGTCCCGGCGGCCAGCGAATTGGCCAGGCCCGACAGGCGGATCGCGTCGCGCATGCCGACGACCGAATAGTCCGAGACGAGCAAGATATGCGTTGCCATGCGCATCGCCGCCTTGATCGCCGGCATATTGCCGCGGGGCGCATCGACCATGAGCACCTGGAATTCGTCACGCAGCTTCTCGAGCAGCAGCTCGATGCTTCCCGCATCGAGGGGCACGTCGTTCTGCATGCTCTCCTCGGCGCCGAGCACGAGCAGATTGTCGTGCTGTTTGATCATGGTGCGCTCGATGAACACCTTGTCGATGCGGTCCGGCGCCTCGAGCGCCTCCGAGAGGCCCCGACCAGGCTCGAGGTTGAGTATCATCGCGGCGTTGCCGTAATAGGGATCGAGATCGACCAGCGCGACCTTCTTGGCGTTCTCGTGCGCCAGCAGCCAGGCCATATTGGTCGCCACCATGCTGGCACCCACGCCGCCTCGCGTGCCGACGGTCACGATCACATCGGCGGAGGTCTTCACGGCACCCGGCTGCGCTGCCGGCGCCTCGGCGATCTGGTGCGCACGCTCGTACGCCTGCTTGAGCATGTCCGGCGTGACCGGCTTGACGAGATAATCGGCGACACCCGCCGCGACGACCGCGCGGTACAGGCTGATATCGTTGACCGCGCCGATGGCGACGACCTGGGTACCGGGATCGCAGACTCCGGAAAGCTTGTCGAGCTGTTCAAGCGGGCTGCCGGCGTCCGACAGATCGACGAAGATGTATTCCGGCGTCGGCATGTTCGACAGCTTCTCCACGGCGGCATCGGCACCGCCGCGGATCACGTCCTCATCCGGCAGATAGAGTTCCTGCGCAAACTCGAGCAGCGCTGCGTGCGTGGCATCATCCGCGCCAAAACCCATGAACGACTTTCTCACGGCATTACCCCATTTGTTCCATGCGCTCGGACCGCTTGACCGTGCCGCAACTCACTCGCCCACCGATTCCACCTGCAGCGCCTCGGTGGCACGACCGCGATAGCGGCTGACCGATTCGGCGGCGACATCGCCCTCGGGGAAGTCAAGCGGTTGTCCCTGTACGAGGCTCGACGGGTACGCGACCATGCTTTGCAGGCTGGATGTCGTGGCACAGCCGAATTCCGGATTCGGCGCGTTGTAGAAGCCC
>JBFHDX010000112.1:0-12240 GCA_041584475.1 Alphaproteobacteria bacterium
ATCTGCTGGCGCTCGCCCGGCGGCTCCAGCACGACCGTGTCGTTGCCCTCCAGGTCGGCCGAGCGGACGACGCCGCCGGGGCTCATCGTGCCGTAGGCATAGCCGCTGACGTAGAGGGCGCGGTCCTCGACCGGGTGCCAGACGAAGTCCTTGACCGCGCGGTCGCTGGCCGCGGGCCGGTTGTCGACCAGCGGCCGCAGGCCCGTGCCGTCGGCGCCGACGATCCACAGGCTGGATTTCGCCTCCATGTCGCGGAAGTCCATGAATCCGAGATGGCGCCCCGACGGCGACCAACCCGGCCGGGCGCCGTACAGGCCGATATCGGCGAGGTGGCTGTCGAATCGCACGTGCGGCGTCCCGCCCTCGAGGTCGAGCAGGTAGATGCGCTCCCCGAACTGGAAGTCGACGTGCAACGCCACGACGTCGTGGGCGCGATTCGGCAGCGGATCGCGGATCCGGCGCTGCTCGCCAAGCCAGCCCGCCTCGGCGTCCGCGAAGACAAAGATCTCACGCGTGTCGCCGTCGCGGCGCAGCCAGACGGCGCTCGGCATGACGAGCAAGTCCGACCCTTCCCGGTAGGCCATCGTGCGGACGGGCGCCCGCGTGACGAAATGGTCCATCGACTCCCGCCGCGAGAAATCGCGGCCGAACGCGGCGGCCGCTTCGGCGCTGTCGAACGCGCCGACGGCTATTCTCAGCCACGGGTCGCCGTTCACCCGGGCACGGTAGAAGTACGCCGTGTAGCCCTTGTCCCGCAGTGCGCGATAGGTGGCAAGGCCGTCGGCGCGCTCCGCCGCCGGCACGGCGCGGACCTGCACCGAGTAGAGCGGCTCCGCGGCCTCGCTGCTCCCCGCTTGCGCAAGACCCAGCGCGGCGATGAGAATCGCGCCGGCGCCGATCGTTCGTCCCGGTCGCGGGATGAGCATGTTCGGGTCCTCCGTGAGCTGCGATGGCGACGTCACCGGGCGTCGGCGGGCTTGCCCGGTGCAGGCCCCGTATTTTGGCCGCGGCAGTATGGCCGCTGGGCCTCAACAAATGCTTACCGCGGCGGCGCGGCGCGGCGTTGGCCCGCGGCGCCGTTTTCCTTTGGCGCCAGCGGGTCCTTGGCGTAAAATCAATGCAACGGGCAGGGAGCACCCCCGTCTCGAACGAGGCGGATCGATGGTCTGGCAGGGCGTCCAGAACGATGCGCCGAAGCGCACGAAATGGCCCTGCATCCAAAAAGAACAACCGCTGGACCACGCGCACCGATCGCCCGGCAACGTCCGCCGGACGGCGATCGCGTCCGGCCGAACATGGGAGCCACCCAATGCAACTGAGTCGAGAGCAGCTGCTCAAATCCTACCGGCAGATGCGCACGATCCGCGAATTCGAGGATCGCGTGCACGACGAGTTTGCGACCGGCAAGATACCCGGCTTCGTCCACCTTTACGCCGGCGAGGAGGCGTCCGCCGTCGGCGTCTGCGCCGAGCTCGACGACCGCGACTACATCGCCTCGACGCACCGCGGCCACGGCCACTGCATCGCCAAGGGCTGCGACGTCGTCGCCATGATGAAGGAGCTCTATGGCGCGCGCGACGGCCTGTGCGGCGGCAAGGGCGGCTCGATGCACATCGCCGACCTGTCGAAGGGCATGATGGGCGCGAACGGCATCGTCGGCGGCGGTCCGCCGCTGGTCTGCGGCGCCGCGCTGACCGCCAAGACGCTGAAGACCGGGGGCGTCGCCGTCGCCTTCGTCGGCGACGGCGGCTCGAACCAGGGAACCACGCTCGAATCGTACAATCTGGCGTCGGTGTGGAAGCTGCCGGCGATCTTCGTCGTCGAGGACAACGGCTATGCCGAGACGACGGCCAGCGCCTGGTCGGTCGGCGGCAGTCAGGTCGAGCGCGCGAAGGCGTTCGGCATGCCGGGCGTGCAGGTCGACGGGCTCGATTTCTTTGCCGTCAACGCCGCCGCGCGCGAGGCGGTCGAGCGGGCCCGCAAGGGCGACGGCCCGTCGCTGATCCACGTCAAGCTGCACCGCTACTACGGCCATTTCGAGGGCGACGCGCAGAGCTACCGCGCCGACGACGAGACCGACCGGCTGCGCAAGGAGTTCGACGCGCTGGCCTTCTTCCGCCAGCGGGTGCGCGAGGCGGGCCTGCTCGAGGCCGCCGAGCTCGACGAGATCGACCGCGAGGTCGCCGGCCTGATCGACCAGGCCGTGGCCGACGCCGAGCGTGCGCCGCGGACGAGCGAGGCCGACCTGTTGACCGACGTCTATGTGAGCTATTGAGGGAGGGCGCGTCATGGCGAACAAGACCTATCGCGAGGCCATCAACGAGGCGATCCGCCAGGAGATGCGCCGCGACCACCGCGTCATCGTCATGGGTGAGGACAACGCCGGCGGCATGGGGTCGCCGGGCGAGGACGACGCCTGGGGCGGCGTGCTCGGCGTGACCAAGGGGCTGATGCCGGAGTTCGGGCGCGAGCGCGTGCTCGATACGCCGATCTCCGAGAGCGCCTTCATCGGCGCCGCCGTCGGCGCCGCGGCCACCGGCCTGCGCCCCGTCGCCGAGCTGATGTTCGTCGACTTCATGGGCGTCTGCTTCGACCAGATCTTCAACCAGGCCGGCAAGTTCCGCTACATGTTCGGCGGCAGGGCGGTGACCCCGCTGGTCGTGCGCACGATGTACGGCGCCGGGCTGCGCGCGGCGAGCCAGCACAGCCAGAGCCTCTATCCGGTCTTCACCCACATACCGGGGCTCAAGGTTGTCATCCCGTCCTCGCCCTACGAGGCGAAGGGGCTGATGACCCAGGCGATCCGCGACGACGATCCGGTGATCTTCTTCGAGAACAAGGCCCAGTACGACGAGTCGGGCCACGTGCCGGACGACGCCTATACGATCCCGTTCGGCGAGGCCAACATCACGCGCGAGGGCGACGACGCGACCATCGTCGCGATCGGGCGCATGGTGAACCTCGCGAACCAGGCGGCCGACGAGCTGGCGAAGCAGGGCAAGAAGGTCACGGTGATCGACCCGCGCACGACCTCGCCGCTCGACCTCGACACGATCCTCGAATCGGTGGAGGAGACCGGGCGGCTCGTCGTCGTCGACGAGTCGAGCCCGCGCTGCGGCATGGCGGCGGACATCTCCGCCCAGGTCTGCGAGCAGGCCTTCAAGAGCCTGAAGGCGCCGATCAAGCTGGTGACGCCGCCGCACACGCCGGTGCCCTTCGCGCCGGAGCTCGAGGACGCGTACATCCCCGGCGTGCCGAAGATCAGCGCCGCCGTCGGGGCCGTGCTCGCGGCGTGAGCACGGCGCGGCCGGGGCAAGGGGGCTCCCGCGGGTCCGCCGCCCCGGCGCGTCGCGCGCCGGAATGAAATGAAGGGAGGGAGATCGTCATGGCGATCCAGCCGCTGACCATGCCGAAATGGGGCCTCTCGATGACCGAGGGGCAGGTTGCGGCATGGCTCGTCGAGGAGGGCGCGTCGGTCGACCGCAACCAGGACCTCGTCGAGATCGAGACGACCAAGATCAACAACGTCTATGAATCGCCGATCGCCGGCACGCTGCGCCGCCGCGTCGCCGGCGAAGGCGAGACGCTGCCGGTCGGCGCGCTGCTCGGCGTGTTCGCTGACGCGTCGGTCGCCGACGACGAGATCGAGGCCTTCATCGCCGACTTCCAGGCGCGATTCGTGCCCGAGGACGCGGGCGAGGAGGGCGGCGCCGAGGCGGGGCCGCGCACGGTCGAGGTCGGCGGCCGCCGCATCGCCTACCACGACCGGCAGCCGGCCGCGGCGGACGGGCCGCCGCTCCTGCTGCTGCACGGCTTCGGCGGCGACAAGGACAACTGGCTGTTCAACATCGACGCCTGGGGCGGGACCCGCAGGGTGCTGGCGCCCGACCTGCCGGGGCACGGCGAATCCGCCAAGGAGGTCGGCAGCCCCGACCTGGCGTCGCTGACCGCCGACATGCTCGGCTTCCTCGACGCGCTCGAGGTCGAGCGCGTGCACGTCGCCGGCCATTCGCTGGGCGGGGCGATCGCGGTCTCGCTCGCCCGCGCCGCGCCGCAGCGCGTCGCCTCGCTGGTGCTGATCGCGCCGGCCGGGCTCGGCGGCGGGCCGGTCAACGACGAGTACCTCACCGGCTTCATCGGCGCCGAGCGCCGCAAGGAGCTGAAATCCGTCCTGCAGATGCTGTTCCGCGACCCCGGGCTGGTCAGCCGCGACATGCTCGAGGGCGTCGCCCGCTTCAAGCGCATGGACGGCAGCGCGCAGGCGCTGACGGCGATCCGCGACGGCGTGCTGCCGGGCGGCCGCCCGGCGGACGATCTCAATGCCGCACTGGCGGGCTTCGTTGGCCCCGTGCTCGCGTTGTGGGGCGATGCCGACCGCATCGTGCCGCCGCCGGCCGAGCCGCCGCCCGGCAACGTCACGCTCGAGACCATCGCCGAGGCGGGCCACATGCCGCAGCTGGAGGCCGCAGCGCGCATCAACGCGCGTGTCGAGTCGTTTCTGGCGGGGGCCGCGTGACGCCCTGCCAGCCTGGTCCGGCCGCCCCCGTTTGAGTCGTTCCTCCCAGGGGTGCGGCCGGACCTACTCTTGATCGTGTCCGCGATGCCGCATGTGCGGGACGGCTCGGGGCCGGTCAGCCGGCTACCACCGTCCCCCAAAGATCGGTCTCGTCGGCCTCGTCGATCCGCACCCGCACGACGTCGCCGGGCTCGAGATCCGTCGCGCCGACGCCGCCGACGAAGACGACGCCGTCGACCTCGGGCGCGTCCCACCGCGTGCGCCCGACCGCGCCGTCCCCGTCGACCGCGTCGACCAGCACGTCGACGGTGCGGCCGACGCGGGCGGCGAGCCGCCGTCCGCTGATCGCGCGCTGCGTCTCCATCAGCCGCTCCCAGCGCTCCGCCTTGACGTCCTCGTCGAGCTGGCCGGGCAGGGCATTGGAGGCGGCGCCCCCGACATCCTCGTACTTGAAGGCGCCGGCGCGGTCGAGCTGCGCCGCCTCGAGCCAGTCGAGCAGGTACTCGAACTGCGCCTCGGTCTCGCCGGGGAAGCCGACGATGAAGGTCGAGCGGATGGCCAGCTCGGGACAGGTCGCCCGCCAGCGGGCGATGCGCTCCAGCACCTCTTCCTGGTCCGCGGGGCGGCGCATGGCGCGCAGCACGTCGGGGTGCGCGTGCTGGAACGGGATGTCGAGATAGGGAAGCACGCGCCCGTCCGCCATCAGCGCGACGACCTCGTCGACATGCGGGTACGGGTAGACGTAGTGCAGCCGCACCCAGGCGCCGAGCTCGCCCAGCGCCGCGGCGAGGTCGAGAAAGCGGGCGGCGACGTCGCGTCCGCGCCACGCGCTTTGCGCGTATTTCAGGTCGAGCCCGTAGGCGCTGGTGTCCTGGCTGATCACCAGCAGCTCCCTGACCCCGGCGTCGACCAGCCGCTCCGCCTCGCCGAGCACGTCCGCCGCCGGGCGGCTGGCGAGTTTCCCGCGCAGGGCGGGGATGATACAGAACGAGCAGCGGTTGTTGCAGCCCTCCGAGATCTTGAGATACGCGTAGTGCCGCGGCGTCAGCCGCAGGCCCTCTGGTGGCACCAGGTCGAGATAGGGGTCGTGCGCCGGCGGCACCGCCTCGTGCACCGCACCGACCACCGCCTCGTACTGGTGCGGGCCGGTGACCGCCAGCACGTTCGGGTGCGCGGCGCGGATGCCAGCCTCGTCGATACCCATGCAGCCCGTCACCACGACGCGGCCGTTCCTCGCCATCGCCTCGCCGATCGCGTCCAGGCTCTCCGCCCGCGCGCTGTCGAGGAAGCCGCAGGTGTTGACGATGACGACGTCGGCGCCCTCGTAAGAGCTGCTGATCTCGTAGCCCTCGGCGCGCAGCCGCGTGAGGATGCGCTCGGAATCGACCAGCGCCTTGGCGCAGCCGAGGCTGACGATGCCCACCTTCGGGGCGGTTCGGGGGGCGGGGTGGCGCATGGCGCGTCATATAGGGCAGAGACGCGCGGCGGGCCAGGGGATTCCGCGGGGGGTCGTGGTACGGTCGAGCGCCCGCGGCTATAATCCGTAGCGGATTGACAACCTGGGAGACACGGGCGTGAAGCGCGGAATTTCCGTTGCCTGTCCCCGATGCAGGACGACGTGGTACGAGCCGGCATCCCTGACGCCCGCGATCCTGCGCGAGGCGGGGGAGATGACCGCGAAGCAGGGCCCGATGAGCGGTATCGTCTTCCTGCGCGGGACCCTTGGCATGGAGCTGGCCGACGCCAAGGCAATGGTTCAGCATCTGAGTCCCCGTGGCACCACCTGCCACCGGTGCGGCGAGGAACTGCCGGACGATGTGGAGGTCGTCTGCTCGAGCTGTCGTTCCTTCAATTACCGCTGGTAGTTCGCTGCCCTGGTCCACTAACCTGAAACGCGACAAATGCCCATTGACGCGCCCACGCTTCTCGCCTTCGCCGCCGCCTCGCTCGCGGTCTATCTCGCGCCCGGGGCGGACATGGCCTACATCGCGTCCGCCAGCGTGCCGCACGGCCTGCGCGCCGGCGCGGTCGCGGCCACGGGCACGGTGCTCGGCGTGTTCGTGCAGGCGCTGGCCGCCGCCTCGGGCGCGACCGCGATCTTCCTCGTCTCGCCCGTCGCCTTCGAGCTCGTGCGCTGGGCCGGCGTCGCCTATCTGTGCTGGCTCGGCATCCGGCTGCTGCGCGCGGCCGCCCCCGAAATCGCCGCCGACAGGGCACCGCGCTGGCGCGCCGGACCGACGCTGCTCAAGGGGTTCGCGATCAACCTCCTGAACCCGAAGATCTCGCTGTTCTTCCTCGCCTTCCTGCCGCAGTTCGCGGACCCGTCGCGCGGCGGCATGTTCGCGCAGTTGCTGACGTTCGGGCTGCTGTTCGGCGCCGGCGCGATCGTCTGGTGTTACTTCCAGGCCTGGGCCTTCGCGCGGCTCGGCGGCTGGCTCGCCCGCCGCCCGGCGACGCTGGTCTGGCAGAACCGCGTCTCCGGCGGCGCGATGCTGCTCTTCGCCGGACTGCTCGCGGTCGCCGGCGCGCGGCGCTGACGGAGAGGGCCATGGCAAAGCCGCGGGGACGCGACCTCGGGCTCGACTTCCCCGGCACACCGGGGCGGCACAACGCGATCACCGACGTGGCCGGCGTGCTGGTCGGCTTTGCGACGATCATCGACGACGATGGCGAGCTCGTGCAGGGGAGCGGGCCGGTGCGCACCGGAGTCACGGCGATCCTGCCGCGCGGCCTGGAGCGCGAGCCGGCACCGGTCTGGGCCGGCACGTACGACCTCAACGGCAACGGCGAGATGACCGGGACCCACTGGATCGCCGATGGCGGCTATTTCGTGGGACCGATCTGCATCACCAACACGCACAGTGTCGGCATCGTCCACCACGCGGCGATCAGATGGATGCTTCGGACGCACGGCGACGCGCTGACCGGCGGTCACCTTTGGGCCCTGCCGGTGGTGGCCGAGACCTATGACGGATTCCTCAACGACATCAATGGCCAGCACGTGACCGAGGCGCACGCGCTGGCGGCCCTGGATGGCGCCGCCGACGGCCCGGTGGCGGAGGGCAACGCGGGCGGTGGCACCGGCATGATCGCGTACGAGTTCAAGGGTGGCACCGGCACGGCATCGCGCCGCCTTTCCATCGGCGGCGAGGATTTCACGCTGGGCGCGCTGGTGCAGGCGAACCACGGCCGGCGCGACTGGCTGACCGTGCTGGGGGTGCCGGTCGGCCGCCACATGCAGGAAGGCAAGCTGCGCGACGGCGGGCCGGAGACCGGCTCCATCATCGCCGTCATCGGCTGCGACATCCCGATGCTGCCGCACCAGCTGAACCGCGTCGCCCGTCGCGCGGCGCTCGGCGTCGGTCGCGGCGGTACGCCCGGCGGCAACAGCTCGGGCGACATCTTCCTCGCATTCACCACGGCCAACCGGATGGCGATACCGCAGGCGGCCGGCGCGCGCCTCGCCGCCGATTTCGTGAACGACGAGCACTTCGATCCGATCTACATGGCGGCCATCGAGGTGGTCGAGGAGGCGGTGATCAACGCGATGCTCGCCGCCGAGCCGATGGCCACCGTGCGGCCGCCGGGCAGGACTTGCCTTGCAATCGACCATGACGAGCTCGTCGCGATCATGCGCCGCTACGGCCGCTGCCGTCCGGCATAACGTGACAGCGCAATCAATGCTCTGTATCCTGTCCGGCGATTGGCCGTGACAAACCCGGCACGCGGCCGTGACCGCGCAGCCGGGGGGCGGCGGGGGAGGCATGGATCGCCGGCGGAGGTTCCGCCCGCGGCCCCGCATCCTCGCCCGAAGCGGCGTTTCGACCTTTGGACAGTGAGGATGCAAATGAAACACCTATTCGATGGAACCACCCGCCGGGCCGTGCTCGGCAGCGCCGCCGGCCTGGCGGCCTTGCTCTCGTTCGGCGCCGGCGCACCGGCGGTCGCGATCGAGGAGATCCACTTCCTGATCCCCGGCGGTGCCGGCGGCGGCTGGGACGGCACGGCGCGCGGTACCGGCCTGGTGCTGACCCAGGAAGGCCTGATCAAGAACGCGTCTTACGAGAACATGTCGGGCGCCGGCGGCGGCAAGGCGATCGGCTACCTGATCGAGACCGCCGACCGCCAGCAGGGCACGCTCATGGTCAACTCGACGCCGATCGTCGTGCGCTCGCTGACCAAGGTGTTCCCCTATTCGTTCCGCGACCTGACGCCGATCGCGCGCATCATCGGCGACTACCAGGCGATCGCCGTGCGGCCCGATTCCGCCATCAAGTCGTGGGGCGACGTCGTCGCCCGCTTCAAGGAGGACCCGCGCAGCGTCAAGTTCGCCGGCGGCTCGGTACGCGGCGACCTCGACCATCTGGTGCCGGCGATGGCGATGAAGGCGATGGGACTTGACCCGAAGCAGGTCGCCTACGTGCCCTACGATGCGGGCGGCAAGGCGCTGGCCGGCCTGCTCTCGGGCGAGACCGAGCTGCTGACCACCGGCTTCGGCGAGGCGATCGCCCCGCACCGCGACGGCCAGATCCGCATCATCGCCGTCTCGTCCGACCAGCGCATCGACGGCATCCCGACGCTGAAGGAGCAGGGCGCCGACGTCGAATTCGCCAACTGGCGCGGCTTCTTCGCGGCGCCGGGCATCTCCGCCGAGCAGGCGAAGGCCTATGCCGACCTCCTGAAGCAGATGCAGGAGACCGCCACCTGGGAGGATCTGAGGGCCAAGAACGGCTGGCAGAACCTGTATCTGCCCGGCGAGCAGTTCGTCGCCTTCCTGAAGCAGCAGGAAGACGAGATCGGCGGGCTGATGCGTGAGCTCGGCTTCCTGAAGTAGGAAGCCCCGAAGCACAGCGCGGGACGGGCGGTACGCCGTCCGTCCCGTTCGCTGCCCGCCCCGCCACCCCGGAGCACCCGGCCATGACGCTCAACCGCGATGCCGCCGCGGCCCTCGGTTTTCTCGCCTTCTCGATCGCCTATGGCTGGCAGGCGACCGGCATCGACCTGTTCCCCGGCCAGGAATACGAACCGTTCACGCCGCAGACCTTCCCGCTCGCGCTCGCCGTCGTCGGCGGCGTGCTCGCTTTCCTGCAGCTCATGAAGTCGCTGCGCGCGCCGCCCGAGGCCGGCGAGTCCTGGCTGCGCTACGACTGGACGCGGGTCGGGCTGCTCGTGTTCACGATGATCGTCTACGGCGCGACCTTCACCTGGCTCGGCTTCATCGTCGCGACCGTGATCTTCCTCGCGGCCGGCTACCTGATCCTCGGCGAGCGGCGGCCGCTGGTGATCGGCGCCGCCTCGCTCGGCGTCGCCATCGGCTTCTGGGCGATCATGACCCAGCTGCTCGGCCTCTACCTCGCGCCCGGCGAGGCGTTCCGCGGCTGGCTCTGGTAGGGCGCGCGCCATGATCGAAGGCATCCTGACCGGTCTCTCGACGGCGTTCACGCCGATGAACATCCTGATGGTGTTCGTCGGCTGCTTCGCCGGCACCTTCATCGGCATGCTGCCCGGGCTCGGACCGATCTCGGCGATCGCGCTGATGATCCCGATCACCTACGGCTTCGACCCGGCCTCGGGCATGATCCTGATGGCGGGCGTCTATTACGGCGCGATCTTCGGCGGCTCGACCTCGTCGATCCTGATCAACGCGCCGGGCGTCGCCGGCACCGTGGCGACCGCGTTCGACGGCTATCCGATGGCGCAGCAGGGCCACGCCGGCAAGGCGCTGGCGATCGCCGCCGTCGCCTCGTTCTCGGGCGGCACGATCGGCGCCATCCTGCTGCTCGCCGCGGCGCCGGCGCTGGCGCAGGTCGCGCTCAGCTTCCAGTCGGCGGACTACCTGGCGCTCATGGTGCTCGGCCTGACTGCGGTCTCGGCCTTCACCGCGCCGGGGCAGGTCCTCAAGGCGCTGATCGCCACCGTGCTCGGGCTGATGATCTCGACGATCGGCACCGACCCCTCGGCCGGCGTGCAGCGCTTCACCTTCGGCAGCCTCGACCT
Source organism: Alphaproteobacteria bacterium (assembly GCA_041584475.1). Lineage (GTDB taxonomy): Bacteria > Pseudomonadota > Alphaproteobacteria > UBA8366 > JADFVY01 > JBFHDX01. Next base: position 10,514 of record JBFHDX010000112.1, read on the forward strand.
CGTCGACGGCATCAGCTTCCTGCTGCTGGCGATGGCGACGTTCGCGTTGTCCGAGGCGCTGATGGCGATCCTCAAGCGCGACGAGACGTCCGCGGCGGCGCAGCGCGCGACCGCCGGCGAGCTCGGCTCGATGCGGATCAGCCGCGAGGAGGTGCGCGAGATGGTGCCGGTGATCGGCCGCACCTCGATCCTCGGCTTCTTCGTCGGCGTGCTGCCGGGGGCCGGCGCGACGATCGCCTCGTTCCTCGCCTACGGCGCCGAGCGCACCTTCGCCTCGGCGAAGGACAAGCTCAAGTTCGGCAAAGGGTCGGTGCGCGGGCTGGCGGCGCCGGAGACCGCGAACAACGCCGCCTGCACCGGCTCGTTCGTGCCGTTGCTGACGCTCGGTATCCCCGGCTCCGGCACCACCGCGGTCATGCTGGGCGCGCTGATCTCGTACGGCGTGCAGCCGGGACCGCGGCTGTTCCAGAACAATCCCGACGTGTTCTGGGCGGTGATCATCTCGATGTATCTCGGCAACGTCATCCTGCTGATCCTAAACCTGCCGCTGATCCCCTACATCGCGCGGCTGCTGGCGCTGCCGCGGCAGATCCTCGTGCCGCTGATCCTGTTCTTCTCGCTGATCGGCGTCTATCTGGTGTCGTTCAACACCTTCGACATCCACATGATGGCCGGCTTCGCGCTGGCGGCGATCATCCTGCGGCTGCTCGAATTCCCGATGGCGCCGCTGATCCTCGGCTTCATCCTCGGCGACATGATCGAGGACAACCTGCGCCGCGCGCTGACGATCTCCGACGGCTCGATCGCCTTTCTCTGGGAGCGGCCGCTGACCGCGATCATCTTCGCGCTGACGATCCTGACGCTGCTGGCGCCGCTGTTCCGCATCCTGCGCCAGCGACGCAGCGCGATGCTGGCCGGCGAGGGCGGTTGAACGCCGCGCCGATTGCGCGGGGGATTGCGCTGAGGTTCGCCTGGTCTTCAGATGTTGCCCATCCCGGATTTACCGGATGCAAAGAGAGGGCCGCTATCGTCAGGCACCCGGTTGGACGAACAATTGTTTGCCAATGGATCCTATTGCCGAGATACGGCGGCGTTTCCAGAAATATCCGGGCGTCCGGATTGAGGAGGGAGATGGTTGGATACGATACTTCCCGGAATCCGCCGACGGCTTCGTTGTCGAGTTTGCCCTGGATGACGGCGAGTTCGTTGTTTCCTTCGAGGGCTGGCACGAACGTTTCAGCGATGTGGATGAAGCCCTTAATTGCTTTGCCTTCGGCCTTTCCGACGAGTGTCGGCTCAAGGTCATCTCGCGGGGCGGCAAGTCCTGTAAGTGGATCGTCGAAAATTCCGAGGACGGCAGATGGATCGCCGACAGCGAGACGGGCTTGCTGATCTTTCGGTTCTGGCGGTCGCCGCGCGTGGATTATCGGCAGAATGATCTGATTAGGTCTGCGGTCGCCGAACCGTGAATGCAAGCGGGCGTGAGGCGCGATGATCCGGGAACGCCGGGACGGCACGGCGGTCGTGTTCGAGAAGAGGCCCGGCGTCGTCGCCGCCCTCATCGCGCTGTGCGCGCTGATCATGTTCTGGCTCGGCGTATCCGGCTGGCTCGGCGATGGCGACCCGGACCGGCCGGCCTGGATCGCATTCGCCATCGGCGCGGTGCTGGCGGGCGTGCTCGTCGCCTTCTTCGGGGTCGAGCGCTGGGTCTTCGACGGCGAGACGCG
>JBFHDX010000113.1:0-11871 GCA_041584475.1 Alphaproteobacteria bacterium
CCTTCTGTGCCTGGCCTGCTGGCGGCTTTTCGCCAGCGGCTACAAGCTCAAGGCCTGATTCGCCGGGCCGGAAACCCGGAGCGGTTCCGGTTTCCGCCCGCTTAATAAAATATTTTCGTTAACATTTTAGTAGTTTTTGAGTGTGAAATTAACCATGAGACGCAACGTATTTGCGTGGAGGAAGCCATGGTCGAAGCCCATGCTCTCCGGAACTTCGTCGGCTTGTGGATGCGCCGCGCCGCCTTCTGTTTCCTCGGTGTCACCAGCGCGACCGGCATGCTGACGCTGCTGCTCATCGCCCTGCTTCTGGTAAGCGGCGTCCTCGAGTGGTGACCCGTCCGGCGGCGCGCCGCACGGCGCCCGCCAGAGCGATCGTCGACCGTTCGCAGCCCGCCGGGCTTGCGGAAATCCCGTCAGTCTGCAACATGGCCTGACGCGGCCGGGCGGCCGCGTACCGAACCCGCGGCCAGGGCAGAGGGGAGACGGGCGGATGGCGGTCGAACTCATCGCCGAACACGGGGTCTTCGGGGCCCGCGTCGGCTACTACCGGCACAAGTCGCAATCGTGCAACTGCGACATGCGGTTTTCGGCCTTCGTGCCGGCGCTCGCGGGCTCGGCCAGGGCGCCGGTCGTGTACTGGCTGTCCGGCCTCACCTGCAGCGAGGAGAACTTCACCGTCAAGGCGGGTGCCTACCGCGCCGCGGCGCAGCTCGGCCTGATCGTGATCGCCCCGGACACGTCGCCGCGCGGCGTCGAGGTGCCCGACGTCGACGACTACGATTTCGGCAAGGGCGCGGGTTTCTACGTAGACGCGACGGAAGCGCCGTGGAGCCGCCATTACAATATGTACTCGTACGTCACGCGCGATCTGCAGGAGGCCGTGTTGGAGGCGTTTCCGGCCGATCCCGGGCGCCAGGGCATCATGGGCCACTCGATGGGCGGACACGGGGCGCTGACGATCTGGCTGAAGAACCCGGGCACCTACCGGTCGGTCTCTGCGTTTGCGCCGATCTGCGCGCCGAGCCGGTGTCCGTGGGGCGAGAAGGCGTTCGGCGGATATCTGGGCGGCAACCGCGAGGTCTGGAAACAGCACGACGCGAGCGAGCTCGTCGCCGCGCTCGGCGAGGCCTCCGGCCGGGCCGAGATCCTCGTCGATCAGGGTGTCGACGATCAGTTCCTCGACGAGCAGCTGCTGCCCGGCCGGCTCGAGGCGGCGTGCAGTGCCGTCGGGCAGCGACTGACGCTGCGCCGCCAGCCGGGTTACGACCACAGCTATTTCTTCATCGCCAGCTTCATCGACGACCATTTGCGCCACCACGCCGGCCTGCTCGGCTGAGGCACCGCTTCAGCCAGCGACCGGCAGGTCGGCGGCGACCAGGGTCTCGCCGTCGAACAGCCACAGGGGACCGCCCGGCAGGCTGAGCCGCACGCCGCCGATGATCTCGTCGATGCCGTTGAGCGCAACGGCGTTTTCCTCGCCTTCGAGCACCGCGAGGCCGGCGTCGCTGAGCCAGGTCTCGAGGGCGCGCATGTCGGTGCGGTCGCCCGATAGCTTGAACAGCGGATAGGGCAGGCGCGGGTCACCCAGGCGTTTGAGGCGGTGGAACAGGTAGCCGGGGCCGGGCACGCTGTAGTAGGGCCGGTCGATGCCGCCGCCGAGCACGTCGGCCATTATGTGCAGCGTGTGCGGTGCGTTCTTGCGGCACGAATCGAGCAGCTCCCGGTCCCAGTGGCAGAGGCCGGTTTCGACGTCCGGATAATGCAGCATGTAGTTGGCGAGGATCTTGCGGAGGTGCGGCGGACACGGTGACTCCGCTGCGCAGAACGCGCCGAGCAACTCCGGCGTCTCGTGGCTGACCGCCCGCCACATCGCCGCATAGGCGGCGCAGCGATCATCGTCGAGCGCGCTCCAGCGGTCGGCGACGTAGCGGACATCCTTGTGATTGAGCACGCCGACCGAGCGCACCGGCCGGGCCGGGTAGGGCGCCGAGTCGAGGTCGACGAGCGTCAGCAGGGAACGGTCCGTACCGATCCGCTCGAGCGCGGCCCCGAGCCAGGCGCACAGAAGCTGTTCGCCGAGTGCGGCGCCGATCCACAGCCGGATCGCGCCCGCGCGGCGCAGCCGCGTGCGCTGCTGGACGAGCTCCTCGAAAAGCTGGGCCGCGGTGTCCGCGTCCTCGCTGCCCGCGGCGCGCCAGAAGCCACCGCGCAGGGCGCCCCAGGGCTCCGGATCGGTCAGCGGCGCCAGCGGCCCGCACGACAGGTCGTCGTAGTTGACGAGCGTGTTGGCCGATCCGAGACCCAGCGCGCCGGTGACGTTGAGCGCCGCCGGCTCGCTGGGGAAGATGTGGATATCGGCGTCGCCGAACGGCATTCCGGGAGCCTTCCTTGCACAGCGGTCGCAACATCCTGCGCCCGCAACCGCAAAGCAATTGTTAATTCGCCGACCGGCGCGGGCGACAGCGGCAAGCGGCGGCGGTACGATGAACCGTTACCCCCACCACCGCGGAGACGATCGCCATGCCGCAACCGGACCACATCGTGCGCATTCCGCTGCCCGACCAGGAGGCGCTGGAGGACGACATCGAGGCCTATTTCGCGAAATGCCGGGACAAGCTCGGCCTCGTTCCCCACGTCTTGCGCGCCTACACCGGGAACGCGGCAAAGTTCCGCACCTTCACGGCCTTCTACAACGAGCTGATGCTCGGCGATTCGGGCCTCTCTAAGCTCGAACGCGAGATGGTCGCGGTCGTCGTCTCGTCCGCCAACCGCTGCTATTACTGCCTCGTCGCCCACGGCCAGGCGGTACGCAGGCTGTCGGGCGATCCGCAGCTCGGCGAAATGCTGGTGATGAACCACCGGGTGGCGCCGCTGCCGGCACGCCAGCGCGCCATGCTCGACTACGCCTCGAAGCTGACCGCGACGCCGCACGAAATCGGCGAGTCGGACCGGCGGGCGCTGCGCGACGCGGGCTTCTCCGACGCGGAGATCTTCGACATCAACGATGTCGCCGCGTTCTTCAATTACACGAACCGCATGGCGCACGGGCTCGACATGATGCCGAACCCCGAATACCACGCCATGGACCGGTAGCCGGGCCCGCCGGCCGCCGAACGGCCCATCGTCCGATGGCCGGGTCGGACTCCGGCCGGCCTCGAGGGCGTTCGGCATTGAACCGATGCGGCGCCGATTCGCCTTGGGAAACCGCGCCTTTCGCACAGTGAGCGTGGCGCGGTTTTCGGCCCGGACTCCTGGTCACGCAGCTGCGTCACCGCGTTGCCTGCCGCAACGGGTGAAGGGCAGCGGCAACCGGTTTCCTTCGCTACTCCCGCGCCAACGCGATCCTCGCGGCGACATCGAGGTCGGCCCCGGACAGGGGGCGCGATTGCGCCGTATCGGCCGGCTCGCTCATGGCGACCGGGCAGCCTTCGCCGCTGAACTTCCACGAGGTATTGTTCAGCACCATGCCGCAGCAGGCGAACTGCGGGGCGGCGCCCGGGCGATCGATGCAGGTGCAGCTGCCCAGGGCATAGGATTGGCCGGCGTAGCGGCAGGTGCAGCGCGGCTCCGCTGTCCCCGGCAGCGCGCCAAAGCAAGCGATGGCGAAGCCGACGAGGGCCAGCACACCGGACACCGGCCGTTGTCTCATTGTCACGTCGAGCGTCCTCCGCGGATCCGCAGGGGGGCTTCGGCCACCCTGGCGACCGCCCGCCATTATGCGCCAATCCGTCGGTACTTTCACCGGATTTGATGGCGATTTCGCAGCTCCGGTCCCGTCGCCGGCGCGCGACGGAACGAGGCCGAACGCACGTCGACGCTCTGCCCCGGGGCCGACCCGGTTCGAACCGATGCGGTGCGCAGTCGGCCGGGATGAATGCCGGCGCCCGGCCCGGATGTCGGTCGGTTGTGGCTGCGGTCGCGGGTTCGGCCCCCGGACCCGTGTCGCTGCGTGATCGCCGGCTGGATCAATCGCTGCGCGGGTGCTAGTTAGCGACAATCATGCTCGAATTCGCCGCCGCCGTCTTCTTCCTGATCATAACGCCGGGACCGGGTGTTCTCTCCACCGCCGGCGTCGGCGCCGGCTACGGATACCGCGCCGGCGTCGCGTACGTGGCGGGCCTCTGGGCCGGGAACAATCTCGTCGCCGGGCTCGTGATCTCCGGCGTCGCGGCCGCGGCGCTGTCGTTTCCCTGGCTGCGCGCCACGCTGCTCTGGGGCTCGGCCGCCTACCTGCTCTGGCTCGCGGCCAAGATCGCCCTCGCCCGATCGAGGATCGCCTTCATTCACGCCGAGCGGGCCCCGAGCCTCTGGAACGGGTTCGTGCTGCAGCCGATAAACCCGAAGGCCTACGCGGTGAACGCGGCGCTGTTTTCGGGGTTCGCCTTCATGCCCCACGCGCTTGCGACCGAGACGCTGATCAAGCTGTTCATCATGAACGTCATCTGGATTCCGATCCACTTTGCCTGGCTATGGGCCGGGGTGACGCTGCATCGGCTCGATCTCTCCGCGGCGGTGCATGCAACGATCAACGTCGCCATGGCGTTGGCGATGCTGGCGGTCGTCGCGCTCGCCGTGCATGCCCAGCTCTGAGCCGCCTCGGGCGCGGGCTGCGCCTCGGGTCGCGCACCGCGTCGGCATCGCCGCATGCCGGGCCGCCGCCCCCGCTCCCGCCCCGTTGACACGTTCCGGGCGAATGCAGATACTCCGCGGTTTCCGACGAGTTCTGCTTGGTAGCCGCTGCCCCGGAGGGGTGTGTCGTGATTCCGTCCCTGATGCCGACCTACGCCCGCTGCGAGATCGCCTTCGAACGTGGCGAAGGCGCTTACCTGTTCGACGCTGACGGGCGGCGCTATCTCGATTTCGCGGCCGGCATCGCGGTGAACAGCCTCGGCCACGCCCACCCGCATCTCGTCGCGTCACTGGGCGAACAGGTGAAGAAGCTGTGGCACACATCGAATCTTTACCGCATGCCGGACCAGGAGCGGCTGGCGCAGCGGCTGGTCGACGCCACCTTCGCCGACAGCGCGTTCTTCTGCAATTCGGGCGTCGAGGCGATCGAGGGTGGCATCAAGCTCTGCCGGCGCTATCACGCCTCGGGCGGCAATCCCGAGCGCTGGCGCATCATCACCTTCGACGGCGCGTTCCACGGGCGTACGCTGGCGGCCCTTGCCGCCGCCAACAACCCGAAATATCTCGACGGCTTCGGGCCGAAGGTCGACGGCTTCGACCAGGTCGCGTTCAACAATTTGAACGAGGTGCGCAACGCGGTCGGCGACGAGACCGCGGCGATCCTCGTCGAGCCGGTGCAGGGCGAAGGCGGCATCCGCAACGCCGACATCCAGTTCCTGCGCGGCCTGCGTCGCGTCTGCGACGAGTTCGGGCTGCTTTTGTTCCTCGACGAGATCCAGTGCGGCATGGGACGTACGGGGCGTCTGCTGGCGCACGAATGGGCGGAGATCGAACCCGACGTCGCAGCTGTCGCCAAGGGTATCGGCTCGGGCTTCCCGGTCGGCGCCCTGCTCGCCAAGGAGGCGGCGGCGCGCGGCATGACGCAGGGCGTACACGGCACGACCTTCGGCGGTAACCAGCTGGCGACGTGCGTCGGCAACGCCGTACTCGATGTCATGCTCGGCGACGGATTCCTCGAGCAGGTACGGGCGACGGGCGAGGCGCTGTACGGGCGGCTGCAGGCGATCGTGCGTATGTTTCCCGAGATCTTCAATAGCGTACGGGGTGCCGGGCTAATGCTCGGACTCGAATGTGCCGTACCTGCTGCCGACGTCGTCGCCAAGCTGCGCGCGGCGGGCCTGCTGACCGCCCCGGCCGCCGAGAACGTGGTCCGCATCCTGCCGCCGCTGATCATCGGGCAGACCCAGGTCAATGAGGCGGCGGCGATCATCGAGGGGGTCGCCGCGGCGTGGAAGGGCGCCCATGGCTGAACTCCGCCACTTTCTCGATCTCGACGACATCGCTGCGCTGACGCTGCGCGACATTATCGAGCTCGGTCGTGCGCTGAAACAGGGTACGGCGCGCGACCCGCAGCGGCTGGAAGGCCGTACGCTTGCCATGATCTTCGAGAAACCGTCGACGCGTACGCGCGTCAGCTTCGAGGTCGGCATGCGACAGCTCGGCGGCGACGTCGTCGTCCTCAGCCCCGAGGAGATGCAGCTGGGCCGCGGCGAGTCGATTGCCGACACGGCGCGCGTGCTGTCCCGATATGTCGACGCCATCATGATCCGGACCGATGCGCCGGAGAAGCTGACCGAACTGGCCGAGAACGCCGCCGTGCCGGTGATCAACGGGCTGACCGACCGCTCGCATCCGTGCCAGCTGATGGCCGACATCATGACGTTCGAGGAGCACAAGGGGCTGATCGCCGGCCACACGGTCGCCTGGTGCGGCGACGGCAACAACGTTGCGACCAGCTGGATCCACGCCGCCGTGCGCTTCGACTTCAAGCTGCGCCTTGCCTGTCCCCGCGAGCTCGCCCCGTCGCGCGAAGTCGTGGCCTGGGCCAAGCGCGAGGGCGCCGACGTCATGGTCACCCAAGATCCGGCGAAAGCGGTGCAGGGCGCTGACTGCGTCGTGACCGATACCTGGGTTTCGATGGGTGACACGGATGCCGGCAACCGGCACAATCTCCTCAAGCCATACCGGGTGGACGAGCGTCTGCTGGCGAAGGCCGCACCGGACGCGCTGTTCATGCACTGCCTGCCGGCGCACCGCGGCGAGGAGGTGACCGCCGGTGTCATCGACGGGCCGCGGTCGGTGGTTTGGGACGAAGCCGAGAACCGCCTCCACGCACAGAAGGGGATCCTCGCCTGGTGTCTCGGATAACCGCTTTCCCCGCTCATGGCGGCCAGGTCCCGAACGGCGGCGACCTCGTCCAGCCGTTCCAGATCGAGGCGCCGGGACTGCGCGGCCGGCTGGTTCGGCTCGGCCCGGCGGTCGACACGATCCTGACGCGCCACGATTATGCGCCAGCCGTTGCGACCCTGCTCGCGGAAGCGCTGGTGCTCGCGGTGGCGCTCGCGGCGGCGCTGAAGTACGACGGCCTGTTCACGCTGCAGATCAAGGGCGACGGCCCGGTGCGGATGCTCGTTGCCGACGTCACCAGCGGCGGCGCGATCCGCGGCTATGTCGAGGTCGACGCCGAGGCGACGCTGTCCGACGAGATCGCCGGGGCCCCCGTCCCGGCACTGCTCGGCAAAGGGTATCTTGCGTTCACCGTCGACCAGGGACAGCACACCGAGCGGTACCAGGGCATCGTCGAGCTGACCGGCGCCACGCTGGCCGACTGCGTGCGGCACTATTTCGAGCAGTCCGAGCAGTTTTCGGCGGCGGTGCATCTGGCGGTCGACCGCGACGCGGCGGGGAGCTGGCGCGCCGCCGCGCTGATGCTGCAGCGGCTGCCGGAGCACGAGATGATCGTCTCCCGCGAGGAACGCGACGAATCGTGGCGACGGGCCGTCATCCTGATGAGCAGCGCCACCAGGGCCGAGCTGCTGGACCCGCTGCTGGCGCCCGAGGCGCTGCTGTACCGGCTGTTTCACGAGGACGGCGTCCGGGTGTTCCGGCCGCAGGGCCTCGCCTTCGGCTGTCGCTGTTCGCGCGAACGCGCGGCCCGGATCCTGGCCGCGCTCCCGCGGGGCGAGGTTCTCGATCTGACGATCGACGGGAAGGTCACCGTGACGTGCCAGTTCTGCAACACCACGGAGACCTTCGACGCGGACGCCATCGAGGCGCTGTTCGACTAGTTTCCTGCGTCCCCCGATTGCCCTTGAAGGCCGCGCGGAGCGGGCGCTATGCTGGCGAGCCCGCTACTACCCTGTCCACGCTCCGGAGACGCCCCATGCAGCGCCTTGCCCTGCTCATCATCCTTCCCCTGACCGCGTTCGCGCTCGCCGCCTGCCCACCGCCGGCAAAGCGCAAGACCTATCCCGACATCGCCTTCACCGACAAGGCGCCGATCGCGCTCGATGTGGCGGAGGTCCGCATCGACGTGCCGTACGTGGAACCGCTGGAGAGGCCGCACGTCGGCGAACGGTTTCCCGTTCCGCCGACCCGTGCCGCGCGCCGCTGGGCGGCGGACCGGCTGCGCGCCGTCGGCAGCCGGGGTGCGGCCACGGTCACCATCCTCGAGGCGAGCGTCATCGAGGTGGAGCTGGAGCCGATGAAGGGCCTCAAGGGCTCGTTCACCCGGCAGCAGGCGCTGCGCTACGAGGCGACCATCTCCATCCGGATACGCGTCGCCGATCCCGTCGGCCCGCGCGCGGCGACGACCGACGCCAGGGTCAAGCGGACGGTCACGGTTCCCGAGGACGCCACGATGAACGAGCGCGAGGATATCCAGTACGCGCTGGTCAAGAACACGATCAACGATTTCGACAATGCCATGACCGCCAAGGTGCGCCAGTCGCTCGGCGCCTTCGTGCGGTAGGGCCCGCTGCCCCGCCGCACGCCGGCGCCCATCGCTGGCCGGCGAACGTCGACGCGGCACGGACGGAGGAGACGCCCATGCTGGACACCACGATCGCCGGCAGCCTGCCGAAGCCGTCATGGCTGGCCGAACCGGAGAAGCTGTGGGCGCCATGGCGCCTCGAGGGCGAGGAACTGAATGCGGCGCAGCGCGACGCCGCACTCGTCTGGCTCAAGGAGCAAGAGGACGCCGGTATCGACATCGTCGGCAACGGCGAGCAGTTCCGCGTGCATTTCGTGCACGGCTTCCTCGAGCACATCGACGGCATCGACTGGACCCGCAAGACCAAGATGGGTATCCGCGACAACCGCTACGTCGTCGACGTGCCGACCGTGACCGGACCGGTCAGCCGGAAATACCCGGTGCACAGCGACGAGGTGCGGTTCACGCGCGCGCACACCCGGCACAGGCTCAAATTCACGCTGCCGGGCCCGATGACGATCTGCGACACGATCGCCGACGCGCATTACGGTCGCCGCGCCGACATGGCGATGGCGTTCGCCGACCTGCTGAACGAGGAGGCACGTGAACTGGTGGCGCTCGGCGTCGACCTGATCCAGTTCGACGAGCCGGCCTTCAACGTGTTCATGGACGATGTGAAGGAGTGGGGGATCGTGGCGCTGCACCGGGCCATCGACGGGCTCGACTGCACGACGGCGGTGCACATCTGCTATGGCTACGGCATCAAGGAGAACATCGACTGGAAGAAGACGCTCGGGCAGGAGTGGCGCCAGTACGAGCAGATCTTCCCGGCGCTGAACGAAAGCCGTATCGACCAGGTCTCGCTCGAATGCGCCAATTCGAAGGTGCCGCTGTCGTTGCTCGGGCTGCTCAAGGACAAGACGCTGCTCGTCGGTGCGATCGACGTCGCCTCGCTCGAGATCGAGACGCCCGAACAGGTCGCCACGACGTTGCGCGCAGCGATGGAATACGTCGATCCCGAGCGGATCAACCCGTGCACCAACTGCGGCATGGCACCGCTGCCGAAACCGGTGGCCGAGGGCAAGCTGCAGGCGCTCGGCGCCGGGGCCCGTCTGCTGCGCGACGAACTCGGCGGGCGCTGAGCGGACACCCGCGCGTTGCGGTCCGCCGCGTACCCGCTGCGACGATTGGCCGCGCCGCGGGTCCGCTGCGTGAGCGTTCCAGCTACCCAACTGAAAAAACTGAATAAAATCGATATTCCGCCGGGATTCCGATGGCACGGACACGGGTGACGAAGGCAGGCTCGAAATTGCGAATGATTATCAATTGCGCTAGAATCGGCGTCGCAATCGAGGGCCTCCGTCATGCATGGACCCGACGCTCCAAGCCCGTCCAGCCGCCGCTCCGGCGCAGCCCGCGCTCCCGGGATCGTAAGCCTGGGCGCCGCGGTCCGCGGCACGCGAGGCGTCGTCGTACGCGTGGGCGTCGAACCGGATGCGCGCGACGGCGGCCGCGATCCGGGCGAGCTCGAGCGGCGCCTGCTCGAGATCGGCTTCGTCGAGGGTGCGGCGGTCGAGATACTGCATGAAGGTCTCATCGGCCGGGACCCGATCGCGGTACGCATCGACGACCGGCGCGTCGCCCTGCGCCGCCGCGAGGCCTACGCGATCCTCGTCCGGCTCGCCGGAATTGGAGACTGACCGTGGCGCCATCCTTCGCGATCGCCCTCGTCGGCAACCCCAACTGCGGCAAGACCGCCCTGTTCAACGCGCTCACCGGAAGCCGGCAGAAGGTCGGCAACTATCCCGGCGTGACCGTCGAGCGCAAGGCGGGAACCTTCGTCACCCCGGGTGGGCGACGCGTGTTCGTCCTCGACCTGCCGGGGACGTACAGCCTGCGCGCCCGCAGCCCCGACGAGGCGGTGACGCGCGACGCCGTGCTGGGTCGGCTGCCGGGCGAGACGCCACCGGATCTGCTCGTCTGCGTGGCCGATGCGACGAACCTGCGGCTGGTCGTGCGGCTTGCGCTCGAGCTCAAGCAAACGGGTCGCCCCGTGATTCTCGCCCTCAACATGTTCGACATCGCCCGCCACCGCGGCATCGCCATAGACCTCGACCGGCTCGCGCGCGAGCTGGCGATGCCGACGGTGGCGACCGTCGCCGTGCGTCGCGGCGGCAGCGACGAGCTGTTGCGGCGGATCGACACGGTTGCCGGACGCGTAGCGCCGGCCGATGCCGGGAACTGGCGCGAACCCACCGCCGCCGAGACCCGTGACGCCCACCGCGAGGCGGAGCGCATTCTCGGGATCTGCGTTCGCCCGCCGCTCCGGCCCGACACCTGGACCGCGCGACTCGATCGCGTGCTGCTGCACCCCGTCGCCGGCATCGCGGTTCTGCTGTCGGTCCTGTTCCTCGTGTTCCAGGCCGTGTTCGTGGGGGCGGCGCCGGCGATGGAGACGATCGTCACCGGCTTCGAGGCGCTCGGCGCTCTGATCGTCGCGACGCTCCCGGAGGGCGCGCTACGAAGCCTGCTGGCCGACGGCATCGTCGCCGGCGTCGGCAGTGTCCTCGTGTTTCTGCCGCAGATCGCGATCCTGTTCTTCTTCATCATCCTGCTCGAGGATTCCGGCTACATGCCGCGCGCGGCGTTTCTCATGGACCGCATCATGGGCGGGGCGGGGCTGCACGGGCGCGCCTTCATCCCGTTGCTCTCAAGCTTCGCCTGCGCGATCCCCGGGATCATGGCGACGCGCGTGATCGACAGCCGGCGCGACCGGCTGACGACGATCCTGATCGCGCCGCTGATGACCTGTTCGGCCCGCATCCCGGTCTACACGCTCATCATCTCCGCGTTCGTGCCGCGCCGAACCGTCGCCGGCTTCATCGACCTGCAGGGCCTCGTCATGTTCGGCCTGTACGCCGCCGGAATCGCCGCTGCCTTCGCGGTCGCCTTCGTGCTGCGCCGCCTCGTCTGGCGCGGAACCGCAGAGCCGTTTCTCATGGAGTTGCCGGCCTACAAGCTTCCCGACGCGCGCAACGTGCTGCTGGGCGTGCTGCAGAGGGCCCGCATCTTCGTCCGGCGCGCGGGCACCATCATCCTGTCGATGATGATCCTCATCTGGTTCCTCAGCACGGTACCCGGGGCCCCCGAGGGGGCAACCGGGCCGGCCATCAGCTACAGCTTCGCCGGCATGATCGGGGACGTGCTGCACCCGCTGCTGGCGCCGATCGGCTTCACCTGGGAGATCGCCGTGGTGCTGGTCCCGGGATTTGCGGCACGCGAGGTGGCCGTCGCCGGGCTGGGCACGGTGTTCGCCGTCAGCGGCGGCGAGGCGGCGACGGGGACGCTCGCCGGGACGCTCGCCGCGCACTGGTCGCTCGCCACCGCGCTGGCGCTGCTCGCCTGGTACGTCTTCGCACCGCAATGCGTCTCGACGCTCGGCGTGATCCGGCGCGAGACGAACTCGTGGC